>CAMACY010000004.1 GCA_945831585.1 uncultured bacterium | reverse complement strand
CCACTGCCGACGGCCCCCCGAAGGGGGCGAGCGGAGCGAGGTAAGGCAGTGAAGCCTTTGCGCGCAAGCGCGCAAAGCCCCGAAGGGGCGAGCACCCGTGGGGCGGGTGCGAGGCACCACTGCCGACGGCGGGGCGGAGCCCCCGAGCATAGCGAGGTAAGGCAGTGAAGCCTTTGTGCGCGCAAGCGCATAAAGCCCCGCAGGGGCGAGCACCCGTGGGGCGGGTGCGAGGCAAGATGCTGCCGGAGCTAAGCACGAGCCACAAGGGTAACACCTTGCGGCTCGCGTCGTTTACAGAGGCCGAGCGGGACCTGGCGAGTGTCCACAGCTGCGGCGGAGCCGCAGGGAATAGCCACGCTGATGCCTGTGGGGGTATTTCATCCTGGTTGCGGGTTGTTTGAGTTTCGTGATGCTACAACTGATACAGCCACTCTGGAACAGCTTTTTCGCTTTCCTTGCAGGCAAAAAAAGCGTAAACTCAAGCCCATGAACACGGCAGACCTGCAATACCCCGGCTCTCACCGCATCTACATCCCCGGCAAGCTCTACCCCGAGTTGCGCGTGGCCATGCGCGAGGTGATGCAGGAGGACACCCTCTTCCCCGACGGACGCACCGAGACCAATGCGCCCGTGCGGCTCTACGACTGCTCCGGCCCCTGGGGAGACCCGGAGTTCCACGGCCGGGAGGAAGACGGGCTACCCCGCTTGCGCGCGCCGTGGATTGCCGCGCGCGGCGACATCGAGTCCGATGCGGACGGTGCGTTGCGGGCGTGCGACCTCGCGCAACCGCCCACGCAACGAGCCTATGCCCGCCGAGGCATCATCACCCCCGAGATGGAATATGTGGCCATCCGCGAAAATCTGGGGCGCGAGGCGGCGTTTAAGAGCATCTTCGATCGCTTCCCCAGCGCCAAGAGCCGCCCCGAGGCCGCTCAACAACTGCTCGATGAGTTGGGCACCGGCATGCCACGTCCCTCAGAGCTCGCCGCGCAAGAGGGATTTTCGCACCACAGCCTGCTGCGCCGTGCGGATCTCAACTACCAACACCCCGCGGAACCTCGCCCCGGCAACCGCATGCCTGCCTACTTCACCCCCGAATTCGTGCGCGATGAAATCGCTGCCGGGCGAGCGCTCATTCCCGCCAACATCAACCACCCCGAGGCAGAGCCCATGATCATCGGGCGCAATTTCCTCTGCAAAATCAACGCCAACATCGGCAACTCCGCCATCTCCAGTGGCATTGCCGAAGAGGTTGAGAAATTGCGCTGGGCCATCCACTGGGGAGCAGATACCGTCATGGATCTTTCCACGGGCAAGGACATTCACCGCACCCGCGAGTGGATTCTGCGCAACAGTCCCGTCCCCATCGGTACCGTTCCCCTGTACCAAAGTCTCGAGAAATGCAGCGGCATGGTCGAGCATCTTAGCTGGCCCATCTTCCGCGATACACTCATCGAGCAGGCGCGGCAGGGGGTGGACTATGTGACCATCCACGCCGCCTTGCTCCGCAGCTTTGTGCCCCACACCGCGCGGCGCGCCACGGGCATTGTCTCGCGCGGCGGCTCCATCATCGCCAAGTGGATGATGCTCAACAGCCGCGAAAACTTCCTCTACGAGCGCTGGGATGACATCTGCGACATTCTGGCCACTTATGATGTCGGTATCTCCATCGGCGATGGTCTGCGCCCCGGCTCCATTGCCGATGCCAACGACTACGCGCAGCTGGCCGAGCTGGAGGTGCAGGGCGAGCTCACCCGCCGCGCTTGGGACAAGGGGGTGCAGGTCATGAACGAGGGACCGGGGCATGTTCCCTTGCAACTCATTCCCGAGAACATGCGCAAGCAGCTCGAATGGTGTGCGGAGGCGCCGTTTTACACGCTGGGACCGCTGGCGAGTGACATTGCCCCCGGCTACGACCACATCACCGGCGCCATTGGCGGAGCAGCCATCGCCCAGCGCGGCTGTGCCATGCTCTGCTATGTGACCCGCAAGGAACACCTCGGCCTTCCCGATCGCGAGGATGTGCGCGAGGGGGTTGTGACCTACAAACTCGCCGCCCATGCCGCCGACTTGGCCAAGGGACACCCCGCCGCCCAGTTGCGCGACAACGCCTTGGCCAAGGCTCGCTTTGAATTCCGCTGGGAGGATCAATTCAACCTCTCGTTGGATCCTCACCGTGCCCGCGCTTACCACGACCTGACCCTGCCTCACAGCAGCGCTAAGAAAGCGCATTTCTGCTCGATGTGCGGACCGAATTTCTGCGCCATGAAGCTCACGCAGGATCTGCGCGAGGCCGAACAGCGCGGTGAGCTCTGAGCATTTGCGCGCACTCACGAGCACGGCTGCGGGTGCTTGGCCGCAGCCAAGGCTTCATGCGCGAGCGACCATGAACATTCTGCGGATGCACTTCGGAAAGGGGTTTACAGAGTGTGGTGGGGGTGTTAGGATGGGCGAATGAATGTGTTTTCTACCTGCTGGAACAGCAAGCAGTTTGCGGATGGAAATCGCTTGTGCGATGCGATTCGTGAGCTGGGTTTTGACACCATTGAGGCTTCGCACGGCTTGCCTTTGTCTCTACTGCCGGGGATCGTGCAGTCGGTGGAGGAGGGGCGCATTCGCGTGGCGGGGGTGCACAATTTTTGCCCGGCTCCGATGGAGGTGACGGGCGATGCGCCGGATGTGTATCGCTTTACGTCGTATCGCGCGGAGGAGCGGGAGCGAGCCATGCGCCTGACGCGCGAGACCTTGCAGGTGGCGTCGACGTTGGGGGCGCGTTATGTGGTGCTGCACATGGGGATGGTGGAGCTGATGGCGCGCTCGCAGGCGACGCGTCGCTTGCAACGCCTGGTGCGCCATGGGTATCGGGGAACGCGGGAGTATGCGGCGCTGAAGGGTAGGCTGGTGCGGGAGCGGCAGAGGAAGGCGCCGCTGTATGAGGCGCGGGCGCGGGAGGCTCTGGCGGAGCTGGCGGAGCTGGCGCGACCGATGGGGCTGGTGTTGGCGGTGGAGGGGCGCAGCCATTTTGAGCAGGTGCCGGGCGATGTGGAGTTCCCCGCGCTGATGGAGGCGTTTCGCGATGACCCTGCGGTGGCCTACTGGCACGATTTCGGGCATATTCAGCGCAAGCATAATCTGCTGCTGCTTGATCATGAGCAATTTTTGGAGCGCATGCAGCCCTATTTGTTCGGGGCTCATGTGAATGATGTGCAGTGGCCGCAGCGGGATCACCGCGCGCCCTTCGGCGGTGGCGATGTGGATTTTGAGCGTCTGCTGCCGCGCTTTTTCCGCCGGGGAATGCCCCTGACCTGGGAGTTGTCGCCGTCGGTGAGTCGCGAGGAGATTCTGGAGGCCAAGCGGCGTTGGGATGCGCTGACGGAGCGTTTGGAGCCCTGAGCATATCGCGCTTGCATGGAGGACGTGTTTGCGCTAGGGTAGTGGGGTATGCTGTTTCGGATGCTGATGTTGTTCGGAGCCCTGCCGGCGCTGTGCGCGCCTGCAGAGCCGTCGGGGGTGGTGGATGTGGCGGTGGGGGAGGAGCGGGTGTTGGCGTTGCCGAGCAATCCGAGCACGGGGTTTCGGTGGGAGTTGGTGAAGCCGCAGCGCTCGGCGGTGGTGGCGGTGGAGCTTTCTTTTGAGGTGCCGCCTCTGCCGCCGGAGGGGGAGGAGCCGCTGTGCGGGGCGCCGGGGGTGATGCGGGTGCGTCTGCGCGGGTTGCAGCCGGGGACGGAGCTGCTGCGCTTGCAGTATCGCCGCTGTTGGGAGACGGACGTGCCACCCGCAGATCAGTGCGTGTTGCAGGTGCGGGTGAGGGAATGAGTGGGAGTCAGCTCCGGCAGTAATACTCGCTGACCAGCGCGACGCTGCGTGCCGTGGCGCCGCTGTGTACGCTGAGGGCTCGGTAGGCGGCTTCGGTTTGCGCGGCGGTGGCGGCAGGGTCGCTCAGCACTTGGCGCAGGGTGTCGGTGAGCTCTTCGGCGGTGCAGATGCGGATGCCTCCGGCCTCGCGAAGCAGCGCTACCAGGTCGGCAAAGTTGCTCATGTCGGGGCCGACGATGACGGGGACGCGTGCGGAGATGGCTTCTACGGGGTTTTGCCCGCCGCGTGCCAGAAAGCTCTTGCCGATGATGGCGACTTGTACCAGCGCGGTCCAGTCGCGCAGCTCGCCCGTGGTGTCGGCCACGTAGCAGGCTTGCTCGGGCAGTTCCTCGGGCAGGGAGCCGGCGCTGCGCAGCAGGGGGGTGAATCCGGCGGCGCGCAGGTCGGTGCAGACGGCTTCGCGCCGTTCGGCGTGGCGTGGGATGATGAGGGGGCAGGCACCGACTTCGCGGATGGCACGGGCAATGAGGGCTTCCTCCCCCGCGTGGGTGGAGGCAGCGAGCACGACGGGGCGCCCTTGGCTCAGGCGCTGAAGAATGTCGCGGAATTCACTACGGGGTTCTTGGGGGGTGTCGCCCAGCACGTCGAACTTGATGCTGCCGACGCTGCGGATGATGTCGGGGGTAACGCCGATGCCGGCAAAGCGCCGCGCGTCGCGCTCGTTTTGGGCGGCCAGGGCGGTGAGGCGCGAGAAGAGCAGGGCGGTGAGCCCCCGCACGGCGGCGTAGCGCTTTTCGCTGCGGGGGGAGAGCCGGGCGTTGAGCATGAGCAAGGGCAGCCGGCGGCGGTGGGCGGCTTCGGCAAAGTTGGGCCAGAGTTCGGCCTCGATGAGCACAACGGCGCGCGGGCGGAAGCGGTCGAGGCAGCGCCCGGGCAGTCCCGGCAGGTCGAGGGGGGCGTAGAGGGGGCGTACGCCGGGAATGGCGGCTTGGCGCACGACTTGGTGTCCGGTGGCGGTGCCGACGGCGAGCACGACGGGCTCGCTGTGGGTTTTGCGCCATTCGCGGATGAATTTGAGGGCGATGAAGCTTTCGCCCACGCTGACGGCGTGGATGTAGAGCCCGCCGCTGGGTTCTTGGGCGGCGGGGCGGCGGTAGATGCCGAAGCGTTCGAGCAGGCCGGTGCCGAAGCCGCCGCGCCTCTTCATTTTGATGAGGTAGCCCGGCAGCGAGATGAGCAGGAAAATCGGGAAGAAGAGGTTGTAGAGGCAGAGGAAGAGGAGGCGTTTCATGAGCTGGCTACCCGGTAGAAGAGGATGGTGTTTTTGCCGTAGCTGCGCTGCTCGACGAGCTCCCAGCCTGCGAAGTTGCAGCCCGCTGCGGTGCCGATGCCGTAGCCGAGCTGGGCTTCGGCGATGAAGTAGCCGCCGGGGGCGAGCAGTTCGGCGGTGCGATCGTTGAGCAGCTCGGCAATCAGGTCGCGGTCGCCGAGGGCTTTGCAGTAGGGCGGGTCGGCAAAGATGAGGTCGTAGCACCCGCGATCGCGGCGGACGAAGGCGAGGCAGTCGCTTTGCGTGATGCTGCCGCCGCGCAGCCGCGAGCGCTCGAGGTTGTGCCGCGCGGTGGCGCAGGAGGCACGCGATTCGTCTACCATGCGCGCGGTGGCGGCTCCCCGGCTGAGGGCTTCGATGCCGACGGAGCCGCTGCCGCAGAAGAGGTCGAGCACGCGGGCGCCCTGAATGAGCTCGCCGAGGATGCTGAAGAGGGCTTCGCGGACGCGGTCTTGCGTGGGGCGCACGCCGCTGTCGGGGACGCGCAGCGGCATGCCTTTGGCGGCTCCGGCGATGATTCTCATGGGTGGCGGCAGGGGTGGGTTTGCGGCATAAAAAGCGGGAGACCGCCGTGCTGCGGGCTCCCGCTCGGGAGAAGGGGCTGCGCGTTACTTTTGCCCCGGGCGGCCGGTGTTGGCGGCAGCTGCAGTGTGGGGCAGGAAGATGACATAGCCGTGGTTGGCGATGGGGGACTTGCTGTAGGCGGAGATTTCCGAGAGGTTGTAGTAGATGTAGGCGCCTTTGCCGTCGGTGGCTTTGGTGACGCGCACCTGCTCCTTGAGGATGGAGAGGCTGTCTTCCTTGGTCAGGCTCCATTCCATGCCGGTTTGGGCGCCGAGCAGGTGGTTTTCGTCGGTTTGGAATTCCTTGCCTGTCATTTCGCCGTTGTTGGAGAGCCACACGTGCTTGGTGGCGTCGTAGCTCAGCGAGCCCATGGTGATGGGCATGGTGTCGGAGTTGGAGATGCGTGTGGCGGAGATGACGTGGTAGGTGCCGTCGCTGTTTTTGCGCAGGCCGATGGCGACGTCGGCGGCTTTGATGAGGGTGGCTTTCTTCCACGCAGCGGCATAGGCGTCATAGTCGGCCTTGTTGGGCCAGAGTTCGGGGGTGTATTCCGCTAGTGTCATCTCGACGGCACGATCGGAGATGGCTTGCTGTTTTTCCTTGGGGAGCTTGGCGAAGCGCTCCAGTACATCCTTTTGCAGGGTCGCAAATTCTTCGGAGGGAACCACGCGAACCACGGCTCCTTGCTTCAGGGTGCCGTCAGTCGGCAGAACAGAGGTCACAAGATCGGCAGACTCTGCCCCCTGTGCCGCGGAACAGACCGCGAGGGGGGCAGCCAGCAGTGTGCAAAAAAAGGCGTGCGATTTCATGGAAACGCCTGTACTCTAGCACCGTTTTTTTTTCTTGGCAAGCCGGAAATGAGGTGCTATTGTCATGCGTGTTATGGGGATGTTGTCGCGTGTATGGGCTTGCCTGGCGGTGGGACTGTCGCTTGTTTCCTGCGGTAGTGTGGGTCCGGCTGAGCGCATTGCGCAGAATCCCGTGTTGTTTCAGTCGCTGCCGGCGCAGCAGCAGGTCTTGGTGCGGCAGGGGTTGCTGTGCGAGGGAATGAGCCGCGAGGCGGTGCTGCTGGCCTGGGGCTCTCCGAGCGCGGCTCCCGTGCTCGGTCAGGAGGGCGGTCGTCGCTATGAGCGCTGGGTGTACACGAGCTTGCGCCCGGTGATGATGTCGGGCGGCGGCTACCATGCGTGGGGCTGTTATGGGTGTTGCGATGCTTGGGGCAGGACGGCCTATGTGCCGGAGGAGCGCGCTTCCGTGACCTTTGAGGAGGGGCGGGTGACGCGTTGGGAGTGCCGCCGCTGATGGCTGAGTTTTCTTATGACGGATGAACTGATGTTTCTGACGCTGGAGTCGCCGGAGCTTTCCGTGCGATTGACGAATTGGGGCGCACGCTTGCTTTCCGTGTGCTATCAGGGGGTCGATTGTCTGTATGGTCCCAAGACGGAGGAGGAGCTGCGGGCGGATACCTGCTACTGCGGCAGTGTGTGCGGGCGGGTGGCTAACCGCATTGCCGGCGGGTGCTTCGAGTTGGACGGGGTGCGCTATCAGCTGGCCTGCAACAATGGGCCGAATCACTTGCACGGCGGTGCGGTGGGGTTCAGTGATCGCCTGTGGCGGACGGAGCTGGCGGAGCCGTCGCGGGTGGTGCTCTCTCTGCTGTCTCCGGCGGGGGAGGAGGGCTACCCCGGCGCGGTGCGCGTGCGCGCAACGTATACGCTGGAGGGGCGCGCGCTGCGCTTGGAGCTTGTGGCTGAGTCGGATGCACCCACGCTGGTGAATCTGACCCATCATGCGTATTGGAATCTCGATGGGCGGGGCACGGTGGAGCAGCATTGCTTGCAGGTGGATGCCGAAGAGATGACGCCGATGGTGGCCAATATCCCCACGGGCGAGGTGGCGGCGGTGCAGGGAACGCCCTATGATTTGCGCCGTCCGGTGCTGCTGGGGGAGCGTATGGCGGCGGCCTTGCCCGGCGGTTTCGATGATAATTATGTGCTGAGTCCTGCGCTCGGGGTGCGGCGGGCGGCGCTGCTGACCAATGGGCGGCGCACGCTGCGCGTGAGCACGGATGCTCCCGGTATGCAGGTGTATACGGGGGATTATCTGCCCCTTCCGCGGGGCGGGGTGGCGCTGGAGGCGCAGTGCTACCCGGATGCGCCCCACCACGCGCATTTCCCCTCGATTGTGCTGCGACCGGGGGTGCTGAGCTCGCGCACGATTGTGTGGGAGCTCGATTGAGGGGCACGCGCCGGAGGGCGTGTCAACAAGACTCTTCCCCTGACCGGGGGAAGAGTTTTTTTGCGTTGAGGGGGTGTGTTCCGGGGGCGGGCACCGTCTGCGGCGGGGTGGCGCTTCCTTGTGCGTTGGGTGGCGCTTTGCGATGCTGGTGCTATGGCGATTCGCATGAAAGAGTGGGCGTTGGTGGCGTATCCGGGGGCGGGGCTCCGGGTGCCGACATCCGGGATTGAGGGGATGGGTCGTGCAGCGGCTCAATGGGGGCAGGGTTGGGTGGAGGCGGTGAGCGGGGGCGCCGAGCTGGCGACGGCTGTGACGAGGCATCAGGAGTCGACGGCGAGGGAGAGCGCCGATGAGGTTCTGGATGAGGCGAAGCGGAAGGTGAATACGGTGGGCATGGTTGCGCAGATGCAGGCTCGCTTGACGGAAGAGATGGAAGCTGAGGGTAATGTGTTGGGCGCAGATGAGCCCGGGGATTGGTCGTCTGTGTGGCGGCGGGCGGGGGCTCCCGTGGTGGCGGAGACGGCGGCGGCTTTGCCGCCGGAGTGGCGGGAATCAGCGGGGGCGATGGTGCAGAGAGCCTCTCTTTTGGCGAAGAGTCGGTATGAACGAGAGAGTATCGCCCATTCGCGGCATCGCTGGCAGGAGGTGTTGGAGAGCGAGGTGTCTCGCGGGGAGCCGCAAATGGCTTTGCAGCAGCTGGAGTTGGGGCGTGGGGTGTTTGTGCCCGAGGAGCAGATGGAGGAGCGCCGCTGCGAGGTGGTGAGCCGCTGCTGCGCGGCGCGCTGGACGCGGGCGTTGCAGGAGTCGCCCGCCGAGGCGCTGCGAGACTGGCGGCGCGAGGATGCTGATCGCCCCGCCGGGAGCGCGCAGCTCGAGCAGGTGGAGTTAGCGGTGTCGCAGGCTCGCCGTGGGTTGCAGCGCGCCTTGGGGCAGGAGTGGGCGCAGCGTTTGGCCGAGGGGGGTGAGCCGGCTCCGCAGGAGTTGCAGCGGGCTGCCGAGGCGGGTATCGTAGATGCTTCGCTTGCGGAGAAAAAAACGTGGTCGGCTCAGGAATACGCGGCGTGGCAGCATCGCGTGGATACGCGTGAGGAAGGAGAGGCTGCGGCAGATGCTCTGCGCGTGGAGATTGCGGCGTTGGGGGCGCCTGCGCCGCAGCGTCGTGCGCTGCTCGGCTATTTGGAGCGCAGCGCAAGCTTGCCGCCGGAGCTTCGCCGTCGCGCGGGGGAGGCTTTGTGGAATGTGTACCTTTCGGGGTGTTTGGGATGCCCGGAGGATGCGGTGCCGCAGCGCCGCTTGGCGCGGTTGCAGCAGGAGGCGCAGCAGCGCTTGGTGACGCAGAGCGGCGAGATGCTGGATACATGGTTGCGTGATTGCGCCTCAGTCGCGCCGCGCTGGGTGTGCTACGAGGTGCAGCAGGCTTGAGAGATCGTTTTTATGATAGCAAAACCCATTGTTGAGGCGGTGCCGCAGGATGCGCCGGAAGCGAGTGTGCAGCCCGAGTTGTCGCAGCAGGTGGAAGCCTTGCCTGCCGCCGGGGCAGGCGGGGAGGCGTTGCAGGCGGTAGCCCCCGAGCCCGAAGAGGAGGCCGCGTCGTCGCGGCAGGCGGGCAACTTGGCGGGGGCTGCCGAGATTTCGCTCGATACGCCGTTGCGTGCCTATTGGCAGCGCGTGTTGACGGGTGAGGCGGCGAGTATCCCGGCAGAGGTGCAGCAGCGCGCCGGTGCGGCGGATGCTACACTGTCGGGTGAGGAGCGTGAGTATCGGCTGCTTTCGACGGTGAATCGTTCGTGGGCGGCTGATTATTCGGGGCGCCCGCGTGCGCGGGTGGCGGCGGAGTGGCCGGTGTTGCGGCAGCGTTTGGCGCAGCGCTTGGGCAGCGGGGACAGTGAGCCGGAGCTCTTTGCCTCGCTGTCGCAGGTGGCTCAGGATGAGCCTCGGCGGCGGCAGGCGCGCGCGTTGTATACCCGGGCTTATGAACGGGCGCTGGATGGGGCAGAGGCGGAGCCGGAGGCGCAGACGCCGGAGTCGCGCGTGGCGGCGCTGGGCTATGCCGAGGGGGCTCGCGAGCGCAAGCGGCTGCTGCCGATGGCCGATCGGGTGGCGCAGGCGATGGCGGCTGTGGAGGGGGTGGAGGGGGGCAAGTTGCCGGATATGCTCCACTTCTACTCGCGCGTTCCCGAGCTGATGGACGTGGTGGATACGCTGGCGGAGACGGATCCGCAGCAGCGTGCTCTTCTCTACCGCGTGGCGATGACGCGCTTGCCCGAGGGGCGGCGCGGGCGGGGGAGTTCGGCGCTGCTGCCGACCATGTGGGCTGCGGCGCAGCGCGGATCGACCAACCTGAACTGGGGGCTTTTGCAGGGGGTGGGGCATACGGCTGCGGCCACGCTGGATCAGGCGGGGCGCTCGTTGAATGCGCCCTCGTTGAGCCGCGCGGCAGAGGGCGCGGATGCCCGTTTGCAGGTGTTTGAGGAGCTGCGACGTCGTGCGCAGGGTGAGGCATATCCCGTGCGTTTGGCGCCGGATGCTTCCTTGGCCGAGCAGATGATGGTGGATGCGGCCGAGGCAACGCCCGGCGCGGCGCTGGCTTTCTGCGGTGGGGCGGGCTTCGGGTTGCTGAGTCTCTCGGGCATGGGTGAGGCCGTGGCCGCGGCGCGCGAACGCGCCCCGGAGGGGGATCGCCGCTTGCAGACGGCGGCCGGGGTGTTGGGGGCGGCGGTGCAGGCGGGGATTTTCTGCGGCATGAGTCGCGTGGGTGGGCAGATGCTCAACCGTTCGCTGGGGGAATTTGCCCGGGCCCACGGTGCCAAGGGCTATTCGCTGGCGGCGCTCAAATCTGCGGGTGCGCTGACGGCGGAGAATGTGAAGCTGCTCATGGCTTCCAAGGCGGGACAGACGGCCGATTTGGGCTTGCAGGAGCTGGCCGCGCAGCTGAGTGATACGGCCTCGAATATTGACTGGCAGAGCTATGGGAAGACCATGGTTGACGTGGAACAGAATATGCGCGAGGCGGCACGCCTGCTGCCCTTTGTGCTCATCGGTTCGGGGCGGGTGGCGCTGCGCCATTTCCGCCATCCGCAGGCGATTTTGGGGGCGCGGGGCGAGGCTTTGGATGAGTGGGGGGTGGGCGAGGCCGAGCAGCAGCGCATCCTCGCGGAGCCCGACATCAACCGCCGCGACCGCATGCTCTACGAGGCGATTCACAGCAGCAAGCGCTGGGGCGGCGCGGGCTTTTTGGCGGAGGCGCTGCGCGCGCTCAAGTTGTTGCAGACGCCCGAGTGCCGCGTTTTTGAGAAGGAAGAGGCGGTGCGTGATTTCTTGCAGCTCCCGGCGGAGACAAGCCAAAAGCCCGAGCCTTTTACGCCGGCGGATATCAGCAAGCCCGAGGTGGTGGAGTCGTTGACGCAGCGTTTTGCGGAGGGGCAACCCGTGACCAAGGAGACGCTGCCCTACTTGCAACTGGCTGATGCCTGGCACCAAAAGGCTTTCCCGAAGGATTTGCCGCAGGGCAGGGTGCGGACAGAGGATTTGCTGGATCCCAAATTGCGGGTGCTTGGTGATTTCACGCCCGAGACGGCGGCCGAGCGCCGCCGCGCCATTGGCGAGGTGATTCGTCTGGCGGACAGCTTGTCGTACCGCTTTTTGCTCAACACGACATCGGTGGAAACGATGTTGTACCGCGGCAAAGATGTGAACGCTACGCTGCGCGAGGGCGAGGCGCTGCGCCGCCGCTACATCGGCAAGCTGGCCGAGGCGGTGCTGGAGCGCGTTTTGGGCACGCCGGTGGAGGGCATGACCTCCGTCATCGGCGATTTTGTGACGCGCTACCATCTCGATAACTTCCGCTCGATGGGGGTGCACGCTTGGCAGTACCGCGTGACACCCAGGAGCTTGTCGAAGATTTTTCCGCTGGCGATGGAGCGCCGCGACCCGCTGCACAACAATCGCCCGCAAGAGTACTATGATGCCATTGAGCTGGTGCGCAATTCACGAGCCGTGGCGGATACGCTCTGCTCGCTGTTGCTGTATCATCCCGATTTCCAGACGGGTATTGCGCGCGGGATGTCGCCGCAGGAGTCGATGGCACACCTGCTGCACCGAGAGTTGGGCAACAGGCTTCCCGGGGATTCGTGGATGCCCAAGCTCCCCGAGGTCGATGCGACGGATCGTGCGGAGTATGCCCGCCAGAACGAGGAGATGATGCAGCGCTATCACTACCTGTGCGGGGTGGAACCCGAGCAGCGACTCGGCGATGATGGGCAGAGCTATTGGCGCGTGCGGACACCCGACGGCCGCTACACCCGCTGGCATGGTACGCGCGAGCAGGCGGTGAACGATTTGGCTGCGGGCATGCGCCTGCGCTTCCTGAATCTAGACCATGCGTTGATGTGTGATTATAATGCCGCGCGCGGTCCGGAAGGCTTCGACGCCAATGCGTTCTCGTTGGGGCAGGAGCGCCAGTATTCCTATTTCGACCGCTTGACGGCGATGGCGACCAACGATTTGCAACAGTTGTGGCACGAGAATGTGTCGCTGACGGAGCCCGGGGTGGGTATCGGCCCCCTGCGCGTGAACTTAAGGCTCAAAAAGCGTTCGGAGCAACAGCTGATTGAGAGCAGTCCCGATGTCTATGACCACCTGCGGATGGAGGAGCGCTCCGTGAGTAATCCTTTTGCCTACTTCAAGGGGCGACTGACGGCGCATTGGCTCGATGCTATTCAGACCGGGAGGGTGACCCCCCGGGAGGCCATTGACTTTCTGCTGCGGCAGGGTGTTGTGACACAGAAGAAGGCGAACTTTATCATGCGCAACGGGGCTTGGCACAAACGCAAGGCTCCCGTGCGCGAGGATTACCGCACGGAGTCGGACTATCTCGATGCCGTCAACGAGTGGTGGCCGCAGCGCTTTTTCCGCTTTTCGGCAGTGCGCGATCGCCAATTGGCCGAGCATCTGAGCCGCTGCTCGATGGGCTACCTGCTCAATCATTTGCAGGAGCTGCCCTTGCCGGAGTCTGTGCGCGAGTGGTTCGGGCTGTCGGCCTTTGCCCGCCCGATGGAAGGGCGCGGCTCCTTTCTTCAAGCGTCCGGTGGTCGCATGGGGCGCCACGATGCGACGCAGGGGTTGCGGCGAACGTTGCGGCATACAGTGGAGGAGATGCGGGAGTTCCTGCCCTTTGCCGAGCAGTGGAAGCGAGCGGAGAACGAGGGGGAGACGCTGACGGCTGACCCTCTCTTCGCGACCTTTGTCGACGCGCTGGTGCCGAGCGAGTCGCGCCGTCTGGAGCAGGGCTGGAGTTATGCCATGGCCGGTGACCACGAGTTCCGCAACCGCGAGCCGGGGCTGTGGAATGTGCTGCGCGCGCCTGCGCAAGGCTGGTCGCAGCTGACGGAGTCTCAGCGGGAGGCTTTGGCCGGGCGTTTTAACTGGCTCTGCGAGCATGAGGGCGCAGCGGAGGATGTGATTGCCGCGCCGGATAAGCCTGAAGCGCCGCCGGCTCTGCAACGCCTGGAGAAGGCGTTGCAGGAGTTCCCGGAGTTGCGGCGCTACGATGTGAACCCCGAGGATGGGCGGCAATTGCTGCAGC
Source organism: uncultured bacterium (assembly GCA_945831585.1). Classification (GTDB taxonomy): domain Bacteria; phylum Verrucomicrobiota; class Verrucomicrobiia; order Verrucomicrobiales; family Akkermansiaceae; genus Akkermansia. The sequence continues at coordinate 54,458 of CAMACY010000004.1, read as the reverse complement.
TCAAGCTTCGTCCTTTGGATTTGCGCCCGGTCATGCGCCCGGAGGAGGTGACGCGGACCGGTGCGGATTACAGCCGTCCGGGGCTGCTGCAACGCGATTTCGACCTGGAACCTGCGGAGGCTTTGCCGCCCGAGTTGAGCGAGCAGCAGGGAACGTTGCACGATTTGTCGCGTCTGCGCCGTGCGGTGATGTCGCTGCCCTATGCCGATGAGCGCGGGGTGTGGTGGAACTTCGAGCTCTATTCGCAGGATACCGGGCGTCTGCTGCCCGGCATGGATGCCGCGTGGACGATTCGTCGCCCCTTCCAGACGCTACAGAACTTGTTCACACAGCTTTCCGAGGAGGGGGAACCCGGTATGCAGTTCGGCGATTACCGTTTTTCGGCGCGAGCCCCCTTGCCCGAGGAGGCGCTACGCCGTATCTGCATCTACGAGTCCGAGGAGAATCCCCTGACGCATGTGCGCCTGATGCCCGGCTCGCGCAGCAGTCTCTATGGCGATTTGCGCAGTCCCTATGTGGTGCATACCTTCGTGGGAGCTCCCCTGCAGGGCGGGCGCGCGCTGCCCAATGGCTCGCAGGGGCGCTTCTTGTACCAGACGTTGGATCGATTCCTGAATCCCGATCGCCAGTTCACGGGGCATATGTTGAACTTCTACGGCAAGACCATGGTGGAGGAGGCATGGAAGGCGTTGATGCAACGAACGGAGAGTGCCGAGAGCCTTAACCATTCTCGCTCGGAGCTGATTCCCAACGCTGAGTTGCTCCTGGCTCTGGCGGAGGACTGCCGCTTCGGGCGTGTGATGGCAGGGAAGGCACCCCACGAGTACTCGGAGCCCGAGGCGCTGGCTTCGCTCTTCCTCTATGCCTTGGCTCGGCACGAATATGCCGGCGATGCTGAGGCTAAGAGTGAGCTGCTGGCGCTGAACGATTATCTGCGCCGGAATCCCGAGAAGGAACAGGCGGTGCGCGAGCTCTTTCATACCGCTCGCCGTACGGAAAAGGAGGACACGTTGTGGCAATGGTCGTCCACCGCCTCCTACGGCAGTCATCGTTTGAACCACGGCTACCTGCGCGACGTGACTCCCCTGACTCAACCGCAGCCCGAAAAGGCACCTCGCAAGAAATTCCGCTCGGGTGGGGTGCCGGAGCCCCAGAAGCCGGAGCAGTCGCAGCCGGAGTCGCCGCAGCCTGAACCGGGAGAGGAAAATATGCTCCCCGAGCAGTTGTTGCTCAAGCGCTTGTGGCGGAATTACCTCGGAAAGGAGTGGAATTCGGAGGACGATGAGTAAGCCGTCTGCTTTCGCCGACTTCAGCCAGCTCGGTAATCCGTTGTGGCGCTTGCAGCACCTCTACTGGATCGAGACGAAAAGCGGGCAGATGCAGCGTTTTGCGCCCAACGCGGCACAGCTGCGCCTGCATCGCGGGCTCTGGAGCCGCAATGCTGTGCTCAAGGCGCGCCAACTGGGTATCTCGACCTATGTGGCGCTGCTCATGCTCGACCGCTGCCTGTTTACGCCTAACTACCACGCCGGCATCATCGACAAAACCCTGCCCGATGCCGAGATGAAACTCGACAAGGTTCGCTTCGCCTGGGAGCATCTCGATTACGCCCCGCCCGGCAGCGATGCGGCGCAGCAGGCGCTCGCCTACCTCGGCGGGCTCATCAAGCAGCGCAGCGGCTGCCGGCGCAAGCAGGAGTGGCGCCCCGTGACCGATGCCCGCACGCGCTTGGGCTTTTCCAACGGCAGCGACATCCGCCTGGGCACCAACCTGCGCGGCGGCACCCTGCAACTCCTGCATGTCTCGGAGCTGGCGCACACCTCTGTGCACGCCCCGTGGCGCGCCCGCGAAATCCGCACCGGCGCCATCAACACCGTCCCGGCGGATGGGCTCATCATCCTTGAAAGCACCCACGAGGGCGGGCGCTACGGAGTCAACTACGAGATGACCGTGCAGGCCATGGAAAACAATGCCAAGGCCGAGCTCTCGCCTCTGGACTTCCGCTTCTTCTTCTTTAGCTGGGCCGACAACCCCGACTACGCGCTGCCCGGCAGCTCCGGGTGGAGCGACGCGCTGGGAGCCTACTTTGAAAAGCTGGAGACGGAGCAGGGAATTCGCCTGAGCCACGCGCAAAAGCTCTGGTACGCGCGCATGGAGCGTACCATGGGCGCCGCTATGCGCCAGGAATACCCCACCACCCCCGACGAGGCCTTCTCTACCGGGAACGATGGCGCTATCTACGGCAGCCAAATCGCCCTGCTGCGCGAGCAGGGACGCGTGGGTGCCGATTTTGCGTGCCGGAGTGATGCGCCGCTCTACACCGCCTGGGATCTCGGCATGAGCGACCACACCGCTATCTGGCTGGTGCAGCCCTACGGCGGGCAAATTTACTGGCTCGACCACTACGCCTCCAACCAGCTCCCCCTGGAACACTATGCCGGCATCATCCGCAGTTGGGAGAGCCGTTACGGGCGCATCGCCGCCCACCTCCTGCCGCACGACGCGGCCCACCGCGACCCGCACGGGCAATCCTACGTGGAGAGTCTGGCGCAGGAGGGCATCTGCGCCGTGCGCGTGGTGCCGCGTACCCCCGATGTGTGGCGTGGCATCAACGCTCTGCGCGGGCTGCTGGAGCGCAGCTGGTTCCACCGGCGCACCCTGCTGCCGCGCATCAACCTGCGCGGTGAGAAGGAGCCCGGCGGGCTCAGCTGCCTGGAGATGTACCGCTGCGCCCCCGCCGGCAGCGGCGGTGCCCTGCGCGACACCCCGCTGCACGATGCCGCCTCGCACAGCGCGGACGCCGCCCGCATGTTTGCCGAGGCGTTGACGCATGGCCTGATCGCCCCCCTGCCGCCGCACAGCCTGCGCCCGCGCCGCGCCAAGATGTAAGCCGCGACGGGCAGTGGAGCCCCGTTGCGCCGCCGCTGCCTTTTTGCGCGGCGGCGCGCGTTTACCGCTTGTCAGGCGCCGTGCCGTGCGCTAGAATGCACAACGTGAGCCACGATACCGCATTCCTCGGCGCCGGCACCGTCTTCGGCAACTACTGGACCAAGCATCGCTACTTCGATTACCTCATCGACAAGGAAAATTTCAAGCTCGCTTTCGGGCGCAGCTTCCGCATGATGGTGTTCCTCGACCCGGCGATTGCCAACGGTCCCGCCGCCGTGCGCGCCGATGTCGAGGGCGACACCCGCGCCACCGATTACCTCATCCACCGACTGGGTGATATCCGCCCCGAGCTGACCGTCTTCGTCACCACGGCGGACATGCTCGCCCCCGAGGCCGATGAAAACACCCCCACCCTCAAGCAGAGCGACGATACCTACACCAACAATCGCATCAAGCTCTATGAAGCCGTCAACTACCAGTACGGGCGCGTGCTCAACGTCCATGTCCCCTCCATTGCCCGCGCCACCCCCGAGTTTAATCCGCTGCTCCATGCCCTGACGCACCCCGAGCAACAGCGCGGCGAGCTTCCCTTCGCCCCGCTGGAATACCACCAGCTTTACCTGCCCGAGCGCATCCTGCTGGATGTCGAAAAATGCATTCCGTTGGGTATCCCCTCCATCATCCCCGCCGTGCCGCCCCTGACCACCGCCGAGCTCGTCGCCGCGATTGCCCCTTCCCTGCGCGGCAAATTGCGTGACCCGCGCCCGGAAGACCCCGTCGGTTCGCGGCGTACCACCATTCACCACTTGCAGTGGGTGCCCGCCGACCCCGGCTACGTCGTCACCCGTGAGGACGAGATCACCCTGCTGCAATTTTATCTCGCCCCGGAGATTTTGTGAGCGTGTGCGGGAGCGCGGGTGTGTGCTGCCCCCACCCGCACCGCGGGGCTGTCACCATGCCGAAGCCGGCCTATATCGCCATCGACCTCAAGTCCTTCTACGCCTCTGTCGAGTGCGTGGAGCGCGGGCTTGATCCTCTCGACACCCACCTCGTCGTGGCCGACGAGCGCCGCACCGACAAAACCATCTGTCTGGCCGTTACCCCGCCGCTCAAAGCCTGCGGGCTCCCCGGGCGACCCCGGCTCTTTGAAGTGCGCCAAAAGCAGCGCGAAATCAACCGCGAGCGCCAACAGCGCGCCCGCGCCGGGCTGAGCGGCACCTCCTCCTCCCAACACGAGCTGCAGCGCGATCCGCGCGCCGCGCTGGAGGTGCTGGTTGCCCCGCCCCGCATGGCGCACTACATTCGCTACAGCACCCGCATCTACACGATCTACACCCGCTACATCGCCCCCGAGCACATTGTCGTCTACTCCATTGACGAGGTCTTCCTCGACGTCGCCCCCTACCTCGACAGCTACCGCTGCAGCCCTCGCGAACTCGCCAAGCGCATCATCCTCGACATCCTTCGCAACACCGGCATCACCGCCACCGCCGGCATCGGCAGCAACCTCTACCTGGCTAAAGTCGCCATGGACATCGAGGCCAAACACACCGCTCCTGATGCCGACGGCACCCGCATCGCCGAGTTGGACGAGCCCGGCTACCGCCGCCGGCTATGGGCGCACCGTCCCCTCACCGACTTCTGGCGCGTCGGACGGGGCTACGCGCGCACCTTGGAGCAAAACGGCCTGTACACCATGGGCGACATCGCCCGCCGCTCCTTGCGCAACGAAGACTCCCTCTACCGCCTCTTCGGCAAAAATGCCGAGCTGCTGATCGACCACGCCTGGGGCTGGGAACCCTGCACGGTGCAGGACATCAAGGCCTATCGCCCCGACAACCGCAGCCTGGGTTCGGGGCAAGTGCTGCACGAGCCCTACAGCGCCGACAAAGCGCTGCTGGTGCTGCGCGAAATGGCCGACCAACTCGCGCTTGACCTGGTGGAAAAAGGACTGGTCACCGACCAAATCGCCATCACCATCGGCTACGACATCGAGAATTTGCTCGACCCGCAGCGCCGCCGCCAATATCGCGGCCCCGTCAGCACCGATGTCTACGGGCGCCGCATTCCCGCCCACGCGCACGGCAGCCGCAAACTCGGGCGCTTCACTTCCTCCGCCCGCCTCCTGCGTCAAAGCGTGCAGGCGCTGGCGCAGGAGCTGATAGACCCCTCTCTGCTGGTGCGGCGGCTCAACATGGTCGCCGCTCGCGTTGTGAGCGAAACCGCCCCGCTGCAAGATTGCACCGAGCCGCACCAGCTCGAGCTCTTCGAGCCACGCTGCGCCGAGAGCGAGGACGATGAACGCGAGCGCCTGGCTCGCGAACACCGCATGCAGCAAGCCCTGCTGCACATCCGCCGCCAATTCGGCAGCAACGCTATCCTGCGCGGCATGAACCTGGAAGAAGGCGCTACCGCTCGCGACCGCAACACCCAAATCGGAGGTCACCAAGCATGAACACCCCGAACGAGAGAAGCGCCTACGAGGACATCATCGCGCAGCCCTACCCCTACGCCACCACCCGCCCGCGCATGAGCCCGGCCGAGCGCGCCGCCCAATTCTCCCCCTTTGCCGCTCTCAGCGGGCACGACGAGGCCATCGCTGAAGCCGCCCGCCTCACCGAAGAAGCGCCTCAGCCGGATGAAACGCTCAAATGGCAGATCAGTGAACTGCTGCAACGCGCCGCCCGCGACCCCGCCCTCATCCTCAACATTCGCTACTTCATCCCCGACCCCCGAAAAAACGGCGGTCGCTACGCCGAAGCTTGCGGCAGCATCCGCTGCCTCGACCCCCACACCCGCACCGTCCGCCTCCACAACGACACCTGCATGGACATTGCCTCCATCGCCGACGTCACGGTCATTTGCCCTTGAGCGTCTGGTGGGAAACAATCACTTCTCCTCGCAGAACGCGGCGAAGGAGAGCATGCCCTCGGGCGCTTGGTTGTCATTTCCGTTGCCATCACGTTGCAAATGAGCGTTTACTTCTGGGGCGGGTATGATGGTCGTCAAGTCTTGAAACAGCAAGGGCAATCGCAACATGCGATTGCCCTGAGAGCGGAGAGAAAGGGATTCGAACCCTTGGTGACATTCCTGCCACGCTCGATTTCGAGTCGAGTGCCTTAGACCAACTCAGCCATCTCTCCTTGATGCGGCGCGCCGCACGCGCAGCATTGTGCCCGCTTCGGCGGCGGCTGTCAAGGATTTTTGCGCCGGAACGCCGCGGATGGCAGAAAAACGGCGCAGCGCCCGCCGCAGCAGGCGCCGTGCCGGGGATAGAAAGGGATCAGCCCTTGAGCTCGGCGATGGCGGCTTCGAGCCCGGCGGCATCTTCGATGGAGATGACGCGCGCCTCCTTGCAGATGCGCCCCATCATGCCCGCCAGCGTCTTGCCCGGCCCCATTTCGATGAAGAGGCGCTCGCCCTGATCAATGAGCTTCTGCATGCTGTCCGCCCAGCGGACGGAGCCGCAAACCTGCGCGCCGAGCATGGCGCGGATGTCCTCTGTGTCGGTCACGGGGCGAGCCTCGTAGTTGCAGTAGACGGGGCAGGAGGGCATGCTCATGGGGGTCGCCGTCAGCTCGGGGAGCAGTTTTTGCTGCGCGCTCTTCATGTAGCGGCTGTGGTAGGCCCCCGCCACGTTGAGTTTCTTGGCCAGCTTGAAGCCGGCGGCCTTTGCCCCCGCAATCGCCTTGTCCACCCCCTCGTGTGAGCCGGAAACCACCGTCTGCCCGGGGCAGTTGTAGTTGGCCACGTCGATGTCGCACTCGGCGGCCAGCTTCTGCAGCGCTTCGGGGCTGCCGCCGATGAAAGCCGCCATGGTGCTGGGGGCTGCCTGGCAGGCTTCCTCCATGTAGGAGCCGCGCTTCTGCACCAGCTTGAGCCCGTCCTCCATGGAGAAGGTGCCGGCGGCGGCATGGGCGGTGAACTCGCCCAGCGAGAGCCCGGCGGCGGCTACGGGGGTGATGTCCGTGCGCGCGGAAAGCACCTTCCACAGGGCGAGCCCGTGCAGGTAGAGCGCGGGCTGGCAGTAGCAGGTGCGCGTCAGCTCCGCATCAGGCCCCTCGAACATGACCTTCGTCAGCGGGAAGCCCAACGCGGCATCGGCGGCATCCATGAGGCTCTTCACCTCGGGATAGTTGGTGTAGAGATCGTGACCCATGCCCACTTTCTGGGCACCCTGTCCGGGAAAGAGAATGACGGCTTTCATTGTGTTGACTCTAGCTTAGCGATTGGGGGGGGCGGCGTCAAGCTTTTCTTGCTTCGCCGGGCAGCGGTGGGGCTTGACAGTCTCTTGCTCTTGTGTTATGGAGGGCGGCGCTATGAACAAGGATTCGCTTCGGATGTTGACGGCGGTGGGTTCTCCCACGCAGAAGGCCTTGGTAGGGATGCTGCTGGCGTCTCTGCTGGTCTCGTGCTCGCTGATGCCGGTGACGACGATTTCCCGCAAGGAGCTGCTGACGCCCACGGTGATGACAGCGGTGGACACGAGCACCTACACGGATATGATGTACTACGGCTCGGATGAGACCTATGATTACTTCACGCGCAACAGCCTGAAATATCGCGTGCTGCGCACGGAGAACGCCGTGCCGGCTTCGGCGCGCTTCAGCTTCGACAACTGGCAGACGGGCAAGCTCTACCGCCAGGTGGCGGCGCAGGGGGCGGCGCAAAAGGTGTCGGAGTGGATGAACCGCTACCGCCAAGCGCAGTAATCCCCCTGTCTTCACACACGGCACACCGCAACCCCCGCCTCGCGCACGAGACGGGGGCTGTTTGGCGGGAGCCGCGGGCTCAGAGGTTGACGGAGTAGAGCGCCTTGTTGTTGTTGGCCGGGTCGAGGATGGCGAAGGCCTCGCGGTGGATGCCGGGATCGCTGCGGAAAATGAGCCGCCCGGAGCACTGGCGCTCCAGCTCCACGAGCAGCTTGGAATCCTCGTTCTTGAAGCGCGAGAGCACGTCGCTGTTGACCACCACGATCATGTCGCCTACGCTGTCGCGGTAGCGCATAATCGTCGCCTTGAGCTGGCGCTGAATCTCCACGCTCATGGTCATGACGCTCTTGATGCGCCCGCGCCCGTGGCAGTAGGGGCAGTGGTCGTTCACAAAGTCCAGCAGCGACTCATTGATGCGCTGGCGCGTCATTTCCATGAGCCCGATGGGGGTGATCTGCATGACCTGCGTCTTAGCCTTGTCGCGCTTGAGGGCATCCTTCATCGCTTTGTAGACGGCGAGCTGATCCTTGCGGTGGCGCATGTCGATGAAGTCCACCACGACGAGCCCGCCGATGTTGCGCAGGCGCAGCTGGCGCGCGATTTCGCGGGCGGATTCGAGGTTGGTCTCCAAAATGGTCTTGTCGAGGTCCTTGTTGCCCTTGTTGCGCCCGGTGTTGATGTCGATGGCGATGAGCGCTTCGGTCTCATCGATGACGAGGTAGCCGCCGCAGGGTAGCTGCACCTGGCGCTGGAAGGCCTCGTTGATCTGGCGCTCAATGCCCAGTTCTTCAAAGATGGGCTGGCGGCAGGGCAGGTACTGGATGTGGCGCTTGGAGCGGCGCGAGATGCGCCCCGCGATTTCCTGCATGCGGCGGGTGGTGTCCTGATTGTCGCAGACGATGTTGTCCACGTTGTCGGTGAGGAAGTCGCGCGCGGTGCGCTCGATGAGGTCGGGCTCGCGGTAGACGCAGAGCGGGGCGGGGCGCGAGGCGAATTTCTCCTCCACCTCGTGCCACTGGGTCAGCAGCATGGCCAGATCGCGCACAAAATGGCGGAAGCGCTGCCCCTGAGCCACCGTGCGCATGATAATGCCCATGCCCTCCGGCACGTTGAGCTTCTGGACAATTTGGCGCAGGCGCTGGCGCTCCTTGGGGTCGTCAATCTTGCGCGAGATGCCGAACTGGTCGGTGAAGGGCATCAGCACGATGTAGCGCCCCGCCAGCGAGATGTTCGTGGTGACGCGCGGCCCCTTAGAGCTGATGGGACCCTTGGTGACCTGCACCATGATTTCCGAGCCTACGGGGTAGATTTCGGGGATGTCCTTGCTGGTGATTTTCTTTTGCTGGCGGCGCGGGCGCCCCTCTTTCTGGATTTCTTCCAGCGAGGAGTCGAGCGCCAGCGGCAGGGCATCCCAGAAGTGCAGGAAGGCGTTTTTCTCACCGCCGATGTCGACGAACATGGCCTTGAGCCCGGGCTCGATGTTCTTGACGCGGCCTTTGAAAATACCGCCGACAATGTTGTCCTCGCCCTCGCGTTCGATGCTGTATTCTTCCAGCACGCCGTCCTCGAGCAGGGCGACGCGGCGTTCGAGTTTTTCGGAGTTGATGACGATGGTGGTTCCCTCCTTCGGGTTGCATTGGCCGAACCCGAAGAGGTGTTTGACAGATTGAATCATTTTAGAAAGTAGCGACAAAGCTGTGGGTTTAGGTTAAAGGGTTTGGCTGAGCCGGGAGCCGCCGGACAGTGCGCGCAGAGCTGCCCCATCGGGAGCCGCCGGGGCGAGCGGCGCGCGGGTCTGCGGGTGGCGGCAGGGGGGCGGCGATGCGTGCACCGCCCCGTCGGGAAGAGGTGCGTCAGTCCTCGTAGAACGCGTCGTCGTTCTCCTGTAGGAATTTGCCCGTGCCCTCGGCCACGGCGCTGAGGGGATCCTCGGAGATGACCACGGGCAGCCCCGTTTGCTCGTGCAGCAGCTCCTTGAGCCCGCGCAGCAGCGCCCCGCCACCCGCCAGCGTGATGCCGCGGTCGTGGATGTCGCTGGCGAGTTCGGGCGGGCAGTGCTCCAGCGTCTGGCGCACGGCGTTGACGATGACATCGAGCTTGTCTTGGAGTGCCTCGCGGATTTCCTCGGAGCGCACCTGCACGGTCTTGGGCAGTCCCGTCACGCGGTCGAGCCCCTTGACATCCATCGTCAGCTCGGTTTGCAGGGGGTGCGCCGAGCCGATGCGGATCTTGATGTCCTCGGCCGTGCGGGGGCCGATGAAGAGGCTGTGTGCCGAGAGCATGTGGCGGATGATGGTGTCATCCAGCGCATCGCCGCCGCATTTCTCGGATTTTTTGCAGACAATGCCCGAGAGGGAGATGATGGCGACCTCGGTGGTGCCGCCGCCGATGTCGATGATCATACTGCCGATGGGTTCGCTGACGGGGAGTCCGACGCCGATGGCGGCCGCCATGGGCTCTTCGATGAGCCGCACGGCGATGGCGCCGGCTTCGTAGGCGGATTCCTCGATGGCGTGGCGCTCCACCTCGGTGATGCAGGAGGGGTGCGCGATGAGGACGCGCGTGCGCAGGCGGCGGTGGTGGCAAGCCTTCTTGATGAAGTAGCGCAGCATGTTGTGGGCGACCTCAAAGTCGGCGATGACGCCCTCCTTGAGAGGCCGGATGGCGGCGACGCTGCCGGGCGTGCGCCCGACCATGCGCTTGGCCTCCTCGCCCACGGCCTTTACCTTGTCGCCCTTCATGGCGACAACGGATGGTTCGCGCAGCACAATACCCTGATCCTTAATGTAGACCAAGGTGTTGGCTGTGCCGAGGTCGATCCCTACATCGTAGGAGAACAACCCGGCGATTTTACGGAAAAAACCGGACATGGAAGATGGTGAACGTGAAAAAAGGTGAGTAACAGCCGAGCCTCGTTCGGTGCGTGATGCCGCCCGGTTGTCCTTTTTAGGGGATGAACCGCCGAGGGTGGCATGCGCGCCGCTGCTGGCTCCTAGAGGGGGGTGCAGAAACCCGTGCGCAGTATACGGGCGCGGCGCGGGTGCTGTCAAGGAAATTTCAGGGTGCCGCCCCCGAGCTGTCAGAATCATTGTCCCGCAGCTTCGCTGCCTGCCGATAGATGGCGCGCAGCTTCTCCAAGCTCTGCTGCGGGGTGTAGAGTGCCTCGTAGCAGGCGCGCACGGGCTGCTCCCAGTGCTCGGCGGGGTAGTCCGCAAAGCGCCGCACGGCAGCCGCGAGCGCCTGCGGGGAATCATGGGGGGAAAAGACGAGCCCCGTCTCCCCGTCCTGCACCATGCGGGGCAGCCAGCCGATGTCGCTGACCAGCACGGGAACGCCCGCCGCATAGGCTTCAATCACGGCCAAGCCGAAAGGCTCGATCCATTGCGAGGGGACGATGACCGCCTGCGCGCCGCTCAGGAGCTCCTGCACCTCCTCGCGGGAGCAGTGCCCGCGCAGCTCGATGTTCGGGCAGTCGGTGGTCGCCGCGCGGAGCGCGTCCTCCTCTTCGCCCGAGCCCGCCAGCACAAGGCGGAACTCGGGCAGCGCCCGAAAGGCCTCGGCCAGCAGTGCCACTCCTTTGACGCGATCCAAGCGCCCCACATAGAGAAAATAGCGCGCCGTGCCGCGCGGGCGCGGGGAGGGCGGGGTAAAATGCGGGCGGATGAACACGCGCGAGGGCTCGATGATGCGGTGCCCCCCTCGGTTCAGGCTCAGGAGGCGCTCGCGCACAAGGGGTGTCATGCAGATATAGTGCAGGGGGCGGTAGCTGCCCAGCGCGCGGTGCAGCAGCAGCGTGCCCACGCAGGCAGCCGTTTGCAGCAGGCTTCCCCGGTAGCAGCGCCGCCGCAGGGCACAGCCTAGACCCCGTTCGAGGCAATCGGTGCATTGTCTGCCCTCGCGGTAGCAGGTGCCTGCCGGGCAAAGCATGCGATAATTGTGCACGGTTTGCACCACCGGCACGCCGCAGGACGCCGCCGCAGCATACACGGCGGGGCTGATGAGCGCCAGCGTGTTGTGCACATGCACCAGCTGCACCCCCTCGCGGCGGATGAGGCGGCGCAGCTCACAAAAGGTGCGGAGATTAAACAAGGTCGCCACGGGCAGCAGCAGCTTGCGCCACCACGGCGCAGAGGCGATTTCCTTATTGTGGCGCGTGTAGCACAGCACGCGATAGCCCGCATCCTCCAGCAGCTGCCGTTCCTGTGCGAACACTGTATCCTCTCCGCCGGGAACGCAGAAAAAATTGTGTACCAGCAATACAGTGTTCGGTTCGACCATGGGTAGCGCCAGTATAAAAGCCGCAGGAAGAGCCGTCAACTGTTTTTTCTTCTGAGCTGCCGCAGGCTCCTGCGTTGTCAGAATCATTGGTGCTGCGCCGCCGCTGCCTGCCGGTAGATGGCGCGCAGCTGCTCCAAGCTCCGCTGCGGGGTGTAGTGCGCTTCGTAGCAGGCGCGCACGGGCTGCTCCCAGTGTGCAGCGGGCACGCGACAGAAACGACGCACGGCGGCGGCTAAATCCTCCGGTGAATCATGGCGGAAGCGCATGCCGGTTTCGCCCTCGCTCACCAAACTGCCCGCATTGCCCAAGGCAGAGCAAAGCACCGGTGCCCCGGCGGCAAAGGCCTCCGCAATGACCATGGGAAAGCCCTCGTACAGCTGCGTCGGCAGGATGAGCGCGCGGCTTTGCCGCAGCAGCCGCAGCAGTTCATCGTGGGGAATCGCCCCGCAGAACACCACGCGTTGCAGTCGGTGCTCCCGAACGTAGCCGCGGCACTCCTCGTCGAGCTCGCCCCCGCCGCAGATGCGCAATAGCGGGGCATCGCCCTCTTGCTCCAGCAAGCGCCAAGCCTGCAACAGCACACGCAGCCCCTTGAGTACACATAAGCGCCCGGCAAAGAGAAAGCCCTCCCGTTGCTCCGGAGGCAGCGGCTCCCCGAGGCGCGGAGCCGAGTTCGGGCGTACCACGACGCGCTCGGGGCACACCCCCGGCAGCTGCAGCAGCTTGCTGCGGTTGAACTCCGTCAGGCAGATGAAGAACAGCTTGTTGTAGACACCGCAGCGGCGTTGCAGCCATAGGTTGAGCACGCAGAGCGCCGTCTGCACCCGGCTCTCCCGGTAGCAGCGCCGCCCCAGCGCCGCCCCGAGCCCCCGCTGCAAACAATCCTCGCAGACGGCACCCTCGCGGTAGCAGGTGCCTTGCGGGCAGAGCAGGCGGTAATTGTGCACCGTCTGCACCACCGGCACGCCGCAGGACGTCGCCGCAGCATACACGGCGGGGCTGATGAGCGCCAGCGTGTTGTGCACATGCACCAGCTGCACCCCCTCGCGGCGGATGAGGCGGCGCAGCTCACAAAAGGTGCGGAGATTAAACAAGGTCGCCACGGGCAGCAGCAGCTTGCGCCACCACGGCGCAGAGGCGATTTCCTTATTGTGGCGCGTGTAGCACAGCACGCGGTAGCCCGCCTCCTCCAGCAGTCGCCGCTCCTGCGCAAACACCGTATCCTCCCCTCCGGGAACGCAGTAAAAATTATGCACCAGCAACACAGTTTTCGGTTCGGTCATGGCTGGGGGCAGTATAAAATCTGCCGTCGGTGCCGTCAATCGCTTTTTCGTGTGTGCTGCCCCGGTCAGCGGGCAGCAACATGGTTTTCCTTGCCATAGGGCGCCCCTTGTGGCAGAGTAAACGCCATGCGAACCGAGCTGCTGCGCTGCCGCCTCTATGGCATCGTCGACACGGGCTACACCGCCCCCGCCGACATCGCCTCCACTACTGCCGCCCTGCTGGAGGGCGGCGTGCGTATTCTCCAACTGCGCGCCAAGGGCCTTCCCTTGGCGCAGGTGGCCGACATGGCGCGGTGTATGCAGCCCCTCTGCCGCGCAGCGGGTGCCCTCTTCGTGCTCAACGACTACCCCGAGCTCGCCGCCGAGCTCGGGGCGGACGCCGTTCACGTCGGGCAGGATGCCGGCCCCTTGGCCGCCGTGCGCCGCTGTGTCGGCGAGCGCATGCTCATCGGCCGCTCCACCCACAGCCCCGAGCAAGCCCTCGCCGCCCGAGCCGAGGGCGCGGACTACATCGGCTTTGGCCCCCTCTTCCCCACCGGCACCAAACCCGGGCGTGCTGCCATCGGTCTGAGCGACATCGCCGCCGTGCAGGCGCAGCTCGGAGACTACCCCATGTTCTGCATCGGCGGCATCAACGGGCGCAGCCTCCCCCTCGTCCTCGCGGCGGGCGCGCAGCGCGTCGTCATCGTCTCGTGGCTGCTGGCGCAGCGCGACATCGCCGCCGCTGCCCGTTGCGTCATCGCCCAACTTCCGCATTGACAAACTCCCATCGAAAAAATATGATTTAACGCCATGGAAACCCTCATCTCCCAAGGAATCATCGACTCGTACTTCGGCAAGCTCACCGCCTGCCTGCATCTGGATGCCGCCATCGTGGGCGGCGGCCCCAGCGGCATCGTCTGCGCCTACTACCTGGCCAAGCAGGGCTACCGCGTGGCGCTCTTCGACCGCAAACTCTCCCCCGGCGGCGGCATGTGGGGCGGCGCGATGATGTTCAACGACATCGTGGTTCAGGACGAGGCGCTACCCATCATCGAGGAACTCGGCTTGCGCCACAAGCCCTACCGCGAGGGGACGCACATCGTCGACTCCGTGCACGCCACCGCCGGGCTGCTCTACCGCGCCACAGAGGCGGGTGCCACCATCTTCAACTGTTACTCCGTGGAGGATGTCGTCTACAAGCAGGGGCGTGTGGGCGGCGTGGTCGTCAACTGGACCCCCGTCCTGCGCGAGGGGCTGCACGTCGACCCCCTGACGCTGGCCGCCGCCACCGTGCTGGATGCCACGGGGCACGACTGCGAAATCGCCAAAACCGTGGCGCGTAAAAACGGCGTGACCCTCAACACCCCCACGGGCGGCGTCATCGGCGAGATGAGCATGGACGCCGCCGAGGGCGAGCGCACCACCATCGACAACACCAAGGAAATCTACCCCGGGCTCTTCGTCTCCGGCATGGCCGCCAACGGCGTGTCGGGCAGCTTCCGCATGGGTCCCATCTTCGGCGGCATGCTCCTGAGCGGCAAAAAAGCGGCTGCGCTCATGGCCGCCGCCATCGAGGCGCAGCGCTCTTGAAGCCGCCTCCTGTATTCTCGAAAAAGCCCCGCGCGCGGTCGTCCCGATCGCGCGCGGCTGTTTTTTTGAGCGGGGCGCCGCTGCATCGTCAATAGATCCCTCACGTTTGAGGATGCTGCTCCTTGGTTTGTATTTTTTAGGTAGGAAGGGATAAGGCAGGGCGACGGCGGAACAAGGCTAGGGCGGTGATGCTTGTGAGAGAGGCGAAAGCTCCGGCAACATGATTTTCAAATGATATGTTCATTGACGTGGAAAATTGTTTCTTGATCTTTCTTTCTGATTTAATTTATTTGTGTTAAGATGAATAACATTTTTGTATTTTAGGCGAATTTTCTAGGTATTGTTTCGAAATCGCCAAACTGTCAATCATGTCGATGCTGTGCACGATTCAGGATTGACAATTGCCTGTTCGAGTCTCACAATGCTGCTTCGCCGGGGTGTGCTGTGTCCCGGTGATGTCTCTAGCCTTTTTTTACCATGAAACTGCATTTACCCAGAGGCCTGCGTAAGGCCTTGCTCTCGGTGCTGGCGCTGCTCAGCCCCCTGACCGCCACCCCGGCGGCGACCACCATCGCCACCCTCACCCTCAGCGCTGCTGCGCTTGCACTCGTCCCGCAGGCGCAAGCGGATGTACTCAACATCGACCTGACGGGGGCTGGCAAAGTGCTTTCTGTTACGGGGGCGCATACCTATATCACCACCATCCGCACGGATGCGGACAGCAAGATTATCCTTGGCGTTAACAGTACCTTGGCGCAGGCGAGCGGATATGTCGATGCCGTTACCTTGCAGGGTACGCTTCAACTGGGTGATGAAACATTTGGGGGTGGCGCCACGTTCCAAACCAACGGCGATTTGACGATTGCAGGCACGGTGACGCGAGTGCACGGATCTTCTCATCTCGTTGCCGGGGGGAGCTTCACGCTGACCGGTAGTGTCGACGGCGACGGTTCTCCTTTTGATGTGAGCGTCGGTACCAATGTGACGTTTTCGCCCACGCAGGAGCTAAGCACGACGCTGGAGAAAGTCTCCTTCTCCGGATCGGGAGACCACATGTTCACCGTCGGCGAAAACGCCAACCTGACGCTCAATCAAGGAATCGAGACGCTCAACGGGGCAACCCGGATTGCCGGATCGGGGAGCCTCACGATTGGCAGCAGCGGCGCCTGCTCCGTCAATGTCCTGGACTTCGGGTCGGGAACGCTTACGCTGCAAGCGAATCTGCAGGCGAGTGCCCTCTCGGCGGTCAAGAAGCTGACTCTCACCAATGC
Organism: uncultured bacterium; assembly: GCA_945831585.1. Classification (GTDB taxonomy): domain Bacteria; phylum Verrucomicrobiota; class Verrucomicrobiia; order Verrucomicrobiales; family Akkermansiaceae; genus Akkermansia. The sequence continues at coordinate 38,453 of CAMACY010000004.1, read as the reverse complement.
GGCGGGACTGAGTATCTCCGGCGCTATGCTCACGCTGGGGAGCGTTGAGGGCACTGCCTCCGGAAGCAATACCGTCCAGGCGTCCTACCTCACGCTGTTCGGTGCGGCAACGAAAGCGAGGCTCTCCGCCACCGCCTCGGACGGCAAGATTTTTCTGAAAGATGACCCGAGCATTGCGCAGAGCGGTTCCCCGGCAACATTGACGGATGTCGAGCTGTCGGCCGGGGGGCTTGTGGTCACCGGTAATCGCACGGTGAGCGGGACCTCCACCATCACGGTCTTCGGTACCTTGCTGGGGGCTAGCGACACCCCGGGTAGTCTGACAATTAGCGGTGGGAGAACACATGTGTTGGGCACTCTCGAAACAACTCCGGGAACCGCAGATTCGTTGGTCATTGGCACAGGTGCCCAGGCTCAGTTCACCCGGATGAGCGATGATGCTACCGATACCCTGACCATCCGGGGCGCGTTGAGGCAGAAGTCAGGCGAACCCTCTGAGGTCACGGTTAAGAGCATACTGACGGTGGACACCGGAGCCACACTTCAGGCGCATGGCAATTTGATCATCGAGGGCACTACGGGCACCAGCCTGATGGGCGAGGTGAGCGTTGATGCGGGCAAGATCCTGACCATCAAGGGTAGTGCGGATGTCGACGGGGCGACGCTGAACGCCTGGTCCGGCAAGGTGGTGCTCAACACGAGCGATGGCGTGGTGAAGGCGACCATCAACACCGACACCATCGAGCTGGAGCAGGATACGACCCTGAACGGCCGTACCACCGCCGCCACGATCGATACGAAGAGTCACGACCTGACGCTGAATTCGGTGGGGTTTGCGAATACCCCGCTGAACACGCTGAGCGCGCTGAAGCTCGGCGATGCCTCGCTCACAGTGAACGGCACCACGCAGGTGACCATCACCACGCTGACTACCACGGATGGGGTGGGTTCCCTCACGCTGGGCGACACGGCGGAGCTGAGGGTAGAAGACCACGACATCAATGCGCTGCTGGCGGCTTTCGACCAAATCAAGCTGGAGGACTCCTCCGTGCTGAACACCGAGGGCGATCTGGACATCACGGACGATGTGCTGGACAAGTTGAGCATCGGGAAGGACGCTACGATGAATCTGAACGGCAGCGTGCGTATCTCCGCGAACGCACTGGCTTCCGCCGGTGCCTTGCTCGGCAACATCGTGCTGGTCTCCCCCGATACGCAGGATATGGAGATTTCGGGTAGTCAGACCGTCCGACTGAGCGGGGTTACCGCCCACGAGCTCTACATCCACGAGGGTAAAGCTGAGATCAAGCTTCAGGAGCTGACCACCGGGACGTACAGCGAGGTGCAGCTCAGCCACGGCCTGACGATGGAGAACGGCTCGGAGCTGAGCATCACGAACGCCACGGCATCCACCGCGCTCGGCTCGCTGGGCGAGGTAAACCTCTCGAGCAGCAAGCTGACCCTGACAGGCAAGGCGGGTGTGGAGGATGTCCTGGTGACCACGGATATCAACCTGAGCAATTCCGACCTGCTCATGAAGGATTTGAAGCTCGCCACTGCGACCTCGGATCCGGAGCTCATCAACGTCAACGGGGATTCGCGCTTGGTGCTCAACAGTGCCGTCCTGGAGGGGTATCGGGTGCTGGTCGGTTCCATCCGCACGGACAGCGGAACGGACCCCGCCGTGGATTTGGGCGGGGAGGTCTCGTTCACTCAGCTGAGCGTGCTGAACGGCGGCGTGGATTTGCGCGGCACCACCACGGGCGATATTGCACTGAACAGCGCGGGCGCGAGCCTCGACCTGGAGGGTAAGCTGGTCGGCACGCTGACGCTGGGCGGCGGCACCCTGGCGGTCAAGAGCGATGTCGGCACGGACATCGCCGACGGCAGCGCCATGACCGTGCAGGCGCTCAACGCCGGCGGCACCATCGTGCTGGAGAAAGACATCACGATTCAGTCCCTCGCGGGCAACGGCACGCTGCGGGTGGAGGGCACCAATAAGACCCTGACGCTGGCGGCTGTCGGCACCCACACGGGGAACATCACGCTGGCGGACAGTGTGAACCTGAAGACGGAGGAGAGCAATGTCCTTGGCCGTGCCGGCACTCTGGAGCTGCAGGGCAATAGCACCCTGACCCTGGCAGGCGATGAAGCCAAGAACATAGCCATCATCGGCACCCTGACGACTGCGGGCACGGGCACCCTCAGCGGTCGCATCTCCGGCGCGCAACTGGCGGTCGCTGCGGATGCCCTGACACTGAGCGGGGATCTGAGCCTCACGCAGACAAGCATCGCCGCTGGCAAGAGCCTGACCCTCGCCGACAACCGCTCCGCTTCCCTCGGCTCAGTGACGAACAGCGGCACGCTGGCGCTGGCCTCGACCACGGACACCACCACGGAAGCCGACAGCGTGGCGAGCACGGGCAAGGTGACCATCGGCGAGTACGATACGCTGGAGGTTGCGGGCAATGCGGTCATCAGCGGCACGGGCAGCAGCATCAACGGCACGCTGAGCGCCGACATCCTCGCGTTGAGTAACACCAATCTGGGCGGTACGCTGAGCGCCGAGGAGCTGGTGCTGGGCGCCGGTATCACCGACAACGGCGACAACAACATCACCGCCACGACCAAGCTGACCATTGACGGTTCCACCACGCTGACGGATGACAGCGTGAATGCCGCCGCCACCGACATCGTCGCAGGCAAGAGCCTGAGCCTTCAGGGCGGAACGGTGTCCCTCGGCGCTGTAACGAACGAGGGCTCGCTGGCGCTGGCCTCGACCACGGACACCACCACGGAAGCCGACAGCGTGGCGAGCACGGGCAAGGTGACCATCGGCGAGTACGATACGCTGGAGGTTGCGGGCAACGCGGTCATCAGCGGCGCGGGCAGCAGCATCAGCGGCACGCTGAGCGCCGACAGCCTCGAGCTGAGCAACACCAATCTGGGCGGCACGCTGAGTGCCGAGGAGCTGGTGCTGGGCGACGGCATCACCGACAGCGGCGACAACAACATCATCGCCACGACCAAGCTGACCATTGACAGCTACATTGAGCTGACGGGTGACACCGTGAATGCTGCCGCCACCGATATCGCCGCAGGCAAGAGCCTGGGGCTGACGAGCAACGCGAACATGGGCAAGCTGGGCACGACCGACGTGGACGGCACGCTGACGCTGGAGGGCACGGGCACCGGCAAGTCGACCCTCACGGCTGACATCACGCTCAACGGCACGGGCAGCGCCTCGCTGACGAACATCGAGTTGATGGGCAGCATCAGCACCACCAACCGCGCCGACACGAACTCCACCTCGCTGAGCCTGACGAACACCGACATCAGCGGCGACCTGACCGTGATTGGCGGCACGCTGCAACTTAGCGGAGCCAACACGGTCGGCGGCTCGCTTTTCATCAGCGACACCGTCACCGTGAACAACAATGGTACCGGCTCGCTGACGGTGACCGATGTGACGGAAATCGATGACTACGGTCATCTCATCGTGGAGAATGATCTGGATTCGGCCATCAGCTTCAACGGCAACGGTGCCAAGGCGACGTTTATCGGCACGCACACGCAGGAGCAGAAGATCACTCTGGTGAGCAGCGGCACCATCGAGGTGGACGGCACGCTGACCATCAGCGGCGCCATCAGCTCCGCCTACAACACCTCGCTGACCCTGGTCGGTGCGGATGATGCGGCTATCGTGCTCAGCCACAGCAACACCGGGCTGACGGCCGACATCAGCTCCTCCGTGGACACAATCGTGGTGCAGGCAGACCATGCACTCGGCACGGGCGGTGTCCGTCTGATGAAGAGCCAAACGCTTTCCAATGAGGGCGCCACGGAGCAAGTGGAACTCGGCAATAACATTGACCTGCGGGGGAAGACGCTGACGCTCGCCCTGAGCGACGTGACCGGCTTGGCGGCTGATGCACCCGAATTGGTGTTGAGCGGTGTGCTGTCGACGGGTTCGCTGCTCAAGACGGGCACGGGCATGGCGCTGTTGCAGAATGAGTATAACGATTTGCGCGGGGTAGAGGTGCAGGACGGCGGACTCGCGCTGGTTGGCGGCAGCTTCGGGGATCTGGAAGCTTCGGGTGGCGGTCAGCTGGCGGTCGCTCGGGCTACCCTGAAAGCGCAGTCGACCATCACGACGGGTGAGACCGCGAGCATCAGTCTGGATCAGGTCACGGGGCAGCATCTCGGCAACGTGTCCAATGAGGGCACGCTTGAGCTGGAAAACCAGTCGGAATTGGAGGTCGCAGGCATCACCAACACGGGCACCCTGACGCTGGATGCCACCAGCAGCCTGAGCGCCTCCGGCAATGTCACCAGCACGGGCACCCTGACCGTGGCCGGTGAGCTGACGGGCGACAAGGATATTAGCATCTCGGGCACGGGCAACGAAATCAGCGGCAAGGTCACAGCGGAGGACGATCTAACGCTGGCAAACACCACGCTGCTCGGAGCCTGGCTGGATGCTGACATCATCGAACTCGGAGAGGGTATCACGGACAGCGCTTTCGCGATGCGCAGCAATGCCTTCACGGCCAACGAGCTGAAGGTGACGAGCGAGGTGACGCTGACGGAGGATACCATCCTGGCCGATCAAACGACCATCACGGGCAATCTGACGCTGGCGGACAGTGCGCAGGCTGAGCTCGGTGCGGTGACGAACAGCGGCACGCTGGCGCTAACCTCGACTAACGCCACCACCACGACCGCCGACAGCGTGGAGAACACGGGCACGCTGAGCATCGGCGCGCATGATACGCTGGAGGTCGCGGGCGATGTCAGCAGCACGGGCAGCACGGCCACCGTGGCGGTGGAGGGCACGCTGACGGCGAAGAACATCGATATCACGGGCGGCGATGCGACACATCTCAACAGCATCAGCGGCACGGTGAAAGCGGATGAGGACGAGGGCACGCTGAGCCTGGCGAATACCACGCTGACGAGCGATGCCACGCTGGACGGTGCGGGCGTGGTGCTGGAGAGTAACGTGAAGACGGTCGAGGGAGCCACGGGCGTCTCCCTCTCGGGCGATTTGCTGGAGGTCACCGGTGAGGACAACGTGCTGAAGAATGCCACGGTGAACTTCGCGGAAAGCAGCATCGAGGCGGATAGCAGCTTGCTTCTGACGAGCAACACGGACATGGGCAAGCTGGGCACGACCGGCGTGGAGGGCGGACTGACGCTGGAGGGCACGGGCACCGCTCAGTCGACCCTGACGGCCGATATCACCCTCAACGGCACGGGCAGCGCCTCGCTGACGAATATCGAGCTGACGGGCGACATCACCACCACGAATACGAATGCTGCGGACGCGGCGAGCGGTTCTACCTCGCTGAGCCTGACGAACAGCACCATTAGCGGCGATCTGACCGTGGTCGGCGGTACCCTGACGCTCGGCGGCAACAACAGCGTGGGCGGTGCCGTGATCATCTCGGATGTCGTCACCATCGTGAACGATGCGCATCAGCCGGCCGGTTCGCTCTCCGTGACCCAAGGCGCGGTGATTAAGGCCAATGGTGAGCTGCGGGTCGATGCGCATAACAGCCTCGATTCGGTCATCATCTTCGACCGCTACGGCTTGGTGGAGGGGGCGAACCCCCTGCTGACTCCGACCGATGCCGCGGATCCCATGGTCACGTTCATCGGCACGCATGAGCAGAACAAGGATTTGGTCTTCGCGAGCAACGGCACCATCAACGTCGTGGGTTCGCTGGAGCTCAACGGCCATCTGGTGAAAAAGGATCTGATCTCGCAGAACAATCCTGCGGAGACCGTGCGCCTCAACGGCGGAACTATGAAGATCAACTCCGACAACGAGGCGTTTGACCTCAACATTGCCTCGGCGTTGAATCGCATCGAGCTGGGTGAGGATGAAGCCTTGGGCGCTGAGGGCACGCTGACGCTGGGGAATGACCAAACGCTCGCCAACAACACGCAGGCCACCACGCAGAGCAAGGCTATCAATCTGAACAGCAAGACGCTGACGGTGGAGACCGGAGAGAATCTGGAGCTGGCCGGGGTTGTCAACAACGGCAGCATCACCAAGACCGGGGATGCCGAGCTGACACTGAGCAACGAGTCCGAGGATGAGAAAACACTCACGAAGCTGACGGTGGATGCGGGTTCGGTGAAGCTCACGGGCGAGAACTACACCGTGGAGAACACCGTGCTGGCGGCAGGCACCACCCTGAGCTCGACCGGTGGCAACAGCTTCGGCGACGGCACGGGCACCACGGGCATCAGCGGTACGAATGCCAAGGTGGTATTGGCGGCGGACGAGCTGGACAACGCCAAGCTGGTTCTGAGCCATGATGTCGCACCGACCACGGGAGTGACGGTGACCTTGTCCGGCACCACAGGCAGCCTGGCCGCGGGCAGCAGCCTGACCAACGAGCGGGCGTGGGTGTTGGGTGCTACGCTGAGTGGTCAGTTGGATATGAACGGTGGGGTGAGCCTCCTTGCCAACAGTCATCTCCGTGATTTGGAGCTCACCCTGGCGCAGGATGGCGGGGTGGGTACCCAAGAAACCGAACTCGGCAACGTCACCCTGCAAGCGGGCAGGCTCTCGCTCAATGGCGGCAACTCGGCCACGGGCAAGACGCTGACGCTGGAGGGCGGGGGCGATGATGTCCGCAGCATCTCGGTGCTCGGCGACGTCGCGGAGGATTTGAGCGACGCTACGCTGGCGGTCAATGCCGACGGCAGCATCACCACGCAGGAGAACGCCTCGCTGAAGCTGGGCAGCATCACGGGTGCGCACGAGCTCACCAAGGATGGTGCAGGCACCCTGACGCTGACGGCGGACAACGCCGCGTCTTTCGGCGGCACCATTGCTCTGCTCGAGGGGACGCTGGCGGCGCAGGCGAGCGGTGCTTTCGGCGGCAGCGCGGCAACGTTGGTGATTGCGTCGGGGATGACTCGTGCAGGCAGCACGCGCCTACTCATCACGGGTACGGAGGGCGGTGCGGCCGTCTCCTACGACTCGACTCTGGACGTACAAGCTGACCTCACGCTTAAGACGCTCTCGGACACGACGTGGACGACGGCGGCTCAGCTGCTCGGCGCTGCCGGCACCACTCTGAGCAAGCAGGGTGCCTCCGCGCTGATTCTTAACAGCAACGTGCCGAACTTCGCCACAGCCATCTCCCTGAACGAGGGGCGCTTGGAGGTCAACGGCAGTATCGCCTCGGCGGTCACCATGAGCACGGGCACCACCTTGAACGGCTCGGGAACGCTGGGCGATGTGACGGGCGCTGCCGACAGCCGCATCTATGTGGGTGCGGCGGCGGAATCGTCCGACATCGCCACCCTGACCGTGGGGCAGTACGACGCCCATGGTGCCGACCTGCTGTTGGATGTGACGAATGCCGGCGCGGACAAGCTGGTGGTGACGGTGGGCGCGGCGGATGTGAGCGCCGACACGTTGAAGCTGCACTTTGCGGGCGATGAGAGTGCCGTGGCCGAGCAGACGCGCCACACGATTGTGGAAGCTCAGGGGACGGGCGTCGTCGTCAGCGGTGACTACGGTCTGCGCATCGAGCACAATATGGACACGCGCAACGCCCACACCGTCAACGAGGGCGGTGATGTCATCCTCGTGCTGAGCAAGAACCACAAGGGCGCGGACAAGAACGGCAACCAGCAGAGCGTGAGCGATGCGCTGCGCGACATCGAGCGCGCGGGCATCGCCACGGGTGAGCTGGCGCAGGTGCTCACCGCGCTGGCGCACACCACGAGCGAGGGTCAGGCGCTGGCCGCGCTGGATTCGCTGGGCGGCGTGAACAACACCGCGCTGATGAGCTCCGTGCTGGAGGGCGCGCTGGATCACACCCGCAACCTGCGGCAGATGGCCGGGCAGAACGGCGCCACGCGCATCGAGCTCAAGGGCAGCGACGAGTGCTGCCGCCGCTACCACACCATCCCCGCCACCGAGCTGTGGTTTGCGCCGACGGCGGGCTACACCCGCATCGGCGGTGCCGAGGGTGTGCCCTCCTTCGGCCGCCAGGGCTACGGCGCCATGCTGGGCGTGGATCGCAGCCTGACGCCCGAGCTGCTGCTGGGGCTCTCCTGCGGCTACGAGTACTCCAAGATCAACATCACGGGCGCGCAGAAGAGCACGGGCGACAACTACTACCTCGACCTCTACGGCCGCGTGAACAAGGGGCGCTGGGCGCACAGCTTCAGCGTGGGTGTGGGCGTGCATGAGCTCATGCACAAGCGCAACGTGGGCGTGGCCGGGCTGGCTCCCTTTGCGGGCGGCACCAAGGGCGACATCTCCGGCATGAGCCTCAACCTCTCCTACGAGGCGGCGGTGAACTTCCGCGTGTCGGATCGCGCCACCCTAGCCCCGGTCTTTACCATCGACTCCACCGCCGCGTGGCTGGACAGCTACACGGAGACGGGCATGGGCAATGCCGGGCTGAGCGTGAACCGCCAGGATGCCTGGAGCACGGTGCTGGGTCTGGGCGCGCGCTACAGCTACGAGTTCCGAGCGCTGAGCCGCCGCACACGCAAGAGCTCGGTGCTGACGGCGCAAGTCATGCTGACGCTGGATGCCGCCGACCAGGGTTCCTCGGTCAAGGCGCACTTCATCGGCGCGCCGGGCTACGATTTCACGCAGAACGGTCCGAGCCGCGACCGCGTGGGCGGGCTGCTGAGCGTGGGGCTCGACCTGCCGGTGACGGACAGCTGGAGCGGCTTCGGCGGCGTGAGCTACGAGCTGCGCAACGACTACCGCTCGGTGGACGGCCACATCGGCGTGCGCCACAGCTTCTGAGCCCTGCCGAGACCCTCTGTCAGGCGCCCGCGCGGAGTCCCGTGCGGGCGCCTTGTTGCGCCTTGTTTCCGCAGCAGCGGGGGATGACGCGCGGCCGCATGCTTTTCGCTTGATGGGGGGCGTGTCTCGGTGGTAGAGTGGGGGCACCGCGCATGAGTTCCTGCCTGTTCCGCTGCCTGTTTGTGTTGCTTCTGCTGCTGTCGGCGGCGGGAGGGGCGGCGGAGCCTTTTCGCACAACGGAATTCGGGGGCGAGGAGTATGTGGCGCTGAAGGATTTGTGGCGCTGGTACGGTTTTTCCCCGCGCAAGGGGCGCGAGGGCTGCGTGGCCTATGGCGCGGGCAACCGCACGGTGTCGGTGATGCCCCGTCGGCAGGATTTCTACGTGAACAGCTACCGCTATATCCTCTCCTTCCCCGTGCAGGAGCTGGCGGGGCAGCTCTACATCTCTTCCGTGGACGTCCACAAGCTGGTGGACCCCGTGCTGCGCCCGAAATTTTCGACCTCGGCGGGCAGTTTGCGCACCGTGGTGCTGGATCCCGGTCACGGTGGGCACGATGCGGGCGCCACGAGCTCCTACGCGCGCGAAAAGGATTGCAACCTCGCTGTGGCGAAGCGCCTGCGCGCCAAGTTGCTCAAGCTGGGCTTCAAGGTGGTGATGACGCGCGACGGCGACTATTTCCTGACCCTGCAGCAGCGCGTGGCCATCGCCAACAAGACCCCGGATTCCATTTTCGTGAGCATTCACCACAACAGCGGGCGCTCGGGTGCCGAGGGGATTGAGACCTTCACGCTGGCGCCGCACGGCACCACCGGCCCTTTTGCGCGGACGCGCCGCACGGAGGAGCTCTCGGGCAATAATCAGGACAGCGAGAACATTGCGCTGGCCACGGCGGTGCACAGCCGCACCATCAAGGCGACCAAGGCGGTGGATCGCGGCATCCAGCGCGCGCGTTTTTCGGTGCTCTGCACCATCGTGCGCCCGGCGATTCTGTTCGAGGGGGGCTTTGTGTCGAACCCCGAGGAGGGACGGCGGATTTCGAGCGCGGCCTATCAGGAGCTGCTGGCGGAAGCGCTGGCGCAGGGGATTGTGTCGTATAGCTGCATCGTGTGCCGCAAGCGCCCCGGGGCGCTCAACGCGCCGCCCCCGGGGAAGGGGCGCCTCCGCACGAGTGCGCCGGGGTCTCATCTTCCATCGTTGCGCAAGTCATGAGAGTCGGGATGCAGATGTTGTGTTGGGGGCTCCTGCTCGCGCCGGGGCTGCTGCCTGCGGTTTCGGCGGTGACGGCAGACGGGGCGATGTGGAGCGCGGCAGCGGCGGAGTCGGACGGCTATGTGCCGCTGGAGGAGCTGCGGAGTTTTTACAAGTTGCTGCCGCTGTCGGGGCAGCAGCCGGGGGTGACGGCGGCGGGCAACGGCGTGCTGTCACTGGTCTTTGGTCCCGACCCGCGCGATCTGCTGCTGGGGGGGCTGCTGTGCCGCCTGTCGCACCCGGTGCGGCAGGATGCGGCGCGGGGGGTGCTGGTGTCCGAAACGGATGCGGTGAAGCTCATTGACCCGGTGCTGCGACCGACCTACATTGCCAACCGCCGCTTGGTCAAGACGGTGGTGCTGGATCCCGCGCACGGTGGGCACGATACGGGGACGGTGACGCCCTACGCTCGCGAGGCGGATGTGGCGCTGGTGGTGGCGACCATGCTGCAGCAGGAGCTGACGAAGCGGGGCTACCACGTGGTGCTGACGCGCACGGAAAATCGCTATCTCTCCGACCAACAGCGGGTGGATACGGCGAACAATGCGCTCAACCCCCTGCTCATCAGCCTGCACCTCAACAGCGGGCGCAGCGATGTCTCCGGCGCGGAGACCTACACGGTGACGCCGGCGGAGCCGGGGGCGGATGCCCTGCCGGGCAATGAGTTCGATGCGGCCAATGTGGCGCTGGCAGCGGCGCTGCAGTCCGCGCTGGTGCGCGGGGCAGGGGCTCGGGACGGCGGTTGCCGCCGCGCGCGCTACAGCCTGCTGTCCTCCCTGCGCTGTCCGGCGGCGATGGTGGAGCTGGGCTATGCCACGCATGCCGAGGAGGGCGCGCGGCTGAGCACGGACGAGTATCAGCGGCAGTTGGCGCTCGCGCTGGCGGACGGTATCGAGCGCTTTGCGGCGGTGATGAACCCGGAGCAGTGCCTGCGCGCGGCGGAGAAGCCCGCTGCCGAGCCGCCGCCCGCCCCGGCCAAGGTGGAGCCTGCCAAGCCGAGCGCCCCGACCCGCAAGAGCAGCCGCACACCGACGCGCAAGACCACGGTCAAGGCGGCGCCCAAGAAGCCCGCCAAGGCGGCGCCGAAAACGAAACCCAAGCGCAGCGGCAGCTCGAGCCGGAAAACGCGCCGCTGAGCCGCGCGTCGGGCGCAACAAAGCCCGCTGCTCTTGGGGGAACAGCGGGGCTTGGTGAACGGGGAGCGCAGCGGCTCTCAGTTGATGTTGTCAAAAATTTCCTCGGGGGAGAAGAAGCGGGCGATTTCGACCTCGGCGCTCTCGGGGGAGTCGGAGGCGTGGCAGATGTTGAGCATGCTGTTGGTGCCGTAGTCGCCGCGGATGGTGCCTTTGTCGGCTTTCTGGGAGTTGGTGGGCCCCAGGATGCTGCGCACGCGGGTGATGACCCCCGGGCCGGAGAGCACGAGCGCCACCACGGGGCTGGTCTGCATGAAGGCCGAGAGCTTGGGGAAGAGCGGCTCGCCGTCGATGACCAAGTCGATGATGTGCGCGTAGTGCTCGCGCAGGATGGCGTCATCGAGCTGCATCATCTTGAGCGCGCGCAGGCGGAAGCCCTCGGCCAGCAGGCGTTGCAGGATAACGCCGGAGAGATTTTTGCGCACGCAGTCGGGCTTGAAGAGAAGGAGCGTTTTTTCGTCGCGAATGTCCATGGTCTAATGAATCCGGGGTAATGCGGGCACATTCATAGCGCGCGCCGCCGGTTTTGTCAAGGGAAAAGCTGCTGCCGACGGGGTGGATTCGCGAGCGCTTACCGTGTGGTCTTGACATTCAGGGTGCGGGAGACTACACTGTTGCCGCGCCTCGGGATTGGTCTGCTTGGCCGGGGGTGAATGCTGTTATTGGAGTTGTTATGTTGCCCTCATCGATTGATCTGGCGGTTCTGCTGGTTTTTTTTACACGCAAGGATACCTTGGAAAAGGTGTTTGCGCGCATTCGTGAGGCACGCCCGAGCGAGTTGTTCCTCTATCAGGACGGCCCGAGGAGCGACCATCCGGAAGATGCGGCCAAACTGGAAGCCTGCCGCGCTGTGGTGGAGCAGATTGATTGGGAGTGCAAGGTGCACCGCCTGTATCAGGAGAAGAACTATGGGCCGGATGCGTCCGGCTATTTGGCCGATCGTTGGGCCTTTTCGCAGGCAGATAAGTGTTTGGTGCTGGAGGATGATGTGGTGCCTGCGCGGAGTTTCTTTGCTTTCTGCAAGGAGATGCTCGACCGCTACGAGCACGATGAACGGGTGATGTTGATTTCCGGTTGGAATTTGGAGGAGAAAACGCAGGAGATTGACAGCGATTATTTTTTCTCGGCGGCGACGTATACCTTGGGTTGGGCCTCGTGGGGGCGCGTGGTGCGGCAGTGGGATGCCGCGTATTCTTTCTTGGATGATGCGGAGACGAAGCGCTCCTTGCAGGACTATATCCGCCGCATGGATCTGCCGAGCGAGTCGATGTCCGCGTGGGAGCGTCATAAAAAAAGCGGCGGATTGAGTTTTGAGTGCATTCTGATTGCTCACCAGCATGTGCACCGTGGTTTGACGATCTACCCCCGGTGTAACATGGTGCGCCATATCGGCATCGGGGGAGGTTCCTCGCATTATCAGAGTGAATTACACATGATGGCTCGGGCGGATAGGCGTTTGGCGACCCTGAGCTCGTATGAGCTCGACGTGGCGCATCTGAAGCACCCGCAGCGGGTGGAAAATTATCCGCCCTTTTCCAAACGCGTGAAACGCATGTGTGCGGTGGATCACCCGGTTATCAAGACGTTCCGTTGTCTGGAGAGTTTTCTGCTGCAATGCCGATACGGCGATTGGAAAACAGCGGTACGCACCCTCCGGGGGCAGGCGCAGCGCTTTTTGCAGAGACTGACCTGAGAGGGGGCTAGCCCCTGCAAGGCGGGCAGATGAAGTCGCGCAGTGCGCGGTGTTGCTCCTGAGCAGCTGCCAGAAAACGCTCCAGTGCTTCCCCGTAGGCGGCATAGACCTCCGGTTGCAGGAGGTGCTGCAGGCAGGCGGGCGTGAGCTCTTCCGCCCTGTCGATGAGGAGCCCGATGCCCTCCTCCCCGACAAAGGCGGTGGAGCGGAGTCGGTGGGCAATGACGGGGCAGCGGTGGTAGAGAGCGTCCAGAATGCAGCCGCTGCTGCGATCCTCGTAGTTTTCCCGGTAGTTGAGGATAATGTACTTGGTTTCGCTGAGCCGCCGTTCGTATTCTTCATCGCTCATGTAACCCTCGGCCAGCGTGATGTTGGGAGCGTTGCGGCAGAGCTCGCGCAGTTCCTGCATCGCGGCTCGATCCTCGGGGAGGACTTCGGAGGGGCGTCCGGCGATGGCGAGATGAAAGGGGGTGCCGACAAAGCTGCGAGCCACATCGGTGATGCCCTTGCCGTGGGTCAGAATCCCGTAGATGCCGAAATCGACCCGCTTGGGACAGGCGGGGGAGGGACGCGCAAAGTAGAGGTAGTCGGGAACGACAAGGTAGGGGCGCTCCAGCGTTCGCCCGATGTCCGGCAAGGGGCAGATGACCCCGTCCAGATGCCGCTGTGCCCGGCGGTAGAGGAGGCGCAGGAGGCGTGATTGCGTGATTTGGTAGTGGTACTGAATCAGGAGAATGCGGCAGTTCCAGCGGCGCAGCGCCAGCAGGCAGATGATGATGGCTACCGAGTAGCTTTGGAAGATGATCGTATCACCCCGCGAGCGGCACAGGAGGAAGAGCCCGTTGATGAGGCTCTTGAAGCCGGTGAGGAGGCGGCTGTCGCTGCTGCGGACGTCAAAGGGGAGGCGCAGCAGGCGGGGCAGCCCTGCCGTGCGGTAGACCGGACCGCCTGCGACATAAAAACGGGGCTCATCGGCATACAGCGCGGCGTAGTTGCGCGCCACGGCCGGTCCGTGCCCCACGGAGCGGCCGTCGGTGTTGGTGCTACGGATGTCGGCCAGGATGATGCGGTTCATGATAGGGGAGGGCGCGTCGGGGGAAAACTCACTTGAGCGCGTCGTAGGCTCCCTTGAAGAAGTAGTAGCCCCAGCCCCAGTCGGGATCGCCGCTCCAGTCGGGGTCGTAGTGGTGGCGGGGTTTGAGGAAGCGCTCGGGGTGGGGCATGAGCCCCATGGCGCGCCCTGTGGGATCCTGCAGACCGGCGATGCGCAGCTCGCTGCCGTTGTGGTTGTCGGCGTAGCGCAGGGTCACGCAGCCCTCGGCCAGGTATTTCTCCGCATCGCCGGGCTCGCAGACGAGGCGCCCCTCGGCGTGCGCGGAGGGCAGCTCAAACTCAGCGGGCAGGTATTGGGTGAAGGGGCTCGCCTTGGCCAGCGGCTCCTTGACCAGCTTGTCCCACATGCATTCAAAGCGTTCGCTCTTGTTCCAGATGAGGCTGGCCTTGGGTAGAATGCCCAGCTTGGTGAGGATTTGGAAGCCGTTGCAGATGCCGAAGAGGAAGCCGCCCGCCGCGTGGTGGCGCAGCAGAGCATCGCCCAGGAAGCGCTCCGTTTCCAGCTGCGCCAGGCGGCCGCTCATCACATAGTCGCCGTAGGAGAAGCCACCGGAGAAGACCACGAGCTGCGCCTTGCGGACATGCTCGGGGGTGGCGGTGGCGATGGGTTGCACCTGCGTGGAGAAACCGGCGGCGTTGAGCGCGCGCGCGGTTTCGACATCGCAGTTGGTGCCGGGGTATTTGAGGAGAAGTGCGTGAGGCATGTTTGGTGAGTGGGTGTGTGCTGACATTCGGGCGGGATGGTGCGCTTGAGCGTCTGTGCCCGCCCTTGGGTGCGGAAATGGGTGAAAAGGGGGTGGGGGTGAATCAATAGAAAGCGGTCAGCCCGTTCTTCCACAGGCTCTTCAGCTCAGCGACGGGAGCCTGCAACACGACCTTGCCGCCGGCGCACAGCGTCAGCAGCCCGTCGTCGGTGGCCTGCCCCACGCGGGCGCAGGGCGTGCCCGCCATGGCCTGCTCGAACTCGCCCGCCAGGTCGGCATCGACCTCTACCAGGAAACGCCCGGTGCTCTCGCCGAAGCAGGGCACCGCCAAGCTCTTCCACGAGCCGACGCTGGGCAGGGCATCTAGGTCAAGCGTGATACCGCCCTTGCCGGAGAATGCCATCTCCGCCGCCGCCACGGCCAGACCGCCCTCGGAGAGGTCGTGGGCGGAGAGCACCAGCCCCTTGGTGAGCGCCTGCTCGTAGTACTGCTTGTAGACGGCGAAGTTCGCGGCGCAGTCCGTCTGCGGCACGCGGGCGCCGGAGATGCCCTTCAGGCGGGCGTAGACGCTGCCGCCGAGCTCGTCCTCCGTGTTGCCCACGAGGAAGAGCACGCTGTTGCTGCGGCGCAGCGAGGCACCGCGCACATGCTCGGCATCCTCCACCACGCCGAAGCCGGAGCAGAGGAAGGTGACGGGGATGTTGACGGGGCCCTCCTCTGTCTCGAAGTAGTTGTAGAAGGAGTCCTTGCCGGAGACGTAGGGCGCGCCGTAGGCGAGCGCCGCCTCGCGGATGCCCTTGGCGCATTCCACGATACGTCCCAGCTCGGTGGGGCACTCGGGGTTGCCCATGCAGAAGTTGTCCAGCAGGGCAATCTTGTCGGGGTTGGTGCCGGCCAGCACCAGCTGGCGCACCGTCTCGTCCACCGTGCCCGTGCCCATGGCGTGGGGGTCGGTTTTGCCCCACTCGGGCAGGATGGCCAGCGCCAGCGACATGAGCTTGTCGCTGCCGTCGATGTCGATGACGGCGGCGTCCTGCGGTGCGTCGGCCGTGGCACCCGCCAGCGGCTTGAGCACCGTGTTGCCCTGCACCTCGTGGTCGTACTCGCGGATGATGGGCTCGCGGGAGACGATGGCGAAGTCGCGGAAGAGTTGTTTCAGGTCTCCGGTGAGGTCGCTGTCATCGGTCGCGTAGCCCGTGCCCGTGGGCACGCTGCCGAAGACCGAGCGCAGCTGCTTGGTGGGTGCATCGTGCAGTTTGCTGTTGTCCAGCTCGCAGACGAGCTCGCCGTTGTGCCACACGCGCAGCACGCCGCTGTCGTTGCTCTCGCCCAGCACGGTCATCTCCGTCTGGAAGGTGTCGGCCAGCTTCTGCAGCTCGGGCAGGTTCTCGGGCTTGACAGCCAGCACCATGCGCTCCTGCGATTCGGAGAGGAAAATCTGCCAGCTCTGCATGTGCGTCTCCTTGAGCGGGGCGCGCTCCAGGTAGAGGTTGCCGCCCGTCTCGGAGAGCATCTCGCCTGCGGCAGACGAAAAGCCGCCCGCGCCGCAGTCCGTGACAAACTCAATCAAGCCGCGCTCGCGCGCCTCGAGAATCACGTCGAGGGTCTTTTTCTCCTCGATGGGGTTGCCGATTTGCACCGCCTGCTGATCTTCGGTGGCGGAGGCCTCGCCCATGGCGGCGGAGGAGAAGGTGGCGCCGTGCAGGCCGTCCTTACCCGTGCGCCCGCCGATGACAACCACCGCCAGCCCCGGGCTCATCTCCTTGGCGATGTCGCTTTGGGGGATGACACCGGCCGTGCCGCAGTACACCAGCGGGTTGTAGATGTAGGTGGGGTCGAACTGGATGGCGCCGCTCACGGTGGGGATGCCCATGCGGTTGCCGTAGTCGCGCACGCCGTGCACCACGCCGCGCATGATGCCCAGCGGGTGGATGATGTTGTGCCCCTCCACCATCTCAGCGGGGGTGTCGGGCGCGCCGAAGCAGAAGACGTCGAGGTTGGCGATGGGCTTGGCGCCCTTGCCCGCGCCCAAAATGTCGCGGATGACGCCGCCCAGCCCCGTGTTGGCTCCGGCGTAGGGCTCAATGGCGCTCGGGTGGTTGTGCGTCTCGGCCTTCAGGCAGACGGAGAGCTTGTCGTCCAGCGTGATGAAGCCCGCGTTGTCCACAAAGCAGCTGAGCACAAAGCCGGGCTTGCGCGCCATGATTTCCTTGGTCGGGCTCTTGATGAAGGTCTTGTACATGCTGCGGATTTCCTCCGTCTTGCCGCCGACCGTGTGCTCAATGGTGGCGGCGAAGATGCGGTGCTTGCAGTGCTCGGACCAGGTCTGGGCGATGACCTCGAGCTCCACATCGGTGGGCTCGCGGTCGATTTCGCGGAAAATCTGCTGCACCACGAGCATGTCTTCCGTGGAGAGGGAGAGCTTCATGTCGCGGCTCAGCTGCGTGAGTTCGGCCTCGCTCAGCGCGCGCACGGGGATGGTTCGGTAGGTGGCCATGGGGAAGGGGAAAAAGGGGGTTGCAGCGGCTCAGCGGACGCTGTAGGTGTGGATGGCGGGGTTGCAGACATCGTTGCAGAAGCGGGCGGCCAAGGCCTGCTTGTCCCCGCTGCCGAAGATGTAGATGTTTTGGGTGATGGTGAGCGCGGTGAGGGTGAAGGGCAGCCCCTTGCGCCCGCGGTAATTGGTCAGGATGGCTTCCTTCTCCAGGTCGAGCGCCCCCTTCTTGATGCCGTAGGAGATGCAGAAGAGCTCGCCGCTCAGGGCGGGGGTGCCGTCCTCTTGCACGCGCTGGGAGATGGGCTCGACCACCACGCTGCGCAGATAGGCGCGCGCTGCCTCCGTGTCGCCCTCCACCTCGGCGGTGTAGAGTCGGGTGTGGTTGTAGGTCAGTTGGTCGGGGATGGGGGTGTAGAGCAGCTTGTTCGCGTCCGTCGCGGACTGGAAGCGGCTGAAAACTTCAAAGGTTAGCGTGGCCATGGTGTCGTGGTGGGGGAGGGTGAAAAAGCCACTGCGGGCGAGCCCGCAGCGGCCGGAAGAAAGGCGGTGTTACTTGGAGAGGCGCTCCAGCACCTCGGCATAGGCTTCCATGAAGCCACCCAAACCGCGGCGGAAACGATCCTTGTCCATCTTCTTGCCCGTCTCGACATCCCACAGGCGGCAGGTGTCGGGGGAAATCTCATCCGCGAGCACGATTTGGCTCGGGTCGGTGGAGAGGCGGCCGAACTCGACCTTGAAATCGATGAGGCGCAGCTTAGCCTTGAGGAAGAACTCCTTGAGCACCTCGTTGATGGTGAGCACCTGCTGCTTGATGTAGGCCATCTCCTCCTCGGTGGCGGCGCCCATCTCGCGGGCGTAGTCATCGTTGATGAAGGGGTCGCCCAGCGCATCGTCCTTGTAGGAGAACTCGACAATGGGCTTCTTGAAGGCGGTGCCCTCGGTCACGCCCATGCGCTTGGAGAACGAGCCCGCCGCCACATTGCGCACAATCACCTCCAGCGGCATGATGGAAACCTTGTTGACCAGCAGGTTGATGTCATCCACATCCTGCACCAAGTGAGTTTTGACGCCCTTCTCCTCCAGCATCCTGTAGATGATGAGGGTGATGGCCTTGTTGAAGCGACCTTTGTTTTCAAAGTCCTCCTTCTTCTCGCCGTTGAACGCCGTGGCGGAGTCCTTGTACTCCATGCGCAGCACGTTCGGGTCGTCGGTCGTGTACAGTCTCTTGGCTTTGCCTTCGTAGATCGGTTCCATATTGCAAACGGGGGTGATACCTCCCCGCAGGGAGTATACGCGCGTGTGCGCGGATGTCAAGCCGGAAACCGCGCGTCAGCTCTGCTCGGATTCCAGCTCGGCGATGGCGGGGTTGACCCTCTCCAGCGCGGCGATGATTTTGTCGTTGACGCTGTGGCGGCACATAGCCTCGGCCATGCGGATGGCGTTGAGGATGGCCTCGCCGTTGGCGCTGCCGTGCGCGATGATGGAGACGCCGTTGACGCCCATGAGCGTGCTGCCGCCGATTTTATCGGGGTTGAGGCGCGCGTTGAGCCGGCTGAAGACGCCCTTCATGAGCAGGGCGCCCGCCATAGCCGGGACGCTGCTCTTGATGCCGGCCTTCATCCAGTGCGTGAAGGCCTTGACGGTGGCTTCCGCGGTTTTGAGGAGGATGTTGCCCGTGAAGCCGTCCATGACGGCGGCGTCGAGCTCGGTTTCAAAGATGTCGTGCCCCTCACAGTTGCCGATGAACTCAAAGGGCAGGATGCCCTTGGCCGCCAGCGCGCTCATGAGCTTGAAGGTTTCCTTGGATTTGGCGCAGCCCTTGCCCTCCTCCGTGCCGTTGCTCATGACACCCACCTTGGGCGCGGGGCGGTTGTAGATGTAGCGCGCCATCATGGCGGCGAAGATGCCGTAGACGACCAGATTCTTGGGCTCGGCATCGGGGTTGGCGCCCGTGTCCGTCAGCAGCACATGACCATGCACGCTGGGCAGGGGGGAGACGATGCCCGGGAACTTCACCCCCGGCAAACGCCCCAGCAGGAGGGTGCTGGCGGTGACGGCGGCCCCGGTGTTGCCCGCGGAGAGCACGGCATCGGCCTGCCCCCGGCGCACCAGCTCCACGGCGCGGCACATGGAGGAGTCCTTCTTCTGCCGCACGGCTTTGCCGCTCTCGCCCATGCCCACCACCTCGGAGGCGTGTACCAGCTCCACCCGCGGGTTGTCGAGGATACCTGCCGCCGCACAGAGCGGGCGCAGCTCCTCCTCGCGCCCCACCAGGTAAATGGTCTCCAGACCTTTGACCTCTTGCAGAGCGAGTTTGGCACCATCGATGTTGATTTGCGGGGCGTTATCGCCGCCCATGGCGTCCAGCGCGAGCTTCATAGATGAGAGAGATGCGGTAAAATGGTTTGAGGACAGTCTAGCATGTCGGGGAATAGCCTGTCAAAAGAAAACCGCCTACACAGTGTGCAGGCGGCTGAAAAAAACAGGAAAAAGCCTTCGAGCGGGCTTCGGGACGAGCTGTAGAAACCTCAGTCCGCCAGCTTGACGATGACCTCGGCGCCGCTTTGGGTCTTGTAGGTGCCGCACTGGGGGCAGGCGGTGTGACCGGGAACGGCTGCGCCGCACTTGGGGCATTTGCCGAGTTGGGGCGCCTTCCACGCCTGAGCGGCCAGGCGGGAGCGCTGCTTCATCTTGGATGTTCTGCGTTTGGGAGCTGCCATAATGTTCTATCTGGTTAAGACGATTGACGCCGATGTGACACTCACTCTTCGGGGAGCTGATCCAGAGCATCCCACACGCTATTGCCACTCGGGGTGGCAGAGTCTACACCTGCTCGGGGGTCTTTGTCCAGCCTAAAATCACCCAAAATGTCATTTATTTTGCATTCCCGCCCCGCCAGCTCGCATTTGGGGTAGGCGGGCAGCGCCAAAATCAGCTCCTCGCGCAGATCCTCCGTGGCGTTGACGGCGGTCTTTCCCTTGGTGTCGTACGAGAGGGCGAGCGGCTCGGTCTCTACGGTGTAGTCGAACATGCCGAGACAGCGGTCGCAGCGCAGGCGGAAGGGCGCGCGCAGCCGCCCTTGCAGCACCAGTTCGGTGTCGAAGAGCTGCGCGGTGAGTTCGTAGGCAATGGGACCGGTGCTTTGCAGCGCCTCGCTGTCCACATCGAGCAGCGCGCCGTCCAGCTCGCCGCACAGGCGCCGACCTTCCTCGGGAAAATCCTCCAAATCGATGATGAGGCTCGCTTGCATGGCTCTTATCATACCCTCTGCGCCTGCGAGTGGCAAGCTCAATGCGTCAGCGCTTCGCGCGGCGACCCGCCGTAGCGCGTCGCATGAGCACCAGCAGCGGGAACACCGGCAGCAGCGATAAAATGCCCGGCAGCGCCGTGAACTCCACCCCCAGCCCCATATCCAGCGGCAGTCCGCCCAAGTACGCCCCCAGCGCATTGCCTCCGTTGAACGCCATCTGGATAGACGCCGCCCCCAGCAGCTCCGACCCGCGCGCATAGCGCAGAATCAGCACCTGCCAGCAAAGCGCCACCCCGAACACCCCCAGCGACATGAGCGCCACCGCGCCGATCGCAAGCCCACCGCATTGCGGCAGCGCAAACGCCGCCACCAAACACAGAAAAATAAGCACCAGCATCCCCAAGCCTGTGCGCTCCGGGCTGTAGCGGTCGGCGCAGCGCCCGCTCAGCCACGTACCCACGCACATCCCCACTCCGCCGAGCAGCAGCACCGGAGCCACCGCCGCCGACGGCAGCCCCACCGCCTCCGTGAGGTAAGGCTTCACATAACTGTAAAAGCAAAAATACCCGTTGTTCGTCAGCAGCGTGAGCGCAAGCAAGAGCCAAGGCATGGGGCGGCGCAGGAAGAGAAACATGCCGGCGCCGTGCCGCGCCCGCCCGGACGGCAGCCGGGGAATGAAACGCGCGATGAGCAGCAGCGACAGCAGCCCCCAGGAACCGATGAACAAAAACGCGCTGGACCAGCCGACACCCTGCGCAAGAAGAGCGCAGAGCGGCACGCAAAACACATTGGAAACGCAGATACCCTGAATCGCGACCGCCACCGTACCCGAAACCTTGCCCGGCACAGCAATGCGCTCCGCCACGATGGTCGCCATACCGAACACCGCGCCGTGCGGCAGCCCCGAGACAAAGCGCAGCGCCACCATCGTTGCGTGGTTGGGGCTAAGCCCCGTGCAGCTGTTGCCCGCGAACACAATCAGCGCGAGCAGCAGCAAAATGCGCTTGGGTGGCCACTGCGTGAGGCAGAGCGCCAACAGCGGAGCCCCCACGCAGACCCCCAGCGCGTACGCCGAAATGTACTGCCCCGCTTGGGACAGGGAGACACCCAGCCCGGTCGCCGTCTCGGGCAGGATCGCCATCATGGCGCATTCCGAAAGACCCGCCGCCAGCGTCAGGCAGCACAGGGAGAGCGTCTTGGCATTCACAACATCGCTCATGGCGGCGGAAATGATACCCCGATGCCGCCGCATGGCAAGCGCATTGTGTGTCGCGCGCGGCATCAGGCGCGGTGCGCTTGCGGTGTCTCGCGGATGTTCTCCGTGTCGAACGCCACAATCTGTGCCACGGCCCGGGTCGCGGCGGCGGCATCGCCCGCTTCGAGCGCGGCGAGCAGCTCATCGTGCAGCGCGAGGGCGGCGGGGTCGTACTGGCGCTCGCTGAGCGCCGCCGTGAAGTGGCGCGAGAGATAGCCCGCCAGTACGCGGTAGATTTGGCTGAGGATGGGGTTGTGCGTGGCGTCCGCCACGCAGGCGTGGAAAGCCATGTCGTCCTCGATGCCGCGCCCGCGGCGCGTCTTGCAGGTGGCAAGCGCCGCGCGCATGGCGGCGAGGTCGTCGGGCGTGCGGTTGCGGGCGGCGAGCGCCGTCACCGCCTGCTCAACAGCGAGTCGCGCTTCGAGAATGCGCGCGGTGTCGGCGCGGTGCAGGCGGTCGTCCAGCGCGGCATCCAAGCGGTCGGTGGCGGTGACATAGGTGCCGTCCCCGGGGCGGGCGACCAGCAGCCCGGCGTGGATGAGCCCCTGCACGGCCTCGCGCACGGTGTTGTGGCTCACGCCGAAGAGCTCGGTGAGGCTGTTCTCGGCGGGGATGCGCTCGCCCACGACCCACTCGCCCTCGCGGATGAGCGTTTCCATGCTCTCGCGCACCTGCTTGGCAAGCGATTGTCGGACGGGACGGCGGACGGGGGGCATGGCAGGCTCAGTCGATGACGGTCCACAGGCGCCCCTTGCGCCCCGCGATGAGGCGGATGGGCAGGTCAAAGGCCGCGCGCAGGTGGGGCTCGGTGAGCACCTCCTCGCGCGCCCCCTGCGCCAGAATCCGCCCCTCGCGCAGAATCAGCCCGCGCGAAAACTCCGGCAGAATATCCTCGATGCGCTGGGTGATGAAGATGAGCGTGAGCTCGGGGCGAGCGGCAGCTAACTCCGCAATCGTGTTGAGCAGAAACTCGCGCCCCGCGATGTCCAAAAACACGCTGGGCTCGTCGAGAATCATCAAGTCCGGGTTCGTCATGAGGGCGCGGGCAATGAGCACCTTCACCTGCTCGCCGCTGCTCATGGTGACCACCTTGCGCTCCATGAGCGCCGTGGCGCGCAGGCTCGCCATCAGCGCGGCGGCGCGCGCCTCCTCCTCGGGCGTCGGCTCGCGGAAAAGCCCGATGGTCGCATCGGGACCGCTGAGCACCATCTCGCGCCCCGTCCATTCACGGTCGCCGAGCCACTGGTGCATCAGCGGGCTCACCCAGGCAATGCGCTTGCGGAGCTCCTGCAGGTTGACGCTGCCGAAGCGCTTGCCCAGCACCTCGACCGTCGCGCCGAAGAGCGGCCAGGCATAGCCCATGAGCATGCGCACCAGCGTGGTCTTCCCCGCGCCGTTGGCGCCGAGGATGAAGCAGCGCTCGCCCGGCGCCACGGTCCAGTTGATGCCGTGCAGAATCTCGCGCCCGGAGAGGTACACGCGCGCGTTCTCAACGTGGATGGCCGCTTCCATCGTCTGCTGTTGCAAGGAGGGAAAAGGGGGTGCGGCCGTGCGCGACGACCGCACCCCGACATTGCGGGAAGCTTACTTGCGCTCGAAGAGCGAGCGAATCTTCTTGCCGACGATTTCGACGGGGTGCTCCGCCAGCGCCGCGCGCTTGGCCAGCAGGTTGGGAGCCCCGGCGGCGGCCTCCGCCAGCCAGTCCTGAGCAAACTTGCCGCTCTCGATGCGCTGCAGGGATTCCTTCATCTTGGCCTTGACCTCCGGCCCGAGAATCTGCGGTCCGTTGTAGTACTCGCCGAACTCGGCGGTGTTGGAGATGACGGCGTTCATGCGCTGAATGCCGCCGTTGTAGATAAGGTCGACGATGAGCTTGGCCTCGTGCACGCACTCAAAGTAGGCCATCTCGTGCGGGTAGCCCGCCTCGATGAGCGTCTCGAAGCCGTACTTCATGAGATCCACCAGACCGCCGCAGAGCACGTTCTGCTCGCCGAAGAGGTCTTCGTAGGTCTCCTGCGCCAGCGTGCACTCCAGCACACCGCCGCGGGTCAGCCCCTCGGCCTTGGCAATGGCCAGCGCCAGATCGCGCGCCTTGCCCGTGGGGTTCTGGAACACGCCGATGAGCCCGGGGCAACCGAAGCCCTCCTCGAACACACGGCGCACCTCCGTGCCGGGGCCCTTGGGCGCCACCATGATGACATCCACATCCGCCGGGGGCACGATGGTCTTGAACACATAGGCAAAGCCGTGCGAGCAGCACAGCGCCTTGCCCGCCGCCAGGTGCGGCTTGATTTGCTTCTCGTACACCTCGCCGTGCTTCTCATCGGGCAGCAGCAGGTGGATGATGTCGGCCTTGGCGGCCGCCTCGTCCACGCTCATGACCTCGAAGCCGTCCTGAGCAGCGGCATCCCAACTCTTGCCGGGGCGAATGCCGATGATGACATGCACACCGCTGTCGCGCATGCAGAGCGCCTGGGCGCGACCTTGAGCACCATAGCCGATGACGGCCACCGTCTTGCCATTGAGAACGCTCATGTCGGCGTCCTTATCGTGCAGAATATCCATGATTGATATGGGGTTGAAGAGTCAAACATCCGATGTTCGGATGTTTGAGTGCAAGCCTAGCACTTCCGCCCCCGAATGCAAGCCCTAAAAACTGTCATGAAGCAATATGTTGCCAGATGACCGCTCGGGGCTCGCCCGCGGGGCTGAGCAGCACCAGCCGCCCCTGCCGCCGCGCGACCTGTCCGCCGCCGGGCAGGTTGACGCGCGCGACCGGGGCGTCGGCGGGGAGGATGGCGGTGATGTCGTCGATGAGTTTGCTGCTGATGTCGGGCACGCCGCCGAGGCTGAGGTAGCGGTGCAGGGCGGCGCGAACCAAGGCAGCGCCTGCGCCGCGCAGGGCGGGCAGGTAAAGCCGCCCCTGCGGGTCGGTGAGCGGCAGGCGGGCGAGGGCTTCCTGCAGGGCCTCCTGCGTCTCCTCCTGCACGCGGGCGCTGCGCGCCAGAATGGGGACGGTGTCGCGACCCAGCGCGCGGTTGAGGGCGGGCAGCACCTCCAGCCGCAGGCGGTTGCGCGCGGCGCAGGCTTGGGCGTTGGTGGCATCCTCTACCCAGGCTTGTCCGCGCTCGCGTAGCCAGGCTGTCAGCTCGGCTCGGCGGCATTCCAGCAGGGGGCGCAGCCAAAGGACGCCCTGCGCGCGGTGCACGGCGCGCATGCCGCGCGCGCCCGCCGCCCCGCGCGCCAGACGGAAGAGGACGGTCTCCGCCTGGTCATCGGCATGGTGCGCCAGCGCGATGGCGGCGCAGCCCTGCTCGCGCGCGACCTCCGCCAGCGCCGCCCGCCGCGCCGCGCGCGCCGCCGTCTCGAGCGACTCGCGCCGCTGCCGCGCCAGCGCGGGTACATCGACCCGCCGCACGACGAGGGGGAGCCCCAGCCGCGCGCAGAGCTCGCGGCAGAACTGCTCATCGGCATCCGCCGCCGCGCCGCGCAGACCGTGGTGCACATGGCAGGCGCAGAGCTCGCAGCCCTCCGCCAGCAGCGCCCGCAGCAGCGCGACGGAATCGCGCCCGCCGCTCAGCCCCGCCAGCACGCGCCCGCCGCGCAGGTGGGGCAAACAAACCGCTGCCAGCGGCAGCGGTCGGGAGGGAGGGCAGGGCTGTGCTTCGGGCATCATGCGTCGTCGTCCCCGCTGTCGTCCGCCTCGTCTGCGGCGCTATCCTCCTCCTCGTCCTCGGCGGACTGCTTGCCGCCCTTGCCCTTCTTGCCGCCCTTGGCGCCCTTCTTGGCCAGCGCGGGAGCCAGTTTCTTGAAGAGAGCGTCGGCCTTGTCCGTCTCCGGGTCGTAGTCGACCGCCTTGACCACGCCGCTGGCGTAGAGCACAAGAATTTTGCCGTCGTGGCGCTCGGCGGCGGGCGCCACCTGCTTGCGGAAATCGGCGGCGGTGGTGACACTCTTGCCCTTGACGGGCAGCCCGTCGGAGAGCCAGGGCAGCATGTCGAGGTTCTGCTTGGCGCGGGTGTTGATGCCGGAGTTGGGGTTGTCGCGATCCTCGCTGCCGTCCGTCCACGAGACGTAGGAGATGCTCTTGGTGTCGGCGGCAAAGGTGGAGTCGTTGTCGATGGGGTGGCGCTTGTCCGCGGGGCAGTGGAAGATGGCGGAGACCTTCATCTTGGCGCCCGGCTTCTGCGGCAGCACCACGGCGTCGAGCTCCGGCGCCAGCATGAGCCACCAACCCTCGCTCTCGTCGACATGGGGCGTCTCCTCGTCATCGCTCATGCCGCTGGTGGGCAGGGTGCCGCGATTGGCCAAATCGCTGCTGTACCTGGCACCCAGCTGAGCAAGCTGCTCGAGATTGGCGCGGCACTTGGCCTCCGTCCCGGCACCCATGTGGGAATAAATCGTCGGTGCGGCGATGGACACCAGCGCAGCCAAAATGGCGATGACCACCATCAGCTCGATGAGCGTAAAACCCCGCAGCGCCCGCGCGGGAGGGAGAGAGGGAGACATTTTCATACCCTGGCAGTGTACACCAAGCATGCCCGCACCGCAAGCCTAAAGGGGCGCCCCGCTGCTCGAAAAAACACCCGCTCCCCCATGGCGGCGGAGCGGGCGCGAAAAAGACAATGAAAAAAATCCTTAGTGACGACGGCGGCGCGCCGCCAGACCGGCCAGCGCCAGCAGGCTCAGCGTCGCGGTCGCGGGCTCGGGAACCACGGTCAGGTACGACAGCGACTTGATCGACGCCCCGCTGTTAGCCGTGATGTCAGCCACGAGGTAGGAACCCCAGGCCGACTGATCGATGGTGACAGCCGTCGCGCCATCCTTGACGCCGTAGTAGCCATTGCTGATGCTGATATCCGCCGAGTTGTAATATTTTTTTGCGTTGCGGTTGTAGAACAGAACACCCTTATAGTCCATGCTGCCGCCGCTGAGCGTCAGATTGTCGAACTTGGTGCCGAAGCCAAAGATGCGATCCGAGCTCAGCAGCGTTGTTCTGAAGATATTGCCCTCGGCGGCGATGGCGCTGACATCTAAGGTAATGGTGGAGGAACCGAAACCCATGGAGCCGGAGGATGTTAAGGTGCCGCCATCGAATCGGATGATCGTGGAGGTCAGGCCGCTCACGGTGCTCAGCTGGTTGATATAGACATCAGAGCTGAGCGTGAAGTCGACACTCTCCCCTCCCAGACGCAGATTGTAGTCGGTGTTGCCCTGCGTCGTGAGTTTTTGGTAGACACTGCCTTCGCTTTGGTATGTGCTGCCGCTGTTTTTGGGAACACCCGCCCACGCATTTCCTGTTCCCTCAGGGCGGGTTACGCCGGTTGTGTCCTGAAGATTCCAAAAATAGCCGTATTCTGAAACATGCAGCAGATCACCGCCGGAGGTGACCTCTGCCGTGAGTGTGTCTGTGGCAAATGCGCTGAGCGTAGCGCTCGCGGCTGCCGTGAGTAGGAGAGTATTTTTCATAACAGAATGCTGAGATGATGTTGTCCGTGTGCAGGGGGCACCTGCCCTAAGCAGGCATAACGCCGCCGCAGCGCATTTTAAGCATTTGGAATGCTGTAGTCAAGGATGATTTGTCAAGAATGTTGGTTTTTTCACGACTCCTTCATGCTCAGTATATTATGGCTCTTTATTCTTTTCTGAGTTTCTCTTGGCGCGACGAGCAGCGCTCGCACACAACGCAGCCGGACACGCTAAAATTGAATACTACAATATCTGCAATATATTGATTGTGAATCTTTAGTATGCAGGCAACTACAGCATTCCAAAAGCTGATGGATGGTAGATGGGCGGGCTTCAGTCGGATGGCGCCTTGTCGTTTGCCGCAAGCGACATGCAGCCCCCCCCTGCGCGATCGCCTGCGCAAAACACCCGCTCCCCCATGGCGGAGGAGCGGGTGCGAAAAATACAGAGAAAAATATTCCTTAGTGACGACGGCGGCGCGCCGCCAGACCGGCCAGCGCCAGCAGGCTCAGCGTCGCGGTCGCGGGCTCGGGAACCAATACGCCCGACGTCTTCAGCGTCACCGAGGGAGCGCTCCAAGACGTTGCCGCACCCTGACCGCAAGCCGTGTAAAGATGGGAGATCACATTGCTTTCCTGGAAGGTGTAGGTCGATGTCGCCGTGTTTCCAATCTTAACCCCGTCAGACCCCTTCAAGGTCAGTGATGTGGTATAATTCTTCTCTGTGTCGTTGTACACCACATCGAGAACAACGGTATAGCCGCTGTCTGCCGTCAGAGTGCTGCCCAGGGCTGTACCAGAGGTGCCGTTGTCAAAGCCGCAGCCTTTAACGACGAGATTCCCATCTTTGCTAGCATACACCTGCAACCCTCCCTTGTAGCTGTCCTGTGTCAGGTTCGATGCGGTAGACAGAATCGTCGTGCCCCAATAGCCCATTTTCGTGTCCGTCTTGTAGGTAAACGTCGTCTCGATGCTCCACTCGGTGGCGGTCTGAGCAAAGTTCTCGGAGAGCGTTGCGGTGCCGTTCACAAACGCGGTGGGTTCGATCGTGGTCACGATGTCTGCAGCATAGGCACAAACGCTGCTGAGGGTTGCCGCACAAATCAATGTTGTTTTTTTCATCATGATATTTTTTGTTTGATGGTTGTCGAGCAGAGAAAGCAGCATGAGCCCTCCCGCATCCTTGTGGATGTCCCTGCCGGCGCAACTCGGCAGAAACCCTCACGCCGGGGATTGTAAGCATTCTGAATGCTGTAGCTCTCTTTTTGTAAGGCTCTTATATTGAGCGGTTTGCAAATAAATCAAGTGCTTGGATTTTTGCGGCGCGAAAGAATTTCTGTGAATTTGATTCGATGTGTCTTGGCAACGGCGCCCGATGATGAAGATGATTTATAGCATATATCGCATTGATAAACAATGCGTTAGGCGATGCATGATATTTTCATGAAATAATCCTTGACTACAGCATTCAGAATGCTTACAATCCTGCGCGCAGGTTTTTTTGCCGAGCTGCGCCGGTAAAAACATCCACGCGATGCGTGCTCTGAGGGCGACTTGCTCCGGGAGTCGGAACATCAAAAAAGAAATACAATCATGAAAAAAACAATTATGTTGGCGACGGCTGCCGTGAGCAGCATTTGCGCCTATGCGGAGACAACCTCGGCTGACTGGACTCGGACGACGAGTTATGCTGACCAGACGGAAACCTTCACGACGACCCTTGCGGGCAGCTTCACGCTGACGCTGGCGGATGCCGGGATCGAGCTGGGAAGCGAGAGCTTCAGCCTGTCCGTCACCACCACGGCTCCTTCCTTTGCCAATTCTTGGGGTACGGGGTTGCTCGGTACATCCGATCCGTATGGTAATCCTAAGGGTAAAGATCAGTTCGGGATATATGTGGGTAGTACGACCAATAAGAAGGTGGAAATCGGCACCAACAGTTGGGGGTATGGCATGACCAATGTCGTTTACACGGAGCCGGCCGATTCGGCGCCTTGGACGTTCAGCTTCACCCTCACCTACAATGCCGATGCGGATACTCCCTACATTGAGTTTAGCTCCAACGAAGGTAGCTCGGTGACGTTCGACACCAAGCGCGATACCAACATTGTCAGCACGTTCAACTATGCAACGCTGACGAACGTGGGCACGGTCGACGTTCCCTCCGGTACAACGACGACCATTTCCATCACTCGCGGGGCGGTTGTTGCTCCGGAACCCGCTACGGCGACGCTGAGTCTGCTGGCTCTGGCCGGTTTGGCTGCTCGCCGCCGCCGCCACTAAACATAGCTCATCGGTCTTTTTCACACCCGCTCCGCCGTCCCGGGGGAGTGGGTGCTTTTTTGGCGGTGCAGGAGGGCGCTAAGCTCTGTTCGTCCCATTTAAGGTCTGACTTTAAGTTGGACGAAAAGCTTTCTTAGCTCTTGACTGCCGGTTTATTGAAAATCGCCGCCCGCTGTCCCGGGGCTGGGGCAGCGGGCGACAGGGGGGGGAGGATAGGGGTTCAGCTCTCGAAGTCGGGGGCTTCGGTGTCGAGCACGCGGCGTACGCGAGCGCCGAGCGAGAGCAGTTTTTCATCCAGCATCTCGTAGCCTCGGTCGATGTGGTAGAGGCGGTGGATTTCGGTGGTGCCTTCGGCGGCGAGGGCGGCGAGGACGAGGGCGGCGCTGGCGCGCAGGTCGCTGGCCATGACGGGCGCGGCGGAGAGCCCCTCCACCCCGGTGATGATGGCGGTGCCGTTGTCGACCTTGATGTTGGCACCCATGCGCTTGAGTTCGGAGCAGTGCATGAAGCGCTGCGGGAAGATGGTGTCGCGCACCACGCTGATACCGGGGGTGATGGCGAAGAGGGCGGTCATCTGCGCCTGCATGTCGGTGGGGTAGCCGGGGTAGGGGTTGGTGAGGATCTTGCCGCTGCGGGGGTGGGCGCCGGGTTTGACGACCACGCTGTCGCCCTCCTCGTTGAACTCGACGCTGTGCCCGCACTCGACCAGCAGGTCGGCAATGGCCTTCAGGTGCTTGCGGCAGATGCGGTTGAGGGTGAGCCCTTCTTCGCTGCACATGGCGGCGGCGACCATGAAGGTGCCCGCCTCGATGCGGTCGGGAATGACGGTGTGCTCGCAGCCGTGGAGTTTGTCCACGCCGTGGACGGTGATGGTGCGCGAGCCTGCGCCCTCGATGCGCGCGCCCATTTTGTTGAGGAAGTCGGCGAGGTCGACGACCTCGGGTTCGCGGGCGGCGGATTCGATGACGGTGGTGCCTTTGGCCAGCACGGCGGCCATCATGAGGTTGTCGGTGCCCAGCACGGTGGGCCCGCTGTCGCCGCGCATGTCGACCGTGGTGCCGATGAGCCCGTTGGGCGCGTCAATGAGCAGGTTGCCGCCCTTGACGCGCACGCGGGCGCCCAGCGCCTGGATGGCGCGCACATGGAGGTCGACGGGGCGGTCGCCGATGACGCAGCCGCCCGGCAGGGGCAGGGTGCAGCGGTGCATGCGCGCCATCATGGGCCCGAGCAGGCAGATGGAGGCGCGCATTTTGCGCACTTGGTCGTAGGAGGCGCTGGAGGAGATGCCGTCGGGGGATTCGATGCGCACCGTGCCGCTGGAGCGCTCGACGGAGGCGCCCAGCTGGCTGAGGATTTGCAGCATGTAGTTGGTGTCGGAGACATCGGGCACGCGCGAGATGCGCACGGGCTCGTCGGTGAGCAGGGCGGCCGCGAGGATGGGGAGAGAGGCGTTTTTGGAACCGCTGATGTTGAGGGTTCCGCGCAGTTTGTGACCGCCTTCGACGATGAGTTTGTCCATGGGTGAGGGAGAGGTTTGGTAACGGGGGAGATTGTAGCAGATGGGCGCGTGCGGCGCAAGGAGGCTTTTCAGGATTCGGCGATGCCCTGCCGATCGTAGAGCTCGCGGTAGAGCGGACAGCTCGCGTAGAGGGTATCGTGGCTGCCGTCGGCGATGATGCGCCCGCGCTCGAAGACGAGGATGCGCTGCGCGGCGCGGATGGTGCTGAAGCGGTGGGCGATGATGAGGGTGGTGCGCCCGAGGGCGAGGCGGTCGAGCGCCTGCTGGATGTCGTGCTCGCTCTCGGCATCGAGCGAGGCGGTGGCTTCGTCCAGGATGAGGATGGGGGCGTTGCGGATGAAGGTGCGGGCGATGGCAACGCGCTGGCGCTGCCCGCCGCTCAGTTGGTTGCCGCCCTCGCCGACGGGGCTGTCGAGCCCGCCGCTCAGTTGGCTGAGGAAGGGGGTGACGGCGGCGGCCTCGGCGGCGCGGCGCAGCTCGTCGTCGGTGGCGTCGGCCTTGCCCAGCAGGATGTTCTCGCGGATGCTCATGTTGAAGAGCAGCGCTTGCTGCCCCACCAGCGAGATGTGCTCGCGCAGCTCGTGCTGGGTGATGCGGCGGATGTCGGTGCCGTCGAGCCGTACGCTGCCTTCGCTCGGGTCGTAGAAGCGGGGGATGAGTCCCGCAAAGGTGCTTTTGCCGCTGCCGCTGGGTCCCACGAGCCCGACGATTTGCCCGGCGGGGATGTGCACGTCGATGTCGCGCAGGGCGGGCGCAGCCTCCGGGCTGTAGCGGAAGCTGACGCCGCGCAGCTCGAGCTCGCCGCGCACGGGCTGCGACAGGTGCTGCGGCTGCTCGGGGTCGCGGAGGGGGTTGGGGGTAAAGAGGATTTCGGCGAGACGGTGCAGGGAGCCCTGCGCTTCGTTGAAGCGGTTGTAGGCGTTGCCGGCGCGCTTCATGGAGTCGAAGAGGAAGAAGAGCGCGCCCGCGATGGCCATGAAGTCGGGCAGGCTCATGCCGGCTTGCCGCCCGCGCACGAGCAGGAAGGCGAGCGCGAGGGAGGAGACGGTCTCGATGATGGGGATGATGCCGCGTTGGTATTTGACTAGCTTGATGATGGCGGTGCAGATGCCGTCGGCGACGCGGCGAAATTGGCGGATTTGGCGTTCTTCCATGCCGTAGGCGCGCACCTCGCGCTGTGTTTCGAGGTTCTGCTGCAGCACGCTGTTGAGGGCGCCGTTGCTGCGCTGCGCCTGCAGGGCGCGGTTGGAGATGCGCTTGCCGAAGATGATGATGGGCCAGGCGGCCAGCGCGATGAGGAGGATGTTGACGAGCAGCAGCAGCCCCTGCCCCGTGGAGAAGAGCAGGTAGATGAAGGCCGCGCAGGCGCTGGCGCAGGTGATGGGTTGCTTGATGAGGTCGTTGGCGATGGTGCCGAGGATGTTCTGGACGTTGGCGGTGTCGCTGGTGATACGGCTGAGGATGTCGCCCTTTTTCTCGCGTTCCAGGAAGGAGAGGGGGAGCTCCTGCACCCGCCGGAAGATGGTCATGCGCAGATCTTCGAGAATGCGGATGCCCAGGTAGTTGACCATGTAGGCGTTGCTCCACTGCGCCACCCCGCGGATGAGGAAGAGCGCGGGCAGGCTGCCGCAGGCCAGCAGGAGGATGGTGGCGGGGGCGAGGTGCTCGAGCGCGGGGCAGAGGGTGAGCAGCTCGGGCGGCGCGCCGGGGCTGCGGAAGACGAGCGGGAAGACGAATTTAATCATCAGCGGGATACCCAACCCGCTGGAGGCGGCGGCGACCAGCCCCGTGAGGATGACAATGCCGAAGTAGAGCCACTGCGGCAGCAGAAAGCGGCGGAGAAAGTAGAGCGTGCGGTTCAGCATGCGGGGGAGGGGGCTGCTTGGTTGACCTGTTCATCGTAGAGCCGACGGTAGAGGGGGCAGCTTGCGTAGAGCGTGTCGTGGGTGCCGTCGGCGATGATGCGCCCGCTGTCGAACACGAGGATGCGCTGCGCGCGGCGGATGGTGCTGAAGCGGTGGGCGATGATGAAGGTGGTGTGCCCCTCGGCAAGCTCGTCGAGCGCTTCTTGGATGCGCGCCTCGCTCTTCATGTCGAGGGCGGAGGTGGCTTCGTCCAGAATGAGGATGGGGGCATTTTTGAGGAAGGCGCGCGCGATGGAGATGCGCTGGCGCTGCCCGCCGCTCAGCCCGCTGCCGCCCTCGCCCAGCTCCCGGTCGTAGCCCTCGGGGGTGCCGGCGGTGAACTCGTTGACGCGCGCCCGCGCTCCGGCGCGTTCCACGGCGGCGTCATCGGCCTCGGGGCGTCCCAGGCGGATGTTTTCGCGGATGCTGTCGTTGAAGAGGGCGGAGAATTGCGAGACGAGCCCGATGGCGCGGGTGCGCTCGGCGCGGCTCAGGCGGCGCACGTCGATGCCGTCGATGCGGATGCAGCCGGTATCGACATCGTAGAAGCGGCAGATGAGGTTGATGAAGGTGGTCTTGCCGCTGCCGCTGGGTCCCACGAGGGCGACAATCTGCCCGGCGGGGATGTGCACGTCGATGTCGCGCAGCACGGGGCTGTCGGGCGTGTAGGCGAAGCAGACATGTTCAAAGCGGACGCTGCCGGGCGTGGGGCGGGGCAGGGCGAGGGGTTCGGTGGGTTCGGGGGTTTCGTCCCGGGCTTCCAAAATGCTGTTGACCCCCTCGGCGGCGACGGCCATGATCTGACAGTGGTTGACGATGTCGCCCAGTTTTTTGATGGGGTCGTAGCAGAAGTAGAAGGCGGTGGCGATGGCGCTGAATTGTTCGAGGGTGAGCCCATCGCTGCAGCCGCGGTAGAGGGAGTAGGCCAGGGCGAGGGCGCTGACGATTTCGATGGAGGGCCCCAGCGCTTGTTTCCAGGCGACCACGCGCAGCTGCAGGCGGTTGAAGTGGCGGATGAGGTCGCGCAGGTGTGCCTCGCGCTGCTCTTCGAGGTTGAAGGCGCGGATTTCGCGCTGGGTGTTGAGGCTTTCCTCCACATGCGCGGTCAGTGAGTTGAGCTTTTCGAGTGCCGCAGCGGTGTGCTTGACCATGCGCTTGCCCACGCAGCGCACCAGGGGGATGACGAGGGCGGAGACCAGCAGGTTGCCCATGAGGATGGCGCTCTCGTGGCTGTTGAGGGCGGCGTAGACAAGGTAGGCGAGCGCAGCGAGCAGGGTGAGGGGTTGGATGACGAGGTCGTTGAGCACGGTGACCATGCCTTGTTGCAGCTGCGCGGTGTAACCCAGCACGATGTTCATGAGCTCGCCGCGGGTGCGGCGGTCGTGGTGGGAGAAGGAGAGCCACTGTAGGCGGGCAAAGGTGTCGCAGCGCAGGTCTCGCAGGCCGCGCATGGCGGCCTTGTTGAGCAGGTAGCCGTTGATGTAGGTGCTCAGCCCGCGCAGCATCATGAGCAGGGGGATGAACAGCGCCGCCAGCCAGAGGGTGACCAGGGGGATTTGTTCGGGGCTGAAGTGGGCACTCAGCCAAGCGGCGATGGCAGGCGGCGCTTCGGCGGTGCCGAAGACCACGGGGAACACATGCTGAATCATGGTCGGCAGGCCGAAGCCCGCAGCGGCGGCGGCGACGAGTCCGCCGAGCACGCCGCCGAGCAGCAAACCTCGGTAGGGGAGGAGGTAGCGCTTCGCCATGGGGCTGAGAACGGCGATTGCCGATGCCTGTCGTTCCGTTTCTGTCATTTAGGCGACAGTGTAGCAGAACGCTCCGTGAGCTGCAATGATTTTCCGCAGACGACCTGCGGAAAATCGGCTGGTCGTCCCGGTGTTAGGGACGGGTGAGACGGCGCAGACTTTCCCCCAGCTCGGGCGATTCGGTGCTGATCATGTCGAGCATGGGCTCGACCCAGGGAGCCATGCCCTGCGAGATGACTTGTACGCAGAAGAGCAGCAGCAGAACCCCCGACAGCAGCCGCGCCGCCGACACGGGCTTGAGCAGCATGGGCAGCAGCCCCAGCCGCGCATCCCACAGAGCCACGCCACGCTCGCGAATCTGCCACCAGGTCATCGCGCCCATGATAAGGGGCAGGAAGGACAGCATCATCCCCAGCCCGCAGGCAAAGACCAGCAGCACGCGCAGCACGGCCTGCCCCCAGCTCGGGGGGCGGATGCCCTCGGGGCGGACGCAGACGATGCGGATGCCGAACAGTGCCTTGCCCGGTGTGGTGCCCCACAGCCGGAGCAGCAGTGCCTCACACAGCAGGTAGGGCAGCCAAAAGACGGGGGAGCCGGGCAGCAGCAGGGGCGAGAACGGCACGCGCAGCAGGGAACAGCCCAGCAGGAAGAGGGCGGCGTAGAGCGCCATGTCGACAAGCCGCGCCAGCGCGCGTGGCGCGGGGCCGGGCACCATGACCCGCAGCGCCTGCGGCGACTCGCCGGAGGACTCGGCGGTCGCCGACTCGGACGCTGTTTCCCCCGCTTCGGGCGTCGTGTCTCCCGCCCGGGGCGCTTCCTCCTCTGTCTCCGGCTCGGGCTCGCGGAGAAAATCGCAGAGCGCGGGCAACGCGCGCAGGGGTTGCCAGCCCGTGCAACCCGCGTGCCAGCCGAGGGTGTCGGGCGTTAGCTCGCCGCTCTGCACCAGCGAGAGGATGTCGGGCACGGTGGCGGGACCGCGTCGCTGCTTGTCCTTGATCCAGTAGATGTCCATGTCAGTTCGAGCGCAGTGCCTGCGCGGGGTCTTGGCGGGCGATGAAGAAGGCGGGAATGATGGCCGCCACCGTCACCATGATGAAGGCCTGCACGGCTTGGTGCGCAAAGGTGAGGGGGGAGTAGACGGCGGGCAAGGTGAGCCCGTGCGCCTGCATGGGGAAGGGATCCATGCCGATGGCGGCCAGCGCGCCCTGAATCTCCAGGCGGTAGTGCAGCACCAGCAGCGCCAGCAGGATGCCCGCCACGGCGCCCAGCGCACCGATGAGCACCCCCTGCCAGGCGAAGATGCCCACGATTTTGCCGGGGGTGGCGCCCAGCGCTTGCAGCACGGCAATCTCGCGGCGGCGCTGCATGCTGACGGTGAACATGACGGCCATGATGCAGAAGCTGGCGATGAGCGAGATGATGGAGAGCACGAAGCTCATCATCACGCGCTCGTTGGCGATGAGCTTGTACCACTGCTCGAAGCTGCGGGTCCAGGGCGCGATGAACCAGTGCAGGGACATGGGTTCGGTCTCCTCGGCGGCGGGGGCGCTGACAGCGGGCAGCATGGCCTGCACGGCGGACTCGACATCGGCCGAGTTGTGGGCGTCGGCCACGCGCAGGCAGAGCCCCTGCACCTGGTTCTGCCCCTCGGCGGAGTAGCCCATAATGTCTTGCGCGATTTGCAGCGGCAGGTAGACCTGTGGCCCCGGCATGTTCTCGGGCGGCTGGTAGATGCCGATGACGCGCAGGTCGATGGGCATGACCATTTCGTTGATGCTCTTGACGGCCTTGCCGTCTTCGCGGTCGCGGTCGAGCTCGGCCAGCTCGCGCACGGTTTGCTGCCAGCGCGCCTGCTCCTCCGGGGTGAAGGGGACGGCGCCTGCGTGCGCTTGCAGGGCGGCGAAGAGCTCGCGCAGCGCCGCCTGCTCGCTCGCGCGGAGCTTGGCGGCTTCAAACTGCCCGATGCGCAGGGCGAGCTGCTGCATCTTGCCCGCGTCGGGGCAGAGCCCGCCCTCGGCGGGGGCGGCTCCCTCGAAAAGGCTTTCGGCGGCCTGCATGAAGGCGGTGTCGGCCTGCGTTTGCAGGGGTTGCTGAATCATGGCGTAGATGGTGGCGACCTCATCCAAGCTGCCCACGGGGGTCAGGTGCAGCATGTCGCCCGTTTGCAGCCCCAGCGCCTGCGCGGTGGCGGCGCTGATGACGCATTCCTGATCCAGCCCCTCACCGAAGTCGAAGCTGCCCTCGCGCAGCATCTCTTGCAGCGGCAGCAGCTGGCCGGGGTTGTGCGGCTCCAGCGCCGTGAAGTGCACGGTCATGCGCCCGAGCTCGCTCTGGGCAAAGGCTTCGTTTTCCAGCTGGGGGTAGACGCTGACCACCCCCGGCAGCGCGGCGAGCTGCTGCTCCAACCCTTGCCAGTCGAGCGCGGCATCGCTCAGGCGCACGCGCTGAAAGCCGTCGGAGAGCGAGAGGACGTAGTGCGGGGCAAAGGCCAGCACGCGCCGCTCCATCTCCTGCTGCAAGCCCTCCATGACGGACAGCACCACGATGAGCACCATCACCCCCAGCGCGACACCCGCCAGGCAGATCAGCGTGATGATGGAAAAGAGCGAGCGCAGCGGGTTGAGGTAGCGCAACGCCAGCATCAGGCTCAGGTTTCGGCGGAGAATGTTCATGCGTGGCTCCAGTATGCCCCTCAGCGGGGGGACGTGCAAGCCCGCAGGCTGACATGCTGCTTGCCGCAGGCGTTCGCCGTTCCCCGCGAAGCGCGCGCGTGACGCATAATCTCCTTGCCGCCGCTGCGGCGCATGCTACAATGGGGGCAATGGACGAGAAGCTCATCATCATCGGCACCGGCCCCGCCGGCTACACCGCTGCCATCTACGCTGCCCGTGCGGGGCTTTCCCCGCTGGTGTTCACGGGGGCGCAGCTCGGCGGACAACTGACCACGACCACCGAGGTGGAGAATTTCCCCGGCTTCCCGCAGGGTATCATGGGTTCTGATCTCATGTTCGCCATGAGCGAGCAGGCGGAAAAGTTCGGCGCGCGCTATGCCTACGAGGAGGTGCTGTCGCTGGCGCAGGAGAGCTGCAGCGGGCTCTTTGTCGTCACCACGAGCGGCGGCGCCTACAAGGCCAAGGCCGTCATCATCGCGACGGGGGCGACGGCTCGCTACCCGGGGCTGCCGGGCGAGGAGAAGCTCATCGGGCATGGGCTGACGGCCTGTGCCACCTGCGACGGCGCGTTCTACCGCGAGGTGCCTGTGGCGGTGGTGGGCGGCGGCGACAGCGCCTGCGAGGAGGCGGCCTTCCTCACGCGCTTTGCCTCCGAGGTGTTTCTGATTCACCGCCGCGATCAGCTGCGCGCGAGCAAGGCCATGCAGCAGCGCGTGCTGAGCAACCCCAAGATTCAGCCGCTGTGGAACAGCACCATCGCCGCCTATCACACGGATGCGGCGGGCGAGCTTGCCGCCGTCACCCTGCGCGACACGCAGACGGGGGCAACGCGCGAGCTGCCGCTCAAATGCGTGTTCATGGCCATCGGTCATACCCCCAACAGCGCCTTTGCCGGGGCGCTGGTCGAGCGCGATGCCGCCGGCTTCATCCGCACGCTGCCGGGCAGCACCGCCACGGCGACCCCCGGGCTCTTTGCCGCCGGCGATGTGGCCGACCCCGTCTACCAGCAGGCGATTTCCGCCGCCGGCATGGGCTGCCGCGCCGCGCTGGATGCCGAGCGCTACCTCCTTTCCCTCGAATAATATCATTCCCCTTCCTCGTGTCATGAAACAT
>CAMACY010000003.1 GCA_945831585.1 uncultured bacterium | reverse complement strand
GCCCCGTAGCGGGGTGCCGCTGACTATACACCTCCGACGACCGAACGTCAAGCACCTTTTTGAATTTTTTTCGGATTTTTTTGACAAGAAAATCCGAAAAATCGCCTAAAACGGCTAAAATGAATCCATAGCGACTACAACCACTCCAACAGCAAAGCCTCCCCGGGCGCCACACAAACAGGCAAGCCCGCCGTATCCAGCAACGCCGCATCCGCCGAAACAGGCGGCGCGCTCTCATCCGTCAAGGACACAAAACTAAAGCATCCCGGCTTCTTCCCCGCCCACTCTTGCGCGTGCAGCGGGATGTGAATACGCGTCTCCGCCGTCAACTCCGGCGACAAATTCACCACCACCAGCACCGTCGCACGGCTCGCGCGATCGTGGCGCAGGAACGCACAAAGATAATGCCCCGACACAGCCTCCCCCGCCGCGCGACCATAGCCCGGCGTCTCACGATTCGCCCAATTCAGCCCATAAAACGCCCCCTGCGACAAGGCCGGATGTTGCAGCAAGCGCAGCAGAACACCCGTTTGCTCGCGCCGCGCCGCCAGCTCCGGGCTCAACTCCGCGCCATCGCAGGCACCGCCGTTGTACCAGAGCTGCACATGCGGCAAGTAAGTGTAATCAAAAATACTCGTACGACCATTCCCCCCACCGTAGCCCCCCGGCGCCTCGCACGACTCCGCCAGCTCCTGACCATTGTACAGCAGCACCGGCCCGCGCGTCGACGCGAACTGCATCACCGACAAGGCCGTCTGCACGCGCGTGCCCTGCCCGCCCCAGTACGGCGAAGCGCTCAGGCGGGGCTCATCGTGATTCTCCAAATAGCGCAGGCCGCCGCAGAACAAGGGCGCATCGGGATTATTCACCGCATCCAGCTCATTCGCCCACAGCCCACGCTCGTACACCGCGCGCAAACGCTCATAGGCGCGGCTGTCGTACACCGCATCAAACCCCGCCGCCAGCAGCGCCGGCGCCACGGCTCCCTGCGTCAGCGACATCGCGTCATCATACCCCTCCGCCACGAACAACACCGCCGCATCCCGCAGACGCGAGCGCGCGATCAACCAGCGCCAAAACGGCGGCGGCACCATGTGCGCCATATCGCAGCGGAAACCGCCCACCCCCAGCCCCTGCCAATAAGCCAGCACCTCATTCATCAGCAGCCATGTGCGCGGCACCGAGCGGTCATCCGCCATCACCCCCGGCAGAGCATTGGCGCTCGCCGCGCCATGCGTGTAGTCGCAACCGTAGTTCAACTTCACCGTCTCGTACCAATCGCAGGCATCCGGGTGCCACGAAGCCACGTTGTTACCCGTCACGCGTCCCCGTCCCCGTTCGGGCACAAACTCGCCCTCGGGGAGCTGCATCGGCCGCTCCGGCCAAGTATCCTGAAGATAGAAAAACGCATTATCGCGAGCAAAAAAACGATGGGGGTCATCCTGTGCGCCGAAGGCACGCTCCGGGAAACGCCGCGAACAATAGGCCCGCGACAAGTGATTGGGGATAAAATCCATCATCGGAATGAGCCCGCAGCGGCGGCAGCGGCGCAACAGCGCGCAGAACTCCGCCATACGCTGCTCGGGCTGCTCAGCCAAATCGGGGTCCACATCGTAGTAATCCGTCACAGCATACGGACTACCCGCCATCCCCTTCACCACGCAGGGCGGGTCAGCTGGCAGACCTGGATGCGCCGTCTGCGTGGCATGGCGCAACACCCCCGTGAGCCACACATGCGTCACCCCCAACGCCGCCAGCGAACGCAGCGCGGCCTCGTTCACCCCGTTAAAGGTACCGCAACCGTTCTGCTCGCGGCTGCCGCAAGGCACCCCCCCGGACTTCATGTTGGAAAAATGACGGACAAAAAGCTGATAAATGACAGGACGCATCGTGTCTCATACACTAGCACAACGCGCGCGGCATTTCAAGGTTTCATCGGGCTCTCGCGCGCGAAAAAAGGCGTGACTTCATCCCCGGTGACTGCTACAATACGGCCAAGAGATTATGAAATACCAAGGTCTTTACACCGCGATCATCACCCCCTTCCGCAACGGCGAGGTGGATTACGAGGCGTTCCGCGCCCTAATTGAGGCGCAGATTGCCGCCGGGGTGGACGGCATTGTGCCCGTGGGCACCACGGGCGAATCGCCCACGCTGTCGCACAAGGAGCACATGGACGTCATCGCCGCCGCCATCCGCACGGCCGCAGGGCGCATCCAAGTCATCGCCGGCACCGGCTCCAACTCCACCGCCGAGGCCATCGCCATGACGCAGGAGGCCGAGCGCCTGGGCGCAGACGGCACCCTGCAGGTCTGCCCCTACTACAACAAGCCGAGCCAGGAGGGCGTCTACCGCCACTTCAAGGCCGTGGCCGACAGCTGTGCACTGCCCGTGCTGCTCTACAGCATTCCCGGGCGCAGCGGCATCGAGATTGCCGTGGACACCGTGGCACGCCTGGCGGCGGACTGCCCCAACGTGGTCGCCATCAAGGAAGCGGGCGGCAGTGTGGAGCGCGTCAACCAGCTGGTGCAGGCGCTGCCGGAGAGCTTCTCCGTGCTCAGCGGCGATGACGGTCTGACCGTCCCCTTCATTGCCTGCGGTGCCGTGGGGCTGGTATCCGTGACCTCCAATGTCGCGCCCGCCGCCATGCGCGAGCTGGTGGATGCCGCGCTGTCGGGCGATGGTCGCCGCGCGCTGACCTTGCAGAAGAAGTATTACCCGCTGATGAAGGGTCTGATGAGCCTGGACACCAATCCCGTGCCCATCAAGGAAGCGCTGGCGCTGCGCGGCGACACGGCGCGCGAGATGCGCCTGCCCCTCGCGCCGCTGAGCGATGACAAGCTGACGAAACTCTCTGCGCTGCTGCAGCGCTTCGCACTGCTCTAACCCCACCCACCAAAACGCATGAAAAAAATCCTGGTAACGGGCATTTCGGGGCGCATGGGGCACGCCGTGCGCGAGGCAGTGGAGTTGCATCCCGACACGCAGCTGGCCTCCACGCACGATGTGGGTGAGGACATCGACGCCGCGCTGAGCCACGCCGATGTCGCCATCGATTTCTCTTTCCACGGCTTCACCACGGAGCTGCTGCACAGCGCGCTGGCGCAGCACAAGCCGCTGGTCATCGGCACCACGGGGCACACGCCCGAGGAGCGCGCCGCCATTGTCGACGCCGCCAAGAGCATCCCCATCGTCTTTGCCTCCAACTACTCCGTGGGCGTCAACACCCTGTTCTGGCTGACGCGCAAGGCGACCCGCATTCTCCGCGACTACGACATCGAGATTGTGGAGATGCACCACCACAACAAGCTCGACGCGCCGAGCGGCACGGCGCGCACGCTGGCCGAGATTGTCTGCGAGGAGACCGGCATGGACTACGACAAAGACCTGCGCCACGGTCGCGAAGGGCTCGTGGGTGCCCGCCCGCAGCGCGAAATCGGCATGCACAGCCTGCGCGGCGGCGATGTGGTGGGCGACCACACCGTCATCTACGCCACCGAGGGCGAGCGCGTGGAGCTGGCGCACAAGGCGAGCAGCCGCATGACCTTTGCGAACGGGGCGGTGCGCGCCGCGCTATGGCTGGCGGACAAACCCGCCGGGCTGTACAGCATGCAGGATGTCCTCGGATTCACGGACTGACATGGCTGCAAGCACCTCCCCGATGACGGACGGGCACGAGACGGCGCTCGGCGCACGACCGCTGCGCCGCGTGGGCTTTTCGCTGGGCTCGAACATGGGCAACCGTCTGGCCATGCTCGAACGCGCCTGCGACCGCCTGGCCGAGCAGTTCGGCAGCCTGCGGCTCTCGCAGGTATACGAAACCGACCCCGTGGACTGCCCCGAGGGCTCCCCGGCCTACCTCAACGCCTGCGTCGAGGTGGAGACAGACATGCCTGCCGAGGAGATTCTGGCGCTCTGTCTGCGCACGGAGACGGAGCTGGGGCGCGTGCGCGGCACGGTGTACGGCACCCCGCGCACCTGCGACATCGACCTGCTGTACTGCGGCGATGAGGTTCTGCGCACGGAAACGCTGACCCTGCCGCATCCCCTGATGACGGAGCGTGCTTTTGTGCTGCAACCGCTCTGCGACATCGACCCGCTGTTGGTGCTGCCGGGGCAGAGCCGCACGGTGGCCGAGCTGCTGGAGGCGCTGCCGCCCGAGCACGCCGTTGTGCTTTACCCCCTGTAAGTTATGAATGAGAAAGTCGCTGCGGTGCTGGCCAAGAAAGGTCGGACCCCCGTTGCCGAGTTGACCGCCTATGATTACCCGACCGCCCGTCTGCTCGACGAGGCGGGCATCGACATGATTCTCGTGGGCGACTCGCTCGGCATGGTTGTCATGGGCTACCCCGACACGACCCACGTCACCATGGAGCACATGCTGCACCACTGTGCCATGGTCGCGCGCGGGGTCAAGCGCGCCCTCGTGATCGCCGACATGCCCATCCACAGCTTCGACACGCCCGAACAGGCGCTGGCCAACGCCCGCCGCCTGATGGACACGGGGGTGGATGCCGTCAAGCTGGAAGGCGGAGCCGACAAGGAGGAGGTCATCCGCGCCATCACCTCAGCGGGCATCCCCGTGCAGGGGCACATCGGTCTGCTGCCGCAAAAGGTGCTGGAGGAAGGCGGCTACCACATGAAGGGTAAGACCGACGCGGAAGCCGCCGCCATCATGCGCGATATGGAAGCCGTGGTACGCGCCGGAGCCTTCTCACTGGTCATGGAATGCACCAAATCCGCCGTTGCCGCAGCGGTGACGCGCGCCTGTCCCGTCGTGACCATCGGCATCGGCGCGGGGCACGGCACCTGCGACGGCGAGGTGCTGGTGCTGCACGATGCCATGGGCGCGTTCCCCTGGTTCATGCCCAAGTTTGCCACGCAGTTCGCGCAGGTAGGCGCCGCCATCACGCAGGGCGTGCGCGACTACATCGCCTCGCTGCGCCTCCCCGAATAATTTTTGGGTGGGGCAGCTCTCTGCGCCATCCGCCTCAGGGCTGCGTGCAGCGCCGCTTCCAATCGCGCAGCATCACGGCAAAGGGCTCGCGCGCATCGGGCGCGGCGGCGTAGGGGTCAGCCGCAAAAGCGCGCTCCCGCTCGCCGTGCAGCAACAGCAGCAGGCAGCGAGCCTCCGCCGCCAACGGTCCGGGCTTGAGCTGCTGCGCCACGGCCTCGACATCCAGCGGATGCGTGTCGAGCGGCACACCCTGCTTCTCCAGAGCGGCCAGCAGCGCCTCCGCGACCTCACAAATCTCCGTCTGCACCTCTATCTCCTCCCGCTCGCGCGGCGTGCGCCCCGGCAGCGCCTTCCACATCGCCAGAATTTGGCACGCCTCCGCCGGACTGTCCTGGCGCATGGCGCGCTGCGCCCGCCCCCGCAGTGCCTCAGCCGTCACCTGTGACAAGCGGCTGCGGTAGGTCTTCAGCGCCGGCATCATCGCGGTCTCACGCTCCGTCAGGGCAGCACGCGCCGCCTCCATCGCCTCCAGCGCGGCAGGATAATCCCCCGCCTCCGCCGCTGCCTGTGCCCGGCACAGCGCCCTCGCGACCGCCAACAGCGGTGACTCTTCCCCCGCCTCCTCGGGAAGAGCCGGAAGCTCCTGTAGTAGCTGCGCAGAGCCCTCTCCCAGCAGCACCGCCGCCCGCGCCAGCTG
Source organism: uncultured bacterium (assembly GCA_945831585.1). Taxonomy (GTDB): domain Bacteria; phylum Verrucomicrobiota; class Verrucomicrobiia; order Verrucomicrobiales; family Akkermansiaceae; genus Akkermansia. Next base: position 62,775 of record CAMACY010000003.1, on the reverse strand, counting down.
CGCGGCCGCCGCCCGCAGAGGAGCGTAGCGACTCGTGCGCGCCAGCTCCATGGCACCGGGCAGCGCCTGCCCCACCTGCCCCTGCCGCATCTCCTCCATCATCTGCCGATAGCTCGCCGCCTCCTCCCAGACCGGGACATCCTCCACCGCCAGTGCAACGTGCTTCTCTGCGCCGAGAAAGGCCGCAGAAAAGCCCATCGCGGCGGCAGCGACGGCCGCCCCCATCCCCAGCCACGGCAGCACGCGCCCCGGATCGCGCAGCGCCTGCTCCACCAGGCGCAACGCCTCGTCGGCATCGGCAGGACGCTCCGCCGGGTCAAAGGCCGTCAGACCATCCACCAAGCGCCGCAGCGCCGCCCCGGCCTCAGGGTAACACTCCGCCAAAGGGGGCAACTGCCGCTTGAGCTCCAGCAGAAGCTCCGGCGTCACCGCCTGCCCCTCGGGCAGCGGCAGCGTGTTCTCCCCCGTGAGGGCATGGCGCAAGGTCATCCCCAGCGCATACAGATCCGAGCGCTCATCCTCCCGCTCGCGGCGCAGCGTCTCGGGCGACGCATAAAACGGCGTCGCCCAAATCATCCCCGAGGCGTTCTCCGCCGCCTGCGACTCCTGCGCCAAGCCGAAATCCAGCAGCTTCACCGTGCCCTCGGGTGTCAAGATCATGTTGCCGGGCTTAATATCACGGTGCAACACGCCGCGCGCCGCTGCCGCCCGCAGCCCGCGCACCACCTGCCGCGCCACATCCAGCACCTCGCGGGGGGAGAGTGCGTGCCGCTCGGCCAGCATCAGCTCCAGATTCGTCCCCTCCACCACCTCCATCACGATGTAAAAATACCCGCGCGACCAGCCTGCCGAGTACAGCGACACCACATTTTCATGGCGCACGCGCGCCAGGTTGGCGCACTCCTGCTCAAAACTTCGGCGGCGCTCGGGGGCATCTTGGAAATCGCCGTGCAGAATCTTGATGGCCACGGCACGCCCCAGCACCAAGTCCTCCGCGCGGTAAACCGTGCTCATACCGCCGTAGCCCAGCACCTCCAGCAGCCGAAAATTCGCCAACAGCGTGTGCACGCGCTGCACAGAGCCGCAGCCCGGGCAGGTCCACTCGGCAAAAAAGCCCAAGTCGGCAATATCATCCTCGTGCCCGCATTCAGGGCAGCGGAATCGCTCAGCAGCAAGCACCATCAGCGCAGGAACAAACGAAGCACCCAAGCCTTAAAACGGCTGTAAGGTTGATAGCGGAACGGCAGGTCGAGCCAAGTTCCCTTGCGCAAGATCGACTTGGCATGCGTAAAGGTCTCAAAACCGGTGCGACCGTGGTAAGCCCCCATGCCGCTGTTACCCACACCGCCGAAAGGCAGCTCCGGCACGGCCAAATGAATCACCGTATCATTAACACAGCCACCGCCAAAGGATAGCAGGCTCATGAAGCGCTGCTCCGTCCCGCGGTCGCGGGTGAAGAGGTAGCAGGCCAGCGGGCGCGGGCGCACCTGCACAAAGGCCTCCACCTCCTCAAGAGATTCAAAGGTCATCAGCGGCAACAGCGGGCCGAAAATCTCCTCCTGCATGCAGGGGCTCTCGGGCGTCACCCCCGTGAGCAGTGCGGGCGCAATCCGCAGGCTCTCGGGGTCTCCCTGCCCGCCGAGCGCGGGCGTCACCCCCTCCAGCAGGCGCATCACGCGCTCGTAGTGGCGGCGGTTGATGATGTGCGGCAGCGCCTCATTGTGCAGCGGGTCAAAGCCCACCATCTGCTCCACCGCGCGGCGGTAGGCCGTGATAAACTCCTCACGGCGCGAGCGGTGCACGAACACGTAGTCCGGCGCCACACAGGTCTGCCCCGCGTTGAGCACCTTGCCGAAGGCGATGCGGCGCGCCGCGAGCGCCACATCCGCATCCGCCGCGACAATGCAGGGGCTCTTACCGCCCAGCTCCAGCGTCACAGGCGTCAGGTGCGCCGCAGCAGCGGCCATCACCCGCTTGCCGACGGCGGGCGAGCCCGTGAAAAAGATGTAATCGACCTGCTGTTGCAGGAGCTGCTCCGCAACCTCGCGACCGCCCTGCACCACCGCCACCAGCTCCGGAGAAAAGGTCTCCGCCAGCATCTCCGCCAGCGCCGCCGAGGTCGCCGGCGCGTCCTCCGAGGGCTTGAGAATGACCGTGTTGCCCGCCGCCAGCGAGGCCGCCAGCGGATCGAGCGCCAGCAGCAGGGGGTAGTTCCACGGGCTCACCACCAGCGTCACCCCGTAGGGCTCGCGCTCCACGCGGCAGCGCGAGGGAAACTGCGCCAAAGGCCCCCAAAAGGAGCGCGGGCGCGACCAGCGGCGCAGGTGCGCGAGCAGGTCGCGGATGCCGCTGAGCACCATGCCGATTTCGCTCATGTAGGACTCCGTGGGCTGCTTGCCGAGGTCGCTCTGCAGCGCCTCGCAGAGCCGGGGCTCCCAGGCGAGCAGCGCCGCGCGCAAGCGGCGCAAGGCTTCGCGGCGGGCGGCGAGCTCGCGCGTGGCATGGCTCAGGTAGTAGTCGCGTTGGCGGCGGATCAGTGCGTGCATGGCGGTCAGAAAGCGGCGTTCAGAATAGCGAGCACATCCTCCTCACCCGCCGCGCGGGGATTGACGATAAGCGCCCCGTCGTTCACCGCCACAGCGGCGACGCGCGGGAAGTCCAGGCGATTCTCCACCCCGGCGGCGTGCAGGCTCAGGGGCAGCCCACAGAGCTCCGACAAGCGAGCGGACAGCGCACGCACCGCCTCCACCGCTGCCAAGGCGCGCTCCGCGGGGAGCGTTGCCGCCGCCCGCTCCTCGCCCACCAACAGGGGCAGCAAGCGCGCATAGTCCGCCGCGCAGCGCTCCGCGTTGTACGCCATCACATGCGGCAGCAAAATCGTCATCGCCACCGCATGGGGCACATGGCACACCCCGCCGAGCGCGTGGCCGATGGCATGCACCGCCCCGACCATCGAGTTCGAGAACGCGATTCCCGCCATCGTGGAGGCCAGCGCCATGGCAAAGCGCGCCTCGCGGTTGCTGCCCCGGCGAGTCGCCTCCGGCAGGTGGCGGACAATCAGCCGAATGGCCTCCATCGCGTAGGCACTGCTCAGCGGGTTCGCCTGCAGACAGGTCAGCGCCTCGATGGCATGGCAAAGCGCATCCATGCCCGTGGAGGCCGTCGCCTTGGGCGGCAAGCCCAGCGTCATGCGCGGGTCGATCACAGCGGCATCGGGCTCCACAAAGGGCGAGAGGAACTCCATCTTCACCCCGTTCGCGTCGTTACGAATCACCGCCACCCCCGTGCATTCCGAGCCCGTGCCCGCCGTCGTGGGCACCACGATGAAAGGCACATGCGCGCCGAGCGGCAGATTCTCCACCCCGCTCAGCGCGAGAATATCATCCGTGTCCTGCGAAAGCACGAGCCGCACCCCCTTGGCCGTGTCGATGACCGAGCCTCCCCCCACGGCCACCAGAGCATCGCAATCCAGCTCGCGGTACAGGGCGGCAATGCGGTTGACCACCTCCAGCGAGGAATCCACCGGAATATCCGTGTAGACCTGCGCGGGCGGGCAGCCCTCACTCTCCATCGCCTGCTGCACGAGGCGCAGGGTGCCGATTTTGGACAGCACAGCGTCGGAAAGCAGCAGCGGGCGCTCGCTCCCCAGAGCCGCGAGCTCAGAGGGAATGCGCTCCAGTGCCAGCTCGCCGCAGAGGAGTTTCACAGCGTTTCGGAACTCAAAATAAGCGTTCATCGGGAAAGGCGGTAGCGGTTGCAAAGGAAACCGAAGGCGATGCCCCCGTAGACCCGCAGCGGGTTGACCTGCAACGGCGGGATATCCGTCATGATGCGGCGGGTGATGAGCGGAGGGAAGAGGTAGGCCTCCACCAGGTTGATGAGGCGCGCCAGCTTCATGACATCCGCCACATCGCCGCTGATGGTGAACGCATGGCGGGCGTAAGCCTGCGCCACGCCCATCTGCCCCGTGCAGAAGAGAAAGGCCAGCGGCAAATTCTTCAACCGCAGCGCGCAGCAGGGCGCGGGCGGAGCCGCCGCACAGCGCTGCAACTGCCCCCCGCTCCAGCGCACATAGAGCGTGGGCGCGCGGTAGCCCGTCTCCACGGCGTAGCCCATGCCCTCGGGCATCTGCTCCAACTCGCGGCGCACGCGGCTGTCGAGCCGCTGCAGCTCCGTCAGCGCCGCATGCACCACGCGCAGCACCAGCGCCACCACCATGCTCTGCAAAGCCCTCTTCATCGGCACAATCATGCTCACGCTTTCTCCGCCGCCGCACGGCGCAGGCGATCCATCATCGCCACCCCGAGCCCGGTCTCCGGCAGCGTCTCGGCCACGATGACCTGCACCGCCGGGTTCTCATCCATGGCGCGCATCACGGCAAACAAGCGCACCGCCGCCTCCGCCAGTCGCCCGCTGCCGGGGGAGAGCGGCATCACTTCCGCCCAGCCCTCCTGCGCCGCCAGCAGCGAATCTCCCTGATAGCTTATCAACCCGTAAGACACGCCCTCCCTCGGCTCAAAGGGAGTCTTGGGGTCGTGCAGCACCAGCGGCTTGCCGGGCGCATAGTGGCTCGTGAGCTGCCCCGGCGCCGTGGGGCGGGCATCGCCCTCCGAGCGGCGCTCCGGCTTAAGAATGCGGCAAATCCGGCGCAGTTTTTCGCGGGTGACAGGACCGTCGCGCAGCACGCGCACGGCGGGGCGCCCCTTCTCGTCCGTCAGGGGCTGCACAATCGTGCTCTCCAGCCCCTCGGAGCAGGCGCCGCCGTCCAGCAGCAGGGGGATGCGCCCGCCCAGCTCCTTGAGCACGGCGCCCGCACAGGTCGGCGAGATGTGGCCGAAGCGGTTGGCACTGGGCGCGGCGATGGGGTGCCCCAGCGCGCGCGCCACGCCGCGCATCGCCTCGTGCGCCGTCACGCGGCAGGCCACCGTGGGCAGCCCGCTGGTCACAATGTCGGGCACGCAGGGTGCCTTGGGCAGCACCATCGTCAGCGGCCCCGGCCAAAACTCCTCGGCCAGCCTGTCCACCAGCCCTTGCAGCTCCGCCGGCACCACGGCGATGTCACGCAGCTGATTCGCCCCCGACAAATGGCAAATCAACGGGTCGAAACTCGGGCGCTCCTTGACGGCAAAAATCTGCGCCACCGCCTCGGCGTTGAAGGCATCGCCGCCCAGCCCGTAGACCGTCTCCGTGGGGATGGCGACCAGTCCGCCCCCCGCCAACACCTCGGCGGCCTCGCGATACAGGGCGCGATTATCCTCCAGGGGATCCAATTCCGACACTCGGGTTTCCATGCGCGCGATTATAGAGCGCCCCCCATAACAAGTCAATCAGAAACGGCGCCACGCGCCGGTGTGCCTCAACAATCCGGTCACAGAACGAACCCATCTCACGGGTGAGTGACGACGCGTAAAATACTGAACGCCTCAACATGAAGCGCATCAATGATTCATCTATCGCTCAAACAACTGTTTCGCAACGAACTTCGCAGAGCAAATGATGAGGACATCCTCCCCCCTACGGCAAATTTGTCGGGGCAAAACGTCCCAACGCGCGGCAAAACCACGCCGATCGCGCATTTCCCCCTTTGCGCTGCGCCCCTCCTGTGCTAGACTGGGGCGATGACCACCGAGAAACTCATTCTCGTTGCCGAGGACGACCCCACCATCCGCCGCATTTTGGGCGATGCGCTCGCAGGGGCGGGCTACGCCGTACTCAGCGCGGCCGACGGGCGCGCGGCGCTCGGGCTGCTGCTGCGCGAGCCGATCGACCTGGCACTCTTGGACATCAACATGCCCGAAATCGACGGCTTTCGCCTGCTGCGCCTCATACAGCGCGAATGCCCCGGCACACCGAGCATCATCCTCACCGCCCACGGCGATGAGCAGGAGCGCGTGCGCGGGCTCGAGCTGGGCGCCGATGACTACGTGGTCAAACCCTTTTCGATGGCCGAGCTGCTGGCGCGGGTCGCCGCCGTCCTGCGGCGCTCCGCCGGGCGGCATCTGGCCACCGCACAGCGCTTCTCCTTCCCCGGCGGCGTGCTCGACGGCGCCACGCACGGCGCCTGCGCCGCCGACGGCAGCCCCCTACCCCTGACGGAGCGCGAATTCGAGCTCTTCCGCTACTTCCTGAGCCACCCCGACCGACTGCTGCCGCAGGAGGAGCTCCTGCTGCGCGTCTGGGGCAGCCGCACCCCCGCCGCCCGCACCCGCACCGTCGCCGTCACCCTGACCCGCCTGCGCGACAAGCTCCCGCCCGCCGCCGCCGCCTGCTTCGAGAACGTGCGCGGGCGCGGCTACCGCTGGAACAGCCCCGCCCCCCCCACTCCATGAACAAGCGCTTCCTCGCCATCCTGCTCGTCTTTTCCCTGCTCACCCTCGGTGCTGTCCTCTGGCAGGCGCGCGAGGCCAACCTGCTCGGCAGCCGCCTGCTGGACATCGACCGCGAGAGCCAGCTGCACCGCCTCACCGAGCTCTCCCTACCCCGCGTGCAGGCCGAGCTGGATGTGCTGCTGACCCAGGAGCGCGCCAAGCTGGGCGACTCTCCCCTCCTCGGCGCGCACTACGACATGCCCGAGGGCGGCAAGGCCGACTGGAACTGCGGCTTCTTCTTCCTCAGCCCGGCGGGCTTGCAGGTCCCCGAGGGCGAGGAGGATTTTGCCAATCGGCTCAACCGCGCCACGCCCGTCATCGACACCATCCGCCGCAAAGCCTACAACCCCGCCGCACCCGTCTACGATGTCAGCAAGCCCGGCAGCTACGACCCACGCAGCCAACTTCCCGTCTTCGGCGTGTATGAAGTGCTCGACCCCGACTTCAGCAGCCCGCTCGAACTCAAAGGCAGCCCCTCGCCCTTCTTTGCCTGGCACTACAAAGACAATCTCGTCTACATGCGCTGCGTGCCCACCACCCACGGCGCCGCTGCAGAAGGCATGATCATCGATACGCACAAGCTCGCCGCCCACCTGCTGCCGCTCGTCGAGCCGCAGCTACTGCAACCCGAAATCGACTTCGCCCGCCCCGGCGAGAGCTCCAACCTCGCCCCCCTCCCCCTCGTGCTGCGACCCGGCAAGGCCGTGGAACTGCCCGACAGCAGCGCGCGTCGCGCGGCCATCCGCAGCGCCGTCTGCGCCGCCTGGTTCCTCGCGGGCTGCACCATCGTCATCCTCCTGACCCTGCTCGGCTTCAGCGCCCGCATCGAGCGGCGGCGCAGCGACTTTGTCTCCGCCGTCACCCACGAGCTACGCACCCCCCTCACCGGGCTGCAGCTCATGAGCGATATGCTTGCCGACGGGCTTGTACCCGCCGACAAAATTGCCCAATACCACGCCGACCTCCGCGATGAAACCCGACGGCTCGGGCATCTGGTCGAGAATGTGCTCGCCTTTGCCCGGCTCACCCGAGGCAAGCGCCGCGGGCGGCTCGACAGCGGCCCCTGCCGCGAGCTGCTCGACAGCGTGCTGAACAAGAGCGCCGAGCACCTGCGGCAGGCGGGCTTCCGCGTGCGCATCACGCAAGACAAGAACACCGACCTCATCACCCTGCGCACCGACCTGATTTCCCTTGGACAAATCCTGACCAACCTCAGCGACAACGCCATCAAATACGCCGCCACCGCCCCGCAGCCCACCATCACCTTCAGCATCCTGCGCCGCCACGACCGACTCGCCCTCCGCATGACCGACAACGGCCCCGGCATCGCCGACGACATCCGGCGGCACGGGCTCTTCCGCCCCTTTGCCCGCTCCGCAGGCTCCGACCGAGGCGGCAAACCGGGTGTCGGGCTCGGACTCGCCCTCTCCCGCGACCTCGCCCGCAGCATCGGCGGCGACCTGACACTGGAAAAAAGCGACAACAGCGGCTGTAGCTTCCTCCTCACCCTGCCCCTGAACTAACCCGGTCATCAATGCCGCTCTGCCACGCGGCATCGGTGTACCCCCCCCTCGACACACAACAAGGCAGTCCCCTGAGTGGAAACTGCCTTGTTAAGGGACGGAGCGGGGGGGATTCGAACCCCCGGTACGGGTTAATGCCCGTACGACCATTTAGCAAACGGTTGCTTTCAGCCTCTCAGCCACCGCTCCAATGCCATGTGCCGCGAAGTATAGCGGGCGGGACCCCCCGCGTCAACAGAAAAATGACCACCTGACAGAAAAAACAGCGTTCACATGCCGAAAAGGCAGAAAAGGGGCTTGTCCCCGGCGCAGGGGCAGACTACAATGTCCCCATGAAGAAATCTTACCTCGCCCTTGCCGCCGCCCTCCTCGGTCTGCTGCCCGCTTTCGGCGCGCTCGAATGGCTCAGCGACCTGCCCACCGCCCAACAGCGAGCCAACGAACAGAGCAAGGTGATTCTAGCCGACTTCACCGGCTCCGACTGGTGCGGCTGGTGCATCCGGCTGAAGAAAAATGTCCTCGACACCCCGGAGTTCGAGCAATTCGCCGCCGAGCGATTCATCCCCCTCGAAATCGACCTGCCGCAGCGCAAGGACTTCCCCGCCGCGCTGCGCGCCGCCAACGAAGCCCTCGTCGAGCGCTACAACATCTCCGGCTTCCCCACCATCCTCGTGCTGGCACCGGACGGCACCGTGGTCGGCGGCTTCGGGGGAGGACTCCCCGACGTCGCGACGGCGCGCGAACCCCTGGAAGCGGCCCTTGACAACGCCCGCGCCTACGCCGAGGCCACCCGACAGACCGAGCCCGACGAGCAGCTCAGCGCCCTGCTGCACGTCTACCGCAGCATCCCCGAGGATGTGCGCGAACACGCCGAGAGCCTGCGCGAGCGCCTCATCGCCCTCGACCCCGAGGACAGCAGCGGCCTGCGCCGCGAGCGCGAAGCCGAGCTCCAGCGAGAGGGCATCTCGCAGCAGCTCCAGCAGGCGCAAGACCCCGAGGCCATGCTCGTCATCATCGACCAATGGCTGAACAGCGAGCAACTAGCCGCCGCCAATCAAGCGGATCTGCTCAGCATCAAAGCGCAAATCCTGCTCACCCTCGCGCAGAACGCCGACGATATCGCCGCAGCCAAACAGACCGCCCTCAAAGCGCTCGAGCTCGACCCGCAGGCCACCCCCGAGCTACGTCAACGCATCGAAGCCGCCTTCAGCGACCCCGAGCGCCTGCTCAAGCGCGCCGCCGAGATCCGCGCACGCATGAAGAAGTAATCCTCCGAATAGCGCAAAAAGTTTTGAATTCAGCTTGACAAAGACACTGAGAGAGTGTATACAAGCCCCCCACAAAGTTATGGCTAAGAAAAGCTGGATTGAAAGAAACAAGAAGAAGGCAGCTGTCGCGGCTCGTTATGCAGACCTCCGTGCCAAGCTGAAGGCTGAAGGCGACTACATCGGTCTGACGATGCTGCCGCGCAATGCTTCTCCCGTTCGCCTGGTGAACCGCTGCGAGCTCACGGGGCGTCGCCACGCTTTCCTGCGCCGTTTCCACCTGTCCCGTATCGCCTTCCGCGAGTTGGCCAACGCCGGGCAGATTCCCGGTGTGACCAAGTCGAGCTGGTAATCGCCACAGTTCCGAACTTGACAATCTTCCTTGGCGCGGGCTATTCTGAATGAGGATAGCCCGCGCTCGCCTATGCCAATCTACGAATACATCTCCGAGCACCCCGAAGACCCTGCGCGCTCCTGCCCCATGTGTCGCCGGGGCTTCGAGCTCATGCGCCCGCTGAGCCGCGAGCCGCTCACGCGCTGCTTCTACTGCAAAAACCCCGTCCGCAAGAAAATCGGGGTCGTCAACGTGCCGCACATCACCGCGCCCCTCTCCGTCAGCGATGCGAAGAAAGCCGGCTTTACCGTGCTGGAAAAGCGCGACACTGGTGTCTACGAAAAGCAATGAACTTCTTCCTGACCCCCGAAGAGATTGCCGAGCTACACTGGGAATACCCCAGCGTGGCCTCCATCGTACTCTTCCTGCTCGGCATCGGCTTCTTCCTCTTCCTCAACGCCTTCTTCGTCGCCAACGAATTCGCCAGCTCGCGCGTGCGCCAGAGCCAACTGGCCGAAAATGAGGACGACAGCAAAGGCGAGGCTCGCCGCCGCGCCACCGCCCTGCACATCGTCCGCCACCTCGACACCTACCTCTCCGCCAACCAAGTGGGCATCACCCTCGCCTCACTCGCGCTAGGCAATCTGGGTGAACCCTTCATCGAAAGCCTCATTGCACCGCCGCTGAGCTACTTCCTGCACCTTTCGTCCGAAGTCGTCAGCATCACCTCCTACATCGTCGCCTACAGCCTCTTCACCTTTGCCCACGTCGTACTCGGCGAACTGGTACCCAAGAGCCTCGCCCTGCGCCATCCGCTGGAAATCTCCATGGCCACCGCGCCGTGGATGCAGCGCTTCGCCCGCTCCACCTCGCTCATCGTCAAAGCCTTCAACAACACCGCCAACGCCATCGCCCACGCCCTCTTCGGCGTCGACCCGCACTACGTGGCCAACAACACCCACAGCGCAGAGGAAATCGCCCTCATCGTGGAGGAGAGCGGCCGCGCCGAGGAGGTGACAGAGACCGAAGCCGAAATCTCCAAGAACGCGCTGGAGCTCAACGACCGCAGCGTCTACGACATCATGGTGCCGCGCAACAAGCTGCAGGTGCTCGACATCTCCCAACCCTTCGACCAGCTGCTGGAGCAAGTCACCAACAGCAGCCACAGCCGCTTCCCCCTCGTCTCCGGGCATCTGGACAACGCCGCCGGCTGGCTGCACGTGAAAGACGTACTGCGCATGGTGCGCGAGGGGCAGAGCGACCTCAACCGCTACAAGCGCAAGCTCAAGCTCGTGCCCGACACCATGCGGCTCGACACCCTGCTGGAGTTCTTCCGCCGCGAGCACACGCACTTTGCGCTGGTGGTGGATGAGTACGGCGACGCGCAGGGCATGGTGTTCCTCGACGATGTGCTCGAAGAAATCGTGGGCGACGACATCTGCGACGAGTTTGAGGCCGAGGACAAGAGCGAGTTCATGAGCACCGGCAAGGGGCAATACATGGCCAGCGGCGCGCTCTCGCTCTTCGACCTCGAAGAAGAGCTGCCGGAGCTCGGTGAGCTGGAAAGCGAAGGCGGAGCCGCCACCCTCGGCGGCTACATCACGGATGCGCTGGGGCACCTGCCCGAGTGCGGCGAACAGCTGCGCATCAAAGACTACCTCGTCACCGTCACCGGCAGCGACGGGCGCCGCGTCACCCAAGTGCACCTCGAGCACAGCCCCCGCGCTGAGCAGGAGCCCGAAAACGCCCCCGCCTGAGTCGCCGACGCACACGCAACGGGATAGGATTTCGGCGTGACAAGGGCGACAAAAGCTGGTAGAATCGCGCGTTCTCCGAACTGAAGATGATTACAACAGATTTCCTCGTCATCGGCAGCGGTGTCGCGGGGCTGAGTTTTGCTCTGCGCGCCGCCGAACACGGTAAGGTGATTGTCCTGTGCAAGAGCGACCCCCTTGTCTCCAGCTCCGCCAAGGCTCAGGGTGGCATTGCCGCCGTGACGGACAAGAATGACAGCTTTGAGGAGCACGTAGCCGATACGCTCGATGCCGGAGCCGGACTTTGCGATGAGGCCGCCGTGCGCACGATCGTGACGGAGGCTCCCGCCGCCATCCGCGACCTGCTCTCCTGGGGGGTCGATTTTGACACCGAGAAGGACGGCGAGTTCGAGCTCGGGCGCGAGGGCGGTCACGGCAAGCGCCGCATCCTGCACGCCAAGGACACCACCGGCTTGGAAATCAGCACCAAACTACTCCACGCCGCTCAAGCGCACCCGAACATCACCCTGCTGGATCACCGCATTGCCATCGACCTCATCACCACGGCCAAGCTCGGTTGCGTGACGGAGGATCGTGTGTTGGGTGCCTATGTGCTCGATCCCGCCACGGGTGAGGTCGACATCTTCCGCAGCGACCGCGTCCTGCTCGCCACGGGCGGCACGGGGCGCGTCTACATGTACACCACCAACCCCGCCACGGCCACCGGCGACGGCGTGGCAATGGCCTGGCGCGCGGGAGCCAACATCAGCAATCTTGAGTTTGTCCAGTTCCATCCCACCACCTTCTACAACCCCAAGAGCAGCGACCGCGACGGGCTCACCTTCCTCATCTCCGAGGCGGTGCGCGGCGAAGGCGGCATCCTCAAAGGGCCGGACGGCAAGGAGTTTATGCAGAAGTACGACCCGCGCAAGAGTCTGGCGCCGCGCGACATCGTGGCGCGCGCCATCAACAGCGAGATTCTGCGCACGGGGCACCCCTGCATGTACCTCGACATGACCCACAAGCCCAAGGGATTCATGGCGGAGCGCTTCCCCTACATCTACGAGACCTGCAAGAGCTACGGCATCGACGCGGAGAAGGACATGATTCCCGTGGTGCCCTCTGCCCACTACCAGTGCGGCGGGGTGCAGACCGACATCGACGGCGCGAGCACGCTGCGCGGGCTGTTCGTAGCGGGCGAGACGGGTTGCACGGGGCTGCACGGAGCTAATCGACTGGCCTCCAACTCGCTGCTGGAGTGCGTGGTTATCTCCAAGCGCGCCCTCAGCCGCATGCTGCGCACCCTACCGCTGGCGCACAGCATGGAGGACTATCCCATTCCCGCCTGGCGCCACGGTGCCAAGGCCGAGCGCGATGACCTCGCCATCCTCTACCACTGCTGGGACGAGGTGCGCCGCACCATGACCGACTATGTGAGCATTGTGCGCACCAACCACCGCTTGCAGCGCGCGGCCACACGCCTGCGCAACATCAACCGCGAAATCAACGAGTACTACTGGGGCTACCGCGTCACGCCCGAGATTATTGACCTGCGCAACCTGGCGCTCACGGCCTCGCTCATTGTGGACTGCGCCATCCGCCGCCAAGAAAGCCGCGGGCTGCACTACACCCTCGATGCGCCCGACAAGCTGCCACAGGCGCGCCCCAGCGTGCTGCACGCCTGGTAACGCCCCGCCCCGCTCTGCCCCATGCCGCTGCTCCGTCACTCTCTTGCCGCCCTCTTGCTCACCGCGCTCCTGCTCGGCGCGCTGCCAACGGGTGCGGCCGGGCTGAGCGGCAGCGGCAAAAAGCGCAGCAGCATCCCCGCCTCCAAGCTCAGCACCCGCATTGCCTCCGAAACCCGGCGGCAGATGAGCGAGGAAAGTCTGCGCGCCGCCGCCATCAAAGCCGGCCCCATCCGCCCCACCTTTGACCAAAGCCACCGCCGCAACTTCCCCGACCCCAAGAAGCTGCCGCAAGTGCGCCGCATCGGCGTCTACCCCTGGCACTTCGACATCACCGCGACCTACTTCTACATCGGCGAGCTGGCCACCAAGCGCAACCCCACCCCCAACACCGCCAGCAGCTGGGATAGCAACTGGGACGACAACTACGGCGGCTTCGACGACCCCAACCCCGCCAACCGCGACCCCAAGACCTTTGCGCCCAAGGGCTTCACCCCCCTACTCAATCCCTTTTACGTCGCTCTGCCCTACAACGACATCGACAAGGGAGGGCCCAAGCCCGAGGCCGCCAAGGTTATCCCCTGGTATCGGCGCGACAAGGGCGGCAAGTACGAGTCGGTCTGCCGCGGCATGTGGGTGCAGATTTACTACAAGGGGCGCTACTGCTACGCCCAGTGGGAGGACTGCGGCCCCTTCACCACCGATGATTGGGAGTATGTGTTCGGCAACAAGCGCCCCAAGAATCAGGCCAACAAGGCCGCCGGCATCGATATCTCGCCCGCCGTGCGCGACTATCTGGGCATCACCGGGGGCATGGCCACCGTCCACTGGCGCTTTGTGGAGTTCGCCCTCGTGCCGGGCGGTCCCTGGGCGCGCTACGGCAAGGACAACCCCTTCATCAACCCCGAGCTCAAGCAAAGCATCCGCAAGTACCAGCTCAAAAACCGCATCATCACCACCAGCGCCAAGGAGGGCTATGCCCAAGACCCGGCGAAACGCTGATTTTCCATGTTCCGCAACCTCCTCTTCGACTGGTCCGGCACCCTCTGCAACGACCTCGCGCTCACCCTCGATGCCACCAACTATGTGCTCGCGCAATACGGGTGTGCGCCGCTGAGTCTTGAAGCGTTCCGCGAGGAGTTTCAGCTCCCCTACCCCGACTACTACGCCCGCAAGACCCCGGGCGTGCCGCTGGAGGAGCTGGAGCACCACTACCGCTATGCCTTTGACCGCTCGCCGGTAGGGGTCACCATCCTGCCGCACGCCCGCACCTTTCTCGAGTACTGCCGCGCGCGGGGCATCCGCTGCCTGGCGCTCACCAGCATGGATCCCGCCGCTTTTGAGGCGCAGGCGCGTGCGCTGGGGCTCTACCCCTACTTCGAGGCCGTCCACTCCGGCATCCGCAACAAGGTGGAGCACATCGGCAGCCTCATGGCGCAGCACGGGCTGCTCGCAGCCGATACCGCTTTCATCGGCGACATGGAGCACGATATCCACGCCGCCCGCCACGCCGGCATCACCGGCATCGGCGTGCTCACCGGCTACAACAGCCCCGCGCGGCTCGCCGCCGCCGGCCCCGACCTCATCGTGCCCGACCTCGATGCCCTGCGCCGCCTCATGGAGCGCTGCCCCGCCCCTGACGACGACAGCATCTGCATTCACCAACTGCGGCTCAGCGCCCGCATCGGGGTGCCGGAGGAGGAGCGCGCCACCGCCCAGCCCCTGAGCGCCGACATCCGCATCACACCGCCCCGACGCTTCGCCGCCATGGGCGAGGATTTGGACGCCACCATCGACTACGACCGCCTCTGCCGCCGCTTGGCCGCCATCGCTGCGGCGGAGCCGACCGTCCTGCTCGAAACGCTGGCGTACAAGCTCGCCGCCGCCTGCATCGCCGAGTTCGGCGCGTGCCGAGCCTGCGTGGAACTGCACAAGTACATCCTGCCGCAGACGCGCTCCGTCGCTGCCCGTGTGCAGCTCTGAGCCCGTTCCGGGGGAGGGCTCGCGTCACTCCTTGAGCCGCAGCAAGACGAGGCCGCTGCGCGCGTCTTCCAGCACGCAACCGTAGCGGCGATCAATAGCGGCTCCTTGTGATCAAACAAATCCCGATACGGCAACAAACCGTGCGTCATACCCTTACCTACACAAGCGTAGATAGCCACGCCATCATAATGATACGGATGTATCGGCAACGTCATGGGACTGAAGAACAGCAGATACACCACAGTCACAACGAGGCAAAGCAGCGTTTCATGCTTCCCTATCGTTCGTCTTGTCATCAGATTCATGAATCCTTTGGATGCGTGTGATACGCTTTACCTGAAGCCACTTTGCGCTTGACCCGCCTAGGCTCACTCGATAGAATGACGCCGCGGCACGCGCGTCCGCTGCGCGTGCCAGAGCCCCCGGGAGGCGGCGGGATGCCGCAGGAAATAGATGGGGAAGGCGGTGAGAATCCGCCGCTGTGCCGCAACCGTGTGGCGCGCTGCAAGCAGCGCCGAGTCGGAATGCCAGCCATGGGGGCTTGCCGGAATGCGGGGTGGCGATGCACCGCCCCCAACCCATGGCCGAACCCAATGAAACAGAAACAGAATGCGCCCCTGTGGGGTGCTGCGCGCGTTGTGCCTGCCCTTGTGTTGGCAGGTTCCTGCGCCTGGGCTCAGAATGAGCTTCAGGCGGAAATTGAAACGGAGCTCGCTCCCGTCACCGTCTCGGCACACGGAGGTCAAGCCGTGCCCTACAACGACACGGGTGTCTCCGTCACTGTCCTCAACCCCGCCGAGCTGCGCGACACGCAGCAGCTCTACAACGTGTCCGATGCGCTGACGACGCAGGTGCCCGGGGTATATGTGATGCCCGGTGGCGGCATGAACCAGCGGGGCAATGCGTCCTACTTGGTGGTGCGCGGTCTGAAGAGCGATGCCTACACGCAGACCATGCTCGACGGCATGCGCCTCAACTCCGGTTCGGGCAACGGGCTGGTGACGAGCAATGTACTGGCGCGTGCCAACACCTTCGATTTGGGGCAGCTGGAGCTGCTGCGCGGGGCAGAGGCTGCCACCTACGGCGGCGGCTGCATGGCGGGTGTGCTGTATATGCAGACCCCCAAGGGCGCGGGCAAGCCGAGCCTGACGCTTTTCAACGAGGGCGGCAGTCACGACAGCTACCTCGGCAATCTCACCGCGCAGGGCGAGGCGGGCAAGCTGGCTTACTTCCTCTCCGCGACCTACGAGCACACGAACAACGATTTGGAGACGCTCGGCAAGGGGAAGGTGCGGCTCAAGCATGCCGGGCGCTACACCAACCGTGCCGAAGCGCTGCGCCTGGACTACGCGCTCAATGAATCGACCCATGTCACCCTCAGCTACCGCCGCGAGGATGCCGACTACGCATACCGCGACTTCGATTGGAGCAGCTACCCGCCCAGCCCCGCTGTCTCCCCCTATGTGTTCATCAGCAACCTGCTGACGGGCAAGGTCGAGTCGAAGGTCAACACGCGCTACAGCACGAGCCTCATGGCCGGCTACTACGGCAGCGACAGCAGCATGCCCGCCCCGGGCTCGCCGTACAGCGCGAATCTCCGCAATGTGCAAGTGGAGTGGCGCAACGCCTACCGCTGGAACGAGCATCACCGCAGCACAGGCGGTTTGGCGTGGAACCGCAGCCTGTACACAGCAGACAGCGGCAGCGGCACACGCAACGACAGCCGCAGTCTTGAAAATGTGTACGCGCTCTTTGCCGAGCATGTCTACAGCCCGAGGAAGAGCTGGGAAAACAGCTTAGCGCTGCGCTGGGATCAGAGCAGCGTTTTCTCCGGTCTGCCAACGGCACGCGCTGCGAGCTCCTACCGCTTCAACCGCGAGCGCAGCCGGCTCTTCGGCAGCATCGGCAGGGGCTACCTCGCCCCCACTTCCTTCCAGCGCAGCAACAGCACCTATGTCAGCTCCTGGGGGGCTCTCTACCATGGCAATCCCGACTTGGATGTCGAGCAGAATCTGACGGTTGATGCGGGTTTCGAGCAGGAGTACCTGCGCGACCACCGCGCTTCGGTCACCCTGTTCTGGACGCGGCTGGAGGATCACATCGGTACGGAGGAGCGAGCCGATGGCTACCACTACATCAACGCACACGGGCACAGCACCGCGCAGGGGGTCGAGCTGGCGCTGCGCGGCACTTGGGAGCGCGCGTGGAACACAGGCTACAGCCTCTCCTACACGCTGACGCAGCCCAAGTCCGGCGACAAACAGCTGGCCGAAACCGCGCGGCAGGTCTGGGCAGGTGACATCCACACCAGCCCCACGGAGCGCTTCACCACCGGTGTGGGGCTGAGCGCCGCCGTCGGTCGCACAGATTGGAATCAGCAGCGGCAGGACAACTACTACATCCTGCGCTGGTACGCCCACTACACGCTCAGTGAGCATCTGCGGCTGCACCTGCGCGTGGAGAACCTCACCAATCAGCGCTTCGTGGCGGAGCCGTCGTGGGTATCGGATGCGGACGCCCTGCTCAACGCCGGCACGAGTGTTCACGCGGGCTGCACGCTCAGCTTCTGATGCGCGCGTTTTGGGTTCTGCCGCTGCTTGCCGTTCCGGCGTTGCTCCTTTGGGCGGTGCCGCGGGCGTTCACGCCCTCCGCCGCGCCCACGGCGGCGGCGGCAGACACCCGCCCTGCCCCCTACCCTGCGGACTGGCGCGAGCGCGCGGCGCGGGTGGGGGGGCTGCGCCTCTGTTGGGGCTCAGAGGAAGAAATTCCCGCAGACTTGCAGCGACAGGACGGCGCCGGGCAGCCGGACATCGGCTCGCCGCGCGCCGTCCTCGGCGGTCGGGTGCGGCTGAGCTGCCCCGGCCCCTACCCCGCACACTGGCTGCGCTTCGGCAGCACACAGCCGCAATTTTTCCACGACAACGCCTTCCGCACGGTGGATATTCCCTTGGTGATGCGGCACCCGCAGACGGGAGCGTCCCTGCCCGGAACGGCAGCGACCTGGGCAGTGCGGGGGCAACAAGTGTTCTTTTTCCTGCGCGAGGGGGTGCGCTACAGCAATGGACGCCCGCTGCGCGCGGGGGACTACTTGCTGGGGGCGTTGCTGCGCGCGGAGTGCGGCGACGGGGGAGCGCAGCGGCTGGCGGAGGAGGCCGAGGAGCTTCGGGTGTACGGCGACGGTGCTCTCTCGCTGACGCTGCGGCACCCCTCGCCCTGTCCCGAGCAGAGCGCCGCCGCACTGCTGACGGCGGCAGAGCCCTCCTTCTACGCCGCGTTCGGCAGCGATTACCGCGAGCGCTACGCGCAGCGCATTCCCCCCACCACGGGGGGCTACCGCGTGGGGCGTTGTGAGCGCGGGCGGCTGGTGGTGCTGGAGCGCGTGCGCCATTGGTGGGGACGCGAGCAGCCCTACCTGCGCCACAGTTGCAACGCCGATGCCGTGGAGTACCATTTTCTCACCGATGAGGCGCAGGCCTGGGAGTTCCTGCTGCGCGGGCGGCTGGATGCCCTGCAAACGCGCAACCTGACGGCCTGGCACCGCCGCGCGGAGGAGTGCGAGGCGGCGGGGCTGCGGCGGGTGCAGCTGCGGGCGGCGGAGTACCCGCTGCCGCCCTACGGCATTGCCCTCAACGCGCGCACCCTGCCCGATGTGCAGCTGCGCCGCGGGCTACTGCACGCGCTGGACATGGGGCGCGCCACCGAGCTACTCTTCCGAGGCGAGGCCGAGCGCGCCGCCAAGCTTTTCGAAGGATACGGCGCCCTGAGCGCGCCCGAGGGCGAGCCGCCACGCTATGACCCGGCCGCCGCGCGCGCCGCCTTTGCCGCGGCGGGTTACACACAGTCGGGCAGCGACGGCATCCTGCGCCGCCCCTCGGGCGAGCCGCTGCGGGTGCGACTCTGCTACACGCCGAACGAGAAGGTGAGCACGCTGGTGCAGCTGCTCGTCGCGGGAGCTCGGCGCTGCGGGGCGGAGCTGGTGCCGGATGCCCAGCCTTGGCAGTCGGCGGCACAACAGGTGCAGGAGGGACGCCACGAGCTGCTCTTTTGGGCGACGGCTGCGGACACGCCCCTACCGCGCCCGCGCCGCCTGCTCCACAGCAGCGCCTCGGGCTACGATGCACCCTTCGGCGCGCAGGATGCCGCGCTGGATGCTCTGATTGAGCGCTACGAAGCCGCGCCCGATGCCGCCGCGCTCGCCGCCATCGAGCAGCGCGTGCGCGAGCTGGCGTTGTGGCTGCCCGGCTGGCGCGAGAACCAAGTGTACCTGCTGCATGCGCCGCGCCTGCATCTCCCGAGCGAGCAGGAGGGGATCTTCACCGCCGCCGCGCCCTACGAGCTGGGGCAGGCTCATCTCTACTGGACAGAGCCGTGAGCCGCCGCTTCGAGCGATGCACCCGCGACCGCGCAGCACAACGCCGCGCACGCCTGCTGGCCGCCGCGCGCGGTCGCGCGCTCGCCGTGCTTACCCTGCTCGGTGCATCGGCCATGGCAGCGATGCGGCTTCCACACCCACGAGGCGCAGCCGCAGGCGCCCAGGCGCCCCTGACAGCGAGGCTCTGCGAAGCCGCCGCCCCACGGCCGCAGCGCCCCCATACACCCGCCCCCCTACCTACCCCGCTACCGGAGGCGGACATCCGCCTGTGCGCTTCCGGAGCGGAACACGTCATGGCCGAGATGCCCCCGGCACCGGAACTGCCCGAACTGCCTGAGCTCCCGCCGGAAGCCGAGTGGGACGCCCCCCCCGAGGCGACGCCGACAGGGGCACCCTCCCGCCGCATCGCGGTAGCGCGCCACGCGACACCGCCCACGGACACGGCACCGCCGCTCCGCCCGCCCCGCTACCGCCACACGCCCGCGCCGCCGCCGCCCGTCCCGCCCCACGCCGCGCAGCTGCGCGTGCGCATCAGCGTCTCGGCGCAGGGCGAGCCCACCGCCGTGGAGATTCTGGAGAGCAGCGGGCAGAGCGAGCTCGACCGCCGCACCCGCGCGTGGATTCTCGCGCGCTGGAGCTTCTACCCTGCTCGCCGCGCCGACGACAGCCCGGCACCCTCCGCCGTCATCACCCGCATCATCTTCGAGGATGCGGGCTGAGGCACTCATTCGCACAAATCGGCGATGTAGCGGATGAAGGCCGGGTCATCGTGGCGGCAAATCAGCGGGGCACCTGTATCCAGCGCCGCAATCTGCTCCATCTCAGCGGGGGAAAGCTCAAAATCGAAGATGGCGATATTCTCGCGCATGCGCTCCGCGTGCGTGGTTTTGGGGATGCAGGCAATGCCGCGCTGCACCAGGCTGCGCAGCGCCACCTGAGCGGCGGTCTTGCCGTGCGCGGCGCCGATGCGGCGCAGCAGCTCGTTGCGGAAAATGTCGTTCTTGCCCTCGGCCAGCGGCCCCCAGGACTCCGTCACCGTGCCGTAGCGCGCCATCTGCGCCTGGAGCGCACGCTGCTGGCAAAAGACATGCGTCTCCACCTGATTCACGGCGGGAACCACCCCCGAAAATTCCACAAGATCCTGGTAGCGGTCGCGGAGGAAGTTCGACACCCCGATGGCGCGCACCTTGCCCGCTTGTTGCGCCGCAATCATGGCGCGCCAGGTTCCGTAATAATCCCCGTAGGGCTGGTGAATGAGCAGCAGGTCGATGTAATCCGTACGCAGTTTGCGCAGGGAGGCATCGATGGAGGCCGCCGCCTGCTTCTCCCCTGCATGACTCACCCACACCTTGGTGGTGATAAACACATCCTCGCGCGGCCAGCCGCCCGCCGCAAGCGCCTGCCCCACGCCCTCCTCGTTCTCATAGGCCTGTGCCGTATCAATCGCCCGATAGCCGGAGCGCAGCGCATCGGTCACGCAGCGTGCACAGGCATCGGGAGTCACCTGGTACACACCGAAACCAAGCAGCGGCATCTGCACCCCGCCTCTGAGTGTCACATATTCCATAACATCCCCATTGTAACCGCTTCTGCAGCGGATGTCAACCGACTGTTTGCCGCCAAAGCCTCCCCCCTACGGCGAATTTTTCGGAAGCAAGGCGCCGACTCGCTACGCGCGCCGTCGTTTTTTGAGTCCATACGCCGCAGAAAGCGGCTCGACCTCGCGCGCGGCATCTGCTATGCTGGGGAGCATGTGGAAACTCTGGGTCAATCCCCTGTTGTTGCTGACGGCCATGCTGCTGTTCGGCGTGATGCTCATGAGCGACACCCCCTGCCCGAGCGCCGAGACGGGGGTGACGGTGCTCTGCTTCACGGTCTTTGCGCTCAATGCCGTGCTGGCGCTGGCGCGCGGGCTGACGCAGCGCCCCGCGCTGATGCTGACGGTGTGGAGCATGGTGTTTCTCATCCTCGGCAGCGGGGCTTGGGTCTACCTGACGCAGCAGCAGGGAGTCAGCCCCGAGGCGCGAGCCAAGTACCGCGCCTTTGAGGCAGAGGGGCGCGCGCCCTACGCCGCCGATGCCGAGGGCGACTGCCCGCTGAGTCTGGCGGCGGAGATGGGGCAGGTGCGCGCGCTGCGCCGCCTGCTGGCGCAGGCTCCCCCGACGGCGGCGGATGCCCCTGCGCTGGCGGCAGCGGCTCTACGCGCGGCGGAGCGAGGCGATGCTGCGGCGCTGCGTGCGCTGCTAGAGGCCGGGCTGCCGCCCACAGCTCCCGGGGTGGCGGAGGCGGCGGTCAACAGCGGTCGTCTGCCGGCGCTGCGCGTGCTGCTGGAGGCGGGCGCCGATGCAAACACCGCCGATGCGGAGGGCAACACCCTGCTGATGCATGCCGCGCTCAACGGTCACCCCGGCATGGTGCGGCTGCTGCTGGAGCACGGGGCGGATGCCGCCCGCTGCAACGCCGAGGGGCGCGACGCCGCGAGCCTGTCGCGCAGCTCGGCGGTGGATGCGCTGCTCACCGCGCCCGCCGAGCCTTGACAAGCGGGGGCGGGGCATGGTACAAGGGGGCATGCTGCCCATCGAACGCATACGCCCCGAGCTGCTGGCACTGGCGCGCGAGCCGGGCTTCTGCGCCCTGCTCAGTGCGCCGACGGGCTCGGGCAAGTCCACCCGCGTGCCGGGCATGCTGCTCGAGGCCGGGGTGCGCGGCACGATTCTCGTGGTGCAGCCGCGGCGCTTGGCCGCGCGGCTGCTGGCCGGCTACACCGCGCGGCAATTTCCCTGCCCCCTCGGGGCAAGAGGTGGGCTACGCCGTGCGGTTCGACGCGCGCTACGGGGAGCGCACGCGCATTCTCTACCTGACGGACGGCATTCTCGAGCGGCGGCTGACGGATGATCCGCTGCTGGAGGGGGTGGGGGCGGTCGTGTTTGACGAAGTGCACGAGCGCCGCCTCGCGAGCGACCTGTGCCTGGCGCGGGTGTTACAACTGCAGCAGGGCGCGCGCCGCGATTTGGGGGTGCTGCTCATGTCGGCCACGCCGGACTTGGACAAGTGGCAGCGCTACCTGCCGCAGGCGCGGGTGCTGCGCGCGGAGGGGCGGCTCTACCCCGTGAGCGTGCGCTACCGCCCGCCCGTGCCGCAGCGCGATGCGCGGGGGAGCGTGGCGCCGCCTCCCGTGTGGGAGCAGTGCGCCGCCGCCGTGCGCGAGCTGGCGGGGCAGGCGGAGAGCGGGGATATTCTGGTCTTTCTGCCGGGGGTGTATGAAATTCGCCGCACGGCGGAGCTGCTGGAGCGCCTACCCGCGCTGCGGGACTACGAGATTTGCCCGCTGCACGGTCAGTTGCCGCCGGAGGCGCAGGCGCGGGCGGTGGAGGCGCGCGGAGTGCCGCGCATCATCGTTTCCACCAACATCGCGGAGACCTCGCTGACCATTGAGGGGGTGCGCTCGGTGGTAGACAGCGGCACGGTGCGCGAGGCACGCTGGGATCCGCTGCGCGGGCTCTCCACGCTGCATGTGGTGCCCATCGCGCAGGCGCAGGCGGAGCAGCGCGCGGGTCGCGCGGGACGTTTGGCGCCCGGGCAGTGCATCCGCCTGTGGCGCGAGGCCGAGCAGCGCCGCCGCGCGCCCTTCCC
This sequence comes from uncultured bacterium, assembly GCA_945831585.1. Taxonomy (GTDB): domain Bacteria; phylum Verrucomicrobiota; class Verrucomicrobiia; order Verrucomicrobiales; family Akkermansiaceae; genus Akkermansia. Next base: position 39,858 of record CAMACY010000003.1, on the reverse strand, counting down.
CGAGCCCGAGGTGCGCCGCGCCGACCTCTCGCAGGCGTTTTTGCACCTGCTCTCGTGGGGCTGCCACAGTCTGGCAGATATCCGCGCCTTTCCCTGGCCGGAGCCGCCCACGGAGGCGGAGACGGCGCGCGCTTGGCAGCTGCTGCTGGAGCTGGGGGCAGCGGATGCGCAGGGGCTCACCGCTCTGGGGCGACAGATGCTGCGCTACCCCCTGCCGCCGGTGCTGGCGCGCCTGCTGGCGGAGGGTGAGGCGAGCGGCTGCGCGGCGGAGGCAGCGGCGGTGGCAGCGCTGTTGCAGGGCGAAGAGGTGGCGCTGAACACGGGGCTGCACGAGAGCCTGCGCCGCGAGGAGGATTGGACAGATTTTCAGGCCGAGTGGCGCGCGGTGGCGGCGGCCGAGGCGCTGCATTTCGAGGGAGCGGCTTGCAGCCGCTTGGGCGTCATGGGGCGCGCGGCGCGAGAGGTGCGCCAGGTGTTCCGCCGCCTGTGCCGCACGAGCGAGCCCGACTGGGAGAGCTACCGCGAGCCGCTGCAGCGCGCGCTGCTCGGCTCCTTCCCCGACGCGGTGGCGGTGCGCCACAGTGCAACGAGCGCCACGGCGCGGCTCACGGGCAAGCGCAGCGGCAGCATCGCCGCCGATTCCGTCGCGCGCCGCGCCGAGCTGTTTTTGGCCGCCGACATCACGGAAATCGGCGGGCGCACGGTGGAGACGCGCCTGTCGCGCTGCACCCTGCTGCCCGCCGAGCTCCTGCCGCTGCGCGAGGACGATGTGGCGGTGTACGACCCGGCACGCCGCCGCGTGCTCAACCACCACCGCTCCCTCTACCGCGATCTGGTGGTGTCGGAGCGCGAGACGGGCGATGCCGCGCCCGAGGAGGCCGCCCCGCTGCTGGCCGAGCAGGTGCTGCGCGGGCAGCTGCGGCTCGAGGGCTGGGATGGCCATGTGTTGCAGTGGATTCACCGCCTGCGCTGCCTGCGCGAGGCGATGCCCGAGCTGGAGCTACCGCCCTTCGGCGAGGAGGAACGGCTGCTGGCTATCACCCTGCTCTGCGAGGGGGCGGTGAGCTACAAGGAGATTGCGGCGCGCCCGGTGCTGCCGGTGCTGGCGGAGTGGTTGAGCGATTGGCAGCGCCGCTGCCTGGACCGCTACGCCCCGCGCACGCTGCGGCTAGCCAACGGGCGCGAGGTGAAGCTGCTGTACCGCGAGGACGGCACGCCGAGCTTCGGGCTCAAGTGCCAGCTGCTCTTCGGGGTGCCGGAGACACCCGTCATCGCCGAGGGGCGTGTGCCGGTGCTGGTGGAGGTGCTGGCGCCGAACCAGCGCCCCTACCAGGTGACGCGTGACCTGCCCTCCTTTTGGCGCACAGGCTACCCGCAGATGAAGAAGGACTTGGCGGGGCGCTACCCGCGCCACGATTGGCCCGAGCGCGCCCCCGACGCGCGCGACTGAGCGCCGCCGCCGTGCGCGAGCTGGCGGAGCAGGCGGAGTGGCTGAGCGATTGGCAGCGCCGCTCGTGGGATACGCGAAAAAAACGACCGTGCGCCGGAAGACGCACGGCCGGTAAAGGAATGGGTGGAAGCGACTATCAGTTGTTGTAGATAGCGCGAGCCTTGACGGCAGCCTCCTCGTAGGCCTTTACAGCGGCCTCCTTGGCCTCGCCGGTAGCAGCCTGAGCGGCGTCGTAGAGGTTCCACAGGTCGAAAGCCTGCACAGCGGCCTTCTGGCCGGCGGTGTATGCCTCGGAAGCGGCGTTCACAGCAGCCTCCTGCTCAGCAGTAGCCCAGGCGTGGCCGTAGCCGTCCACGAGGTTCCAATAGCCGCGGGTGAAGTCCGGGAAGGACACAGCGCAGTTACCGTTGTCCATGGAGAGGGTACCCAGCTCAGCCAGGCAGCACCACTCGGCAAGGTCGTACACGTCCATATCCAGGGGCAGACCGTGCTGCAGGCAGTACACCATGCGGACATCCATGAAGAAGTCCATACCACCGTGGCCGCCTACCTTCTCGGCCATCTCGCCGAACTTCTTGATGATGGGGTGGCGATAGCGCTCGCGCAGAGCCTTCATCTCCTCCTCGGGCATGAAGCTGTGAGAGCTGAGGTCATCGACGCTGGGAGCAGCGCCCTTGGCAGCAAGCTGATCAGCGTCGATAGCGAAGCCCTCGATGGGGTACTTGTTGGCAAAACCACGGGTACCCACAAGCTGGAAGAGGCGGTTGTAGGGCTGCGGGTTCATCACATTGTGCTGAATCTCCACTACCTTGCCGTTTTCCGTGCGCATGAGGGTGGTGGTGTGGTCGCCGTTGCGGAAGTTCGGACAGGGTCTGCCGGTCTTCTTCTCCACGTACTCACGGCCGTGCACGGACTTGGTGTCCATGGCCACGAGGGTCTTGAAGCGGTCGCCGCGGTGAATGTTCATCACCTGAGCCACGGGTCCGAGGCCGTGTGTAGCGTACACATCGCCGCGGTTCTCCATGTTGTACTTCATACGCCAGCCGAGCTTGTCGGGGTCCTTGGCCTCGTTCACCCAGTACTCGTCCCAGAAATCGTCCAGGTTGTGGATGTAAGCGCCCTTGGCATAGAGCACCTCACCCAGCACGCCCTGCTGGGCCATGTTGAGGGAGTCCAGCTCGAACCAGTCGTAGCAGCAGTTCTCCAGAATCATGCAGTGCTTGCGATTCTTCTCGGAAAGGTTCACAAGCTCCCAGCACTGCTGAAGGTTCATGGCACTGGGCACCTCGAGGGCGGCGTGCTTGCCGTTCTCCAGAGCGGCCTTAGCCACGGGGAAGTGGTGATCCCAGTCTGTCGCCACGTACACAAGGTCGATGTCGGGGCGCTTGCAAAGCTCCTCATAGCCCTTGGGACCGTAGTAAATAGCAGCGGGAGCCAGACCTGCCTGGCGCAGGATCTTCTGGCACTTCTCAGCGCGCTCCTTCTCGTAGTCGCACAGAGCTACCACCTCCACACCGGGAATGTGGGTAAAACGGGGAATGGCACCGGCACCACGCATGCCAAGACCAACGAAAGCCACACGAACAGTCTTGAGAGCAGGAGTCTTAAGACCGATGACATGCTGCTGACCCTCTGGACGGGCGGGAGTCTCCACAACAAGCGTACCCTTGTCCCAATGCGTCTTGGTATCGGGCGACAGCGACTGAGCATTCAGGCCACCAGCGGCGAAAAGCACCGCAAAGGCCATAGCCATTATCTTGTTCAGTTCCATATTGTTTGTATATGTTAAGAAAGTGTTATCGCGCGCCGCTCAGAAACGGGCTGCGCTCCACTTTCGGCTCTGCCTATTCTAGTTGTTCGAGGCCGCGGAGTCAAGCTAGGTCTTTGGCAGCTTTCGCTGAGCGCTGAGAGTGAGTCAGTCCACCTGAAGCGCCCTGCATCTACCCCATGGGGGGGGAGGCTCAGCGGCCGAGGGCGGCGCGCCAGCTCTCCTCGCGGAAGCCGGGGATGACGGCGCTCTCCGTCACAAGCAGCGGGCGCTTGACCAGCATGCCGTCCGTGGCCAGCAGGGCGAGCTGCTCCTCCTCGCTCATGCCCGGCAGTTTGGCGGCAAGCCCGAGCTCGCGGTATTTCATGCCGCTGGTGTTGAAGAAGCGGCGCAGGGGCAGCCCGCTGCGCTGCTGCCAGTCGCGCAATTCCGCCGCGCTCGGCTGTTGCTCGACAATGTGGCGGTCGGCAAAGGCAATGCCCTGCTGCTCCAACCAGGTGCGCGCCTTGCGGCAGGTGCTGCACTTGGGGTATTCCAAAAAAAGAATCTCACTCATGGTGCTTCCCAGCATACGCCGCCGCCCGTGCGGGCGCAAGCGCGAAATGTGCCCTGCGCCGACACGCAGCGCCCGCCGCGGGCTCGGGGCTCGCGGCGGGCGGAAAATGCCGTGCGGGGGAAGTACTCAGTACTTCGCCACCACCGCCATCATGGCGTCCATCTGCGCCTCGATGGACTCGACCAGCGCCATCTGCGTGCGCGTGCGGTCGAGGTTGTGCTCGGGGCGGCGGATCTTGAAGTAGGTGTCGCCCTCCAGATAGTCGGTGAGGAAGCGCATGCCGCACTCCATGGTCAGCAACTTGCCCGAGAAAGGCAGCAGCTCCTTCTCCAGCGGGGTGAGGAAGGTCGCCGCCTCGCAGTAACCCTTGGCCAGCGCCTCGAAGTACTCCATGCGCATGGTGACCAGCGAGGTGTCCTTCTCATCCTCCGCCGCGGGGGAGGTGGAGGTGCGGATCATGTCGCCGAAGTCGTAGAGCGCAGAGCCGGGCATGGTGGTGTCCAGGTCAATGACGCAGATGCCCTCGCCCGTCACATCATCGAGCATGACGTTGTTGAGCTTCGTGTCGTTGTGCGTGACGCGCAGGGGCAGCTCGCCGCTGCTCAGGTAGTTGACGACCTTGTGGCAGTCGGCCTCGCGGGCGAGATACCAGTCGATTTCCTTCTGCACGCCCTTGGCGCGTCCCAGCGGGTCGGCGGCGATGGCCGCCTGGAAGTTGCGGAAGCGCTTGGTGGTGTTGTGGAAGTCGGGGATGGTCTCGAAGAGCGGCGCGCCGGGAAGGTTGGCGCCGAGCTTCTGGAAGTTGCCGAAGGCGCGGGCGACTTCGATGCACTGCCCGGGGTTCTCGATCATGTCGTAGGTGCGGGCGCGCTCGATGAAGGGGTAGACGCGCCACACATTCCCCTCGGCATCCTGCGCGTAGGGCTTGCCGTCCTTGGCGGGGATGATGGTGAGGGTGCGGCGGTAGGCCTCCTTGCAGCCCTCGGCCAGCAGCACGCGCAGCGCCTCGTCCGTCACGCGCTTGACGTTCTCCATCAGCGGGATGGGCTGGCGGAACACGTTGCTGTTGACGCGCTGCAGAATGAAGCGCACGCGCAGCCCGGCCTGGTCGACCTCGATGCGGTAGGTGTCGTTGATGTGGCCGCTGCCGTAGGGCTCGCCGAACACGAAATCAGCGCGCAGGTCAAAGAGGTCGGCAATCGCTTGAAGGTCGTACATGGCTCAACCGAGTTTTGCGGGGTAAACGCCCTCCTCGACCAGGCGGGCGATGCTCTCCACCACCGCCGGTTTGTCGCTGGGGTAGGTCACACCGAGCCAGTTGGCCGTGGTCTTGATGACGCGGCAATCGGCCTCGCCCTTGTGGATGAGCTCGTCCACCACGGTGGGGATGTAGCACTCGCTCTTGAGCTCGGTGCCGTGCTCGGCCAGGAACTGCGTGAAATGCGCGCCGATGCGGCCGATGAAGGAGGCGGGGAACACCCAGAAGTTCATGGAGACGAGCTCCTCCGTGTCCACAGGCTTGCGCTCGCCGTGCAGGTTGTTGCCGCGGCAAACGCCGTCGTCCTCGCGCTGAATCTTGGTGTATTCCTCCACGCTGTCGAGGTAGCCGTCTTTGATGCCGCACACGCCGCGGTTCACATCGCCGTGGTCGGAGAGGGTGTTCTTGAGCGGGTAGCCAATCATGCCGTAGTGCTCCTTGCAGGCGCAGCCGGCGGGGGCGGTCAGGAACTCAGCGGCCTTGGCAAAGGCATCTGCGCCGTAGAAGTCGTCGGCATTGACCACGCCGAAGGGTTCTTTGACGATGTCGCGGGCGGCGAGCAGGGCGTGCGCCGTGCCCCAGGGCTTCACGCGACCCTCGGGCACCGTGTAGCCCTCGGGCAGGTCATCGAGGCACTGGAACGCATAGTCCACCTCAATCTTGCCCGCAAAGCGGGCGCCCACCTGCGTCTTGAACGCCTCTTCAAAGTCCTTGCGAATGATGAAGACCACCTTGCCGAAACCGGCGCGGATGGCATCATACACGGAATAATCGAGAATCACTTCGCCGTTGGGGCCCATGGGATCCAGCTGCTTGAGACCGCCGTAGCGGCTGCCCATACCTGCGGCAAGAACAAGGAGTGTCGGTTTCATATCTGAGAGAATGTTCTGTTGTCGTGCTGATACAGCACCCTCATCTTAGCTCCCCCCCGCTCCCTTGGCAAGCCCAAAGGGAGGCTTACGCGGGCGAATCGCATCTTTTCGTGTGAAATTGTGCTTGCAAACGGGGGTGTTCATGCTATCATTGCCGCACCTTGTCCTAGGTCGATTTGCCGCAGCCACGAAAAATCAACCACACAAACAAGATACATCGATATGGAAATCAACGTCAACGACTTCAAGACGAACGAGAAGGATACCGGCTCCACGGGCTTCCAAGTGGCCGTGCTCACCAAGCGCATCGCGCACCTGACGGGTCACCTTGTGGAGAACAAGCATGACCACGCCTCCCGCCGCGGTCTGCTCATGATGGTGGCCAAGCGCCGCAAGCTGCTCGATTACGCCAAGCGTACCAACGAGCCCCTGTACAAGGATCTGCTCGCCCGTCTCGGTCTGCGCCACTAAAGCGCGACGTCGCAACCGATTCAAGCAAACACCCCCGCCCGCGAGGTCGAACGCGGCGGGGGTTTTTTGTGTGTGTTTTTTTTGGGGGGGGGGACGGCGGCTTCCGGGCGTGGGGCGGCGCGCGAGCTTTCGGGTGCGGGGGGGCGAGGCGGGGCGTGCTTTTCGTCGCGGGAAGAGATGAACATCGGAGCCCGCGCTGATGCCGCAAAAAAAGCCGGGGGTGTTGCCACCCCCGGCCCGTTTATCCCTCTTTGATGTTCACTACATCAGAAATTGACGCGGAAGCCGACCGTGCCGGCACCGTTCACATAGCCCGAACGCAGCTCCAGCGAGGCATCGGCAAACACCGAGGCGCTGTCCGGACCCACCGGGATGGTGATACCGGCGCCGATTTCCAGACCGACGGGGCCGGCCTCGGCGCTCTTCACCTTCTGCGTCTGCGTGTTCAGCGCGGCAAAGGCGACATCGGCCTCACCCTGGCGATCGCCCACATCCAGCTTCAGCAGGGCGCGGGCTTCCAGAATGGACGAGCGGTTGTAGATATCCTCGCCCACCAGCGCCTGCACGCGCGCACCGGCGCCGAGGGTCAGCGTGTCCATCGTCATGTCGTCCACCTTGAGTCCGGCGTCGGAGCCGGTCTCCTCTGCACCGCTGACGGAGCTGTGCGTCCACATCACGTTCACCAGGGGCTGGATGCAGGCCGTGTGCGACTCATTGAGCGCAAAGACGCGACCCAGCTCATAGAGGAAGCCGAAGGCCATGCCGTCGCTGTCGTACTTGGTCTTGTAGCTCAGATCCTCGCAGGTGACGGTTCGGTCGGCCGACACATCCGCGCGCCCCACGCTGAACACGAGGGTGTGCGTCCACGCGCGGCGGACGTAGCGGGCAAAGGCCGTCAGGTACTGCGTATCGAGGTCACCCTCCAGCTTGTCCACATCGTCGGAGGTGAAGTCGCCCGTCAGCGCCGTGAGCGCCAGGCCGCAGGTCAGCGAGGGGTTCACATCCACATCGAAGCCGACGGTGCCGCCGAAGCTGTTGAGCGAGTAGCCCGCCTTGGTGCCGTCGTTGCCGAATTGGTGCGAGCTGCCCTCAGCGTTGATCCAGGCGTTGTAGTAGGGCATGCCCTCGTTGACCACGCCGCCGTCCACACCCATGACCGTGGTGCGGTTGCGGATGCTCTTCAGCTGGCGCTGCATGTCCTCGGCAAAGGCAAGCCCCACCGTGGCAATCGAGGAACCGGCCACCGAGGCCCCCAGCTGTTCGGCCTTGCTGCCACCGCCGTTGCGCATCAGCTCATCCATCTTGTCGACGATGGCGCGCAGCGTCTCGCTTTCCGCGCGACCAAGCACCGTCCCCTCCTGCAGCACCTGATCCAGCAAGGCGCCGCCGGCTCCGGCGTTCTCCTCCTGCAACCCGTTGCCGAAGTAGTGCTCATTCCCCAAGCTGATGCTCACCACCACATCATTGCCGACCTGACTCAGTCGGTAAGCGTAGTGCTCCCCTTGGAGCAACACTCCGCCGTTCTGCCAGTTAAACGTCACGGGGTCGGAGCCCGTCGTCACCCGGAGCAGGGTCTGTGTACCGCTCGAGAGCGACATCGATGTAACCAATGCCTCATCGGCCACGATGTGCACCGCCGACCCCGTCGTAGCCGTCTGCAGGCTCCCGACCTCCACCGAGGGCTGCCCCAGCGTCAGCGATTGGACATTCAGTCTATCCGTCGTCAGTGTCCCGGTAACGGACAGGGTCTCGCCCACCGTCACCGAACCGGCCGTCAGGTTGCCGATGCTGCTTACGGATTGCAGCGTCAGTGATTGACCGGCGGCATTCACCGAGCCGTTACCGGAAAGAGCCGTCAGGGTCGAGTCGCCGCGCAGCGTCGTCGTGCCGCTGTTCACCGCCAACGAACCACCGCGGACCGAGCCCATGCTGCTGTTTTCCGAAACCGTCAGCGTCTTGTCGGCAGCAATAATCGTCACGCCATCCACCTCCAATTTCTTGAAGGTCGTGTCACCTCCGAGGCTGAGACTCCGGGCAACCAGCGAGCCGGCACCCGTGCTGCCATTGGCAAGGCTCAGGGCACCGACCACGGTCGTGCTGCCGCTGCCGTCGCCCGTCAGCTTGCCGATGCTGAGATCATTGCCGACGCGCAGATCGCTGTTCTCCCGAACCGACACAATGGCGCTCTCGCTCAGGCTCAGGTTGTTGAAATCCAACGAGGACTCGCCCTCGAGCAGGAGATCACCCTGCACCGTAACGGAGCCGTTGAAGCTTGCCGTCACCTGTTGCTCCGCCTGGATGTCATCCCGAACCGTCAATTGATGCCCATTGGTCACGAACTTATAATGCCCGTTCCCGGTCTCGTCGCCCCGGAGCACCATATTGCCAGCGGTGATGTCCTCGGTCAGGGTGATGGTTGCCGGGTCAGCTTCCGTACCATCCTTGGTGAAGAAGACGGCATCGCGCTGAGCAAAGACCGTATTCGGATCGCTGGCGGACTGATCATCCAGCCAATGCCAGTGGTCGCAGCCAACGCTCCATTCGCCATCAGCCGTTCCGGTCCAGTAGCGGTTGTTCATCAGCGAATTGGTCAGGTAGAGCGTCTCGCCCTTCAGCCACAGCTTACCGCCCATGGTGCTGTCGCCGTTCGCCAGCTTGACATAATCCGCAGCATCGGCCCAAAGCAGGCTCTCGTCGTTCTCGCCCACCGAACTCGTAAAGGCGATCCCCTGAATCGTCTCCTGACTCAGGCCGGTGAAAAGCGCTACCGTGTAACGCCCCTCGGCATCCGCTATGGATTCCAGATGATCCCCGAGATCCAGCGTCACGCGGCTATTCTCATCGACAGTCTGGTCGCCCCACACAAGGTTGGTGACCTGCATGGCAGCGCCCGAACTCCGCATATTGCCCGAAAGAATACCGGTTCCGTCCACCTGCAGGGTGGACCCGGCGCTGAGCACCAGCTCACCCCGCGTGCTCACCCCGCCATTGCCGACATTCAGCACGGCGTCATTGCGCACATACAGGTGATTGATCATGAGGCTGGTAGGAGCCGCATCCGTCGGCAGCGTCAGCGTACCTTCGCGCACATCCATCGACTCCGCCATATTGTTGCCCGCCGTGAGTTCCAGAGTACCTTCACCCACCTTGTTGACAATCTTCCCGAGCCCCTGCATGCTGGATTGCAGCTTCACCACGCTGTTCACATGCTCCACATCAACATAGTTGAATTTGTAGAATACGGTCGAGCCATATTGGAAGACGCCCTCATCCACAAAGCGAAGCGTGCTGTTACCCGCCACCCAGTTCGCGCCCTGACCGTGTACCGCCGAGGCTGTAATCGTCGTTCCCTCATGGATGGTGAGCGTCGTGCTGCCTGTATACGAGGTATTGTTGCCGGCGACGATGATATCGCCGCTGTATGTCCCACCGACCAGCTCGATGCTGATGTTCCCCTGCCATATCGAGCCGGAGGAACCGCCGTACAAGATGCCGGAGACCGTACAGTCGGTCAGCGTGATATTGACATCGTTAAGCTCGCCGTTGCTGCTGCGGTGTCCGCCGATAAGGGCGACCTTACCGAGAAATTCCGTATTCTGTGCCACGATCGACACGTCGTGGCAGGTGGCCTTGTTAGCACCGGCCGTACCGCCGATCACCGTGTCATTGTAGGAGCCGCCCGTCAGCGTCAGGGCAATGTCGCCCTTGATGGTAGAGGTGCCGTTGTTGGAAACGTGCCCACCCACCACGGCAGCATTGGTCGTATTATCGGGATCCGTCATGTCGGTACGCACCCCATCCAGAGTCAACGACACCGAGCCCTCCAGCGTCTGCGTGGCAGCGCTCGTGCTAAAGACCGCCCCCGCACCTATGACGCCGTAGGTAGCGGCCGCGATCGAGGAGTCGACGAGCTCCACACTCACATTACCCGCGATGCGCTGGGAAATGGATTCCACATTCCCCTCCAGGTTGACAAAATGACCGCCGATGATACCGCACTTCGTGTCACTGACGCGCAGCTGCCGTCCCCACACACTCAGGGCATCCGTGGCCACCTGCGTCACGCTCTGCGCCTTGCCCTCTGCCGAGTTGCCCGCAACGAGCGCTGCGGACGAGCTCTTCAAATCCATGTTGGTCACCGAGATGCTCACCGCCCCCCCCTGCGTCTGGGTAGCACAAACACTGAAGTTGTTGTTAGCAGGAGAATATACATCGTCTGTGTACAGGTAGTGACCACCGACAATACTCGCCTCGGAGCTCGATGGCGCCGTGGCGCTGCCGAGGGAAATTCCGGTGTTGCCGTCATGCGTCTGGCTCAAATCATAGGTTGCCTCTTGGTCCATATAGTCCCAATAGAAGCTCCCGCCCACCAGCGCGGCGGTCAGGGAAGTCTCCTTTGCCTCCATCTCGGTATTAAAATCGAAATGAACCCTTTTAAGAGTGACCCCTGTTTCCAGCTCAATGAGCGTATTTTCTCCCTGACTTTGGCTGTGGGTATTGTTCCACCGCCCGCTCAGCATGTGACCGCCAATCACACCGTTCAGCACGAGATCTTGGCTACCCTCCGCACGAATGACAGCGTCCCCCGCCGTCTGCGCCTGCGTCACACTATTGTTCCAATCCCAATATCCGTTGCCTGCCACCACGGCATAGCCGAAGGTCGCATCGCCGAGCCCGCGGAAGACAATCTCGGTCTCGCCTTCCACAGTCTGCGTTCCGTTGTTCGCATACCCGTAGTTGCCGCCGACCACCGTTTTGTTCGTGGTGCCACTGAAGCCGGCAAAGACCAGATGCGAGTCTCCCTCCACGGTCGTGGTGAAGGCGCCGCGCCCGGTGGTGAAGTTACCACCGATGACAGCGTTCGGGCTGAAGCTGACGACATCTCCCGGCACATAACCGACTGCATCGTAATCCCTGACCTCCGTAGAGCCCCCATCGTGCGACAAAGCACTGTACAAAGACAGGTAGGTATCGCCCCGGTGCGTCATATGCTGCCCCGACGTACCGGCCAAGATATTGCCGCCGATGACCGAATCGATGATGTCCGACCCGTGCACGGAGATATAGGCATCGCCCTCAAAATCGGCATGGTTATCGCTGCGGGAGAACACATTACCGCCGGCAATGCTGGTGACCTTCACACCGGCATCCACATCGATATGCACATCACCCCGGAGGCTCCACGAGCCATTTGTAGTACTTTCGTCCACCTGATTGTTGTAGCTGCCGCCGGCCACCATGTTAAAGACATTGTCGTAACCGGGCTCGACCTTCAGCTTCATCCAGACATCGCGTGTCAGTACGTCCCCGGTGGCATAGTTGCTTCCCCGCGTGGAGTAGGCACCGCCGAAAACGTTGTTGGCGCGTCCCATGTCCAAGTTGGACGTACCCCCTACCAGAGTGGCTGCAATCGTCTGATTATGGTCATCGGCAGCTGTGCCGTAAAGCCCCAGCTGGTATTGACCGACACGAAGGGGAGCACCCATGTCGCTGTAGGAAGCCCCACGGGAAGCCACGGCTGCTCCCCAATTCTGATCCCAGGGATTTTCTGCCTGCGTGCCCCCCTTGATGAAGAGATGGAGGGTCTCTCCGACAGCCTCCACACGGTATTGGCTCGACGTCAGCGAGGCGATATGAACCGCCCCCGTGCTGTTCCCGGAAGAAATACCCAAATCCAATTCATACTCGTTGCTTGCTTCGACATAGGTAAAATCCCCCTCAGTCAAAGCGGACAAATCCAAATTCATCTTCTGCAAGGTCACCCCGCTGATGTCCACGAGATTCCTGCCGCTGTTGTAAGCCAACACGATGTTCTCCGAGAGCTCAATGCCGCCCGTGCCGAGATTCAGCGTGCCGCCATAGTTCATGGTCAGCACATCCTTCACCCGGATTGTGTCTGCCACGGTCAACGTGCCGCCGCCGATATCCAGCGACCCGACCGTCAGATTCCGGGATGTCAACGAAGCACCCTCGCTCAACTGCAGGGCTCCGGCCGTCACATTCTGCCCCGTTGCATCCATTTGACCGGCGATGGCGGCATAGCTCCCCAGGTTCGACTCTCCCTGCGTTGCGGTGAGCGTACTGCCCGCCGTCAGGGCAAAGGAGTTGGTAACGGTCAACGCACCCCCCACCGTAATCACAGCGTGATCGAAGCTTGCCGTCCCCGCGCTCAGGTCGGTCACCGCCAGCGTACCCCCCTCGACACGCAGCGAGGAAGCACGCAGATCACCGTTCAGATTCAGCGAAGCCCCGTCAGTAATCGCGAGATCGTGCTGCACCACCGCATTCACGAACTGCCCGGCGCCTGCATCGCCGCCACTGATTGTCGTTGTCGCTCCGCTGAGGTGCAGGCTGCCTACCTCCAGTTGCGTAGCGGTGGCCTCAGCACTCCCGGTGATGCTCAAGGTGCCGCCCGTGGCCTCCAGAGCCACGACCGCCACCGAACCGACCGTGGCGCTTCCACCGCTCACACTCACCGAGCCGAAATCCGAGCGCAGAGCGCCGCTCACCGAAAGGGAGCCCTCCTCCATGCTGAAGCTGTTATGCACATAGTAGCCGCCCTGAACCACCCAGGAGCCTTCCCCGATCTTGCGCCCCTCGTAGGACTCGATTTCCAGAGAACCCTGATCGCGCCCGTGCCTCACGGTCAGCCCATCGCCGGACATCAAATCGACAGTTTCGATCACCAGATGCTTATTGGTGCCGTAGCCGCAATTGATTTGGCTGGTAATGGTGCCGTTGAAATGCTTAACCTCATCGAAGACATTGTGCACGGCTTCCGAGGCGGAGGCCGTATCGTTGAGCACCAAGGCGGCGCTGCCACTCTCCGTGGTCAGCAGGGCGAAACGGCGCGACTCCTTCCAGGTGCTGGTCAGGGTTGTCGCCGCGCCACCGTTCACATGCAGGGAGCGGTAGTAGTTGGTCAGCGGACCGAAATCATCGGTGGTGAACACCACATCGACCGTCTTGATCGTGCCGCCCGTGCTATAGATATCGGTTTGGTCGGACATGTTGACCCCGACATGCCCGTCGATCCACTGAGCACCCGAAGCAATGTTAATCCGTTCAAATTCAATGGTATTCACCTGATACTTGCTCGTAGCACCATCCAGCCCCCACAAAACCGAGCCCTCGCGAATATCCAGGGTACCGTTGTGCGTGGAGTTGATATATTGCAAGGCCAAGGTGCCCGCGCCGCTTTTGATCAGCGTGCCGCTGCCGGACGTGGTGCCCGTGAGCTTGGCAGTATTCCCGCCCTCGACCTTCAGCTCCGAGAAGCCTTCAAAGCGGAAGGCCTTTTTGTACTCAGCATTCGCCAGCGTCAAGATGGAACGCTTCTCCTCCGTACTGCCGCCGCTGAGATAGACAGACAGGTACTGGTTCTCCGCAGCGGTCAGAGTGTAGGCCGAGTTCTGAATTTTCAGGTTCCCCCTATAGTTCTCCAGCGCTCCCCCCAGCGTAACCGTCGCGTCGTTCCCCCAATCCACCACGACCCAGGAGTTGTTGTTCGAGGCCCGCTCGAGCTTTGCCGCACCGAGAACGGTCGACGAGTGAAGGATGAGCGTACCGCTGTTGTTGATGGTCGTCCCCGCGCCAAAGGCGGCTCCCGCATTGAGCTCAAGCGAGCTGTTCTTCTCTAGCACCAACTTGGCGGTAACGGACTCTCCCAGTGTTGCGGCGCTGTTCGTCCAGGACTCAAAGCGGACTGTGTCTCCATTGGCAAAAGGCATACCGGCGATGGTGCTTCCATCGCGCCAATCACTAATGAGCTCATCCCCCATCACAGAGATGGTGGTACTCGCCTGCGCGGTGCTGACACTCAGCGTGTAGGCGCAGACACCGACCGCGAGCGAACCGGTGGACAAGGTGGGGACAATGCCGCCCAGCATGGCGATGGCGGCCAGCAAAGATGCCCGAAGGCGGAAAGGGAGATGAAGTTTCATACCCCATCTTGATACCCTTTTCACAGCGACAAGTCAAGCGAAAAGAGGATATTTGACGATATATTTGTCGCGAAAAGTATTTTTCCGCCATGGTCCCGGCGCGGGCGCTCACACGCACTTTCTGCTTTGCGGGCGGGCGGGGCTGTGCTATACTGCCCCGCAGATGAGCGAGCCGAGGGTCGAGGGTCGGGAGCATGTGCCGGAACAAGCGATGTTGTTCCTGCTCAACCGTGCTGACCTGCCGACGATGCAGCTGCTGGAGCAGGAGCTGGGGCGCGAGCGCCTGGCCTGGGTGGCGGAGCTGCACCACCGACCGACGGATGAGGTCATTGCGCACCTGCTCGAGACGCACGCGGCGGGCGGCAGGCTCGATGCCGCGCAGATGAGCCGCGAGCTCATGGCTCAGCGCGTGCGCGACCTGCTGCACAGCGGACGCCATGTGGTGCTGCTGCCGCCGGCCGAGGCCGACCGGGTCGAGCCGCCGCACCCGCCCGCCTCGCTCACGCAGCTGGCCGAATCCCTGCGCCTGCCGATGCAGGCTCTCTGGTCGGGGCAGCGGCAGGGAGCGGCGGGTGCGGAGAGCGTGCTGCGCTTCCTGCCCCGGCAGCTTCCCGGCGAGGGGGTGGGGCTGCGCGTGCAGATGCAGTGGGCCGAGGCCGCGGCGGAGGCGGCGGCGCAGGCGTGGCACGCGCTGCCGGAATCCCCGGGCGAAGCGCTGCTGCATGCGCTGCTGGAGCACCCGGATGCCGTGCTGACGGACGGGGTGGACGACAGCTCCACGCGCTACCGCGACCTGCTGGCGCCCGCGCTCGTGCTGCGCCGCGATCTGAGCCGCTTTTCCCGCCACGGGCGCCTGGGCATTGTGCTGCCGCCGGGGCGCTGGGCCGTGGTGGCGCATGCGGCCTGCGCGCTCTGCGGCATCGAGGCGGTCAACGTGGACTACACGGCCTCGGCCGAGGAGCTGCGCCGCATCATGCAGAGCGCGGGGCTCACGCGCCTCATCACCGAGCAACGCTTTGTGCAGAAGCAGAACCGCTTTGCCTGGCCGCGCCAGCGCGACCTCATTTTCATCGATGAGCTGCTGAGCGATCAGGGCGGGCGGCTGCGCCTGTGGCGCGCGCTGCTGCGCTTCCTGCCCCGCCCGCAGCTGCTGCGGCTGCTGCGCCTGCCCCGCCCCGGGGACGAGGCGACCCTGCGCTTCACGCGCGGCACCACGGGGACACCCAAGGCGGTGCCCGTGTCGCAACAGGCGCTGATGGCGGCGCTGCGCTCGGCGCAGGAGCTGCTGCGCCTGCGCCCCGGCGAGCCCGTGCTCTGCGCGCAACCCCTGCACGAGCCGGGCGGGCTGCTCTTCTCGCTGCTGCTGCCGCTGCTGGCGGGCTGCCGGCTCATCACCTACCCCGACCCGCAGGCCGCCAAGCGCCTGCGCACGCTCATCCGCCGCGAATCCGTGCGCGTGGTGGCGCTGCCGCCCCGCCGCATGGCCGAGCTGCTGCGCGGGGCCGAGCGCGATGCCTTTACGGGGCTGCGGCTCTGCCTCACCACGGGCGATCGCCTGCCCCGCCGCCTCGCCGCGCAGGCCGCGCGCGAGCACGGGCTGCAACTCTCCGAAGCCTACGGGCTGACCGAGGCCACGCCGCTGGTCGCCGTCGACCTGCGCCCGGCACAGGCCGGGGCGGAGCCCCCCCACCCCCGCGGATTGCAGCCTGCGCCCGGCATCGCCCTGCGCATCACCGACCCCTACCGCGAGCACGAGCTGAGCGCGCCGCAGCAGCCGGGTCTGATCTGGCTCAAGGGGGCGATGGTGGCGCCCGCCTATGCCGACGATGAGGAGGCGAGCCGCGAACGCCACCGAGGGGCTTGGTTCTGCACGGGCGACATCGGCCACCTGAACGCCGAGGGGCGCCTGGTCATCGATGCGCGCAAGATCCGCTTTTCGCAGGTGGAGGGCGAGCCCGTGCCCCACGAGGAGCTGGAGGATCTCCTGCTGAAAATCTTTAAGGCCGATCCGAACGCGCCGCAGCGGCAGCTGGCGGTGGTGGCCGTCCCTGACCGCGCGTGCGGCGAGCGGCTGGTGCTGCTCTCGGCGCTGCACAAGACAGTACACCCCAATGAGACTGTGTCGCTGCGCTACAGCATCATGAACGAGGGGCGCCCCTCGCAATGGCAGCTGCAGATGATTGTGCCCGTGCCCTACATCCCCACCCTGCCCGGCGGTCAGCTGAACTACCCGCTGTGCTACGAGTGGGCCTGTCGCGCGGCCGAGGCGCAACGCTGAGCGCGCCGAAGCCCGCGACCGACCGAGCACACCGATTTTATGACCAAACACCTGATCTTGATGAGTATCGCGCTGGGCTGCTGCACCGCAGCTCCGGCGGACATGCCCCCGCCCGCCCCCGCCGCAACGGCCGCCGCACTGCCCGCGCCCGATGCAGCGGAGCACCCCTTCCTGCAGCACGAGGGCTACCCGCGCTGGTCGCGCATGAGCGGGGAGCGCGCCGTGCGCGACACGAAGTATGCCCTAGAGCGCGCGCAGCAGCGCCGCGCCGCCATCTGCGCCGTGGCGCCGGAGGCGGCGAGCTACGACAACACCTTCGGCGCCTTTGAGTCCCTGTGCGATGATGTGGAGCTGGCCACGGCCTTTCTCGCGAACCTGTCCATGACGACGGACAGCCCCGAGCTGCGCGCCGCCGAGGAGGAGCTCACGCCGCTCGTCAGCGCCTTTGAATCCGGGCTCAGCGCGGATGCCGGGCTGTGGGCGGTGTTCAAATCGGCCGCGCAGCAGCCCTGGGTGCGCGAGCTCTCGCCGGAGAAGCAGCGCTTTGTGCAGCAGGTCTGCGATGCCTTCCGCGACAGCGGCGCCGAGCTGACGCCGCAGCAGAAGGAGCGCAAGACCGCCATCGAGCAGGAGCTGGCCAAGCTCTGCGACAGCTTTGACAAGAATGTGCTGGATGCGACCAACGCCTGGGAGCTGCGGCTGAGCGACCCCGCCGCGCTGGCGGGCATGAGCGAGGATTGGCTGCTCAAGGCGCGCGAGCGCGCAGCGGCCAAGGGCTACGGCAGCGCGGAGGCTCCCGAGTATCTGGTGACGCTCGACCCCACGAGCGTGTACGAGGTGCTGCGCTGCTGCGATG
Organism: uncultured bacterium; assembly: GCA_945831585.1. Lineage (GTDB taxonomy): Bacteria > Verrucomicrobiota > Verrucomicrobiia > Verrucomicrobiales > Akkermansiaceae > Akkermansia. Next base: position 22,406 of record CAMACY010000003.1, on the reverse strand, counting down.
TCGAGTCCACGCGCCGCGCCTGCCGCGAGGGGCTGGACACGGTGGGCAGCACCGCCCCTTGGGACAACGCCCCGCTGGTGGAGCGCATCATGGAGCTGCGCCGCGAGCTGGCCGCGCTGCTGGGCTTCCGCGGCTATGCAGACATGGTGGCGGCGCACCGCATGGTCGACAGCGCCGCCAAGGCGCAGGCCTTCATCTACGGCATGATGGAGGAGCTGCGCCCCGCGTTTGAGCGCGAGTGCCGCGAGCTGCTGGATTTTGTCGGCGAGCTGCGCGGGGAAAAGGTGGAGGCGCTCGCCCCCTGGGACACGCTCTACTACACCCGCAAGCTGATGCAGCGCACCTACAACTTCGACCCCGAGGAGCTGCGCCCCTACCTGAGCTATGAGAACGTGCGCCGGGGCATGTTCGCCCTCTACAGCCACCTGTACGACATCTCGGTGCGCGAGCTGCCCTCGGTCTGCCTGAGCGAGGGGCAGGAGCTGCCGGCCGGCTATGCCGAGGTGTGGAGCCCGGACACCCAACTGTTCGCCGTCTACGACAACAAGACGGGCGCGCACCTGGGCTCCTTCTACCTCGACCCCTTCCCCCGCGCCACCAAGCGGGCGGGAGCCTGGGTCATGCCGCTGCGCTATGGGCAGCCGGCGGCGGGGGGACGCCCGCACACCCCGCACCTGGCGGCGCTGTGCGGCAACCTGACGGCCCCCGTGGGCGACAAGCCCGCACTGCTGAGCCACAGCGACGCAGAGACGCTTTTCCACGAGTTCGGGCACATGCTCCATGTGATGCTCAGCGACACGGAGCTGCGCGCGCACAGCGGCACCCGCGTGGCCTGGGATTTTGTCGAGCTGCCCAGCCAGATCAACGAGAACTGGACCTGGGAGCCCGAGGGGCTGGCGCTCTTTGCCCGCCACTACGCCACGGGCGAGCCTCTGCCGACCGAGCTGCAGCAGCGGCTGCTCGCCAGCCGTTTCTTCCGCCCGGCTTCGAGCATCATGGGGCAGCTGGTGCTCGCGCGGCTGGATTTCGACATCCATGAACACTACGATCGCGTGTTTGCGGGCAAGGATCTGGACACGGCCACCCGCGAGCTGCTCGCGCCGTGGAAGCTGCCGCTCACGCAGCACGGCCCCTCGCTCATGCGCCACTTCACGCACTGCATCAGCGGCGGCTACCGCGCGGGCTACTACTGCTACAAGTGGGCGGAGGTGCTGCAGGCGGATGCGTTCACGCGCTTCCGCCGCGAGGGGGTGCTGAATGCGGCGACGGGGGCGTCCTTCCGCGAGGCGGTGCTCTCCAAGGGCGACAGCAAGCCCGCCGCCGAGCTCTTCCGCGATTTCATGGGGCGCGACCCGAACCCGGACGCGCTGCTGCAAGAGGCGGGCATCCTGCCCCCGAGCAGGTAAGCGCCCCCGCCGATGACAAAACAGCCGCAGCAGGTCTCACCTGCTGCGGCTGTTTGCATGGGGAAAAACCCGATCAGACCAGCCCCTGGTCAATCATGGCATCGGCCACCTTGACGAAGCCCGCGATGTTCGCGCCGGCCACGTAGTTGGTGAAGCCATCCGTGCTGCCCGTAGCGGCGGCGAACTCCTGCGCGTGCGTGTAGGCGTTCTCGTGGATGTTCTTCATGATGTCGAAGAGCTTGGCGTCGACCTCCTCGCTCGTCCAGTTGAGGCGCTGGCTGTTCTGCGCCATCTCCAGACCGGAGGTGGCCACGCCGCCGGCGTTGGCCGCCTTGGCCGGGCCGTAGAGAATCTTGGCCTCCAGGTAGGCGTTGATGCCGTCCAGATCCGTGGGCATGTTGGCACCCTCGGCCACGAGCTTGCAGCCGTTCTTGATGAGGGTGGCGGCCTCCGCGCCGTTGATTTCGTTCTGCGTGGCGCAGGGGAAGGCGCAGTCGCAGGGCACGCTCCAGGGCCGCTGCCCGGGGAAGTACTGCACGCCGGGGAAGGCGTCGGCGTACTCGCGGATGCGGCCGCGGCGCACGTTCTTGAGCTCCATGATCCAGTGCACCTTCTCCAGGTCGATGCCGGCGGGGTCATAGACATAGCCGTCGGAGTCGGACATGGTGACGACCTTGGCGCCGAGCTGGTTGAGCTTCTCGACGAGGAACTGCGCCACATTGCCGGAGCCGGACACGACGCAGACCTTGCCCTCCACGCTGTCGCCCTTGGTGGCGAGCATGTTCTGAGCGAAGTAGACGCAGCCGTAGCCCGTGGCCTCCGGGCGGATGAGCGAGCCGCCCCAGTGCAGGGCCTTGCCCGTCAGCACGCCCGTGAATTCGTTGCGCAGGCGCTTGTACTGGCCGAAGAGGTAGCCGATTTCGCGACCGCCCACGCCGATGTCACCGGCGGGCACGTCCGTGTCGGGGCCGATGTGGCGCTGCAGCTCGGTCATGAAGCTCTGGCAGAAGCGCATGACCTCGCGGTCGCTCTTGCCCTTGGGGTCGAAGTCGGAACCGCCCTTGCCGCCGCCCATGGCGAGCGTGGTGAGCGAGTTCTTGAAGATTTGCTCAAAGCCCAGGAACTTGAGGATGCCGAGGTTGACGGAGGGGTGAAAGCGCAACCCGCCCTTGTAGGGCCCGATAGCGCTGTTGAACTCCACGCGGTATCCTCGGTTGACATGGATGTTGCCCTTGTCATCCGTCCACGGCACGCGGAATATGATGGTGCGCTCCGGCTCGGTGATGCGCTCGAGGATGCAGTTGTCCTCGTACTTCTTGTGAGCATCGAGCACAGGGGCAATCGTGGTGATTACCTCCTGCACCGCTTGGATGAACTCAGGCTCGTGCGCATTCTTGGCGCGCACCTGATCCATGACTTTCGTGGTGTAATCAGACATAGTGTGATTGTGAGTTGCGGGCAAGCACAGATTTTTTGCCCCCGCCCCGGCATCCACAGCATTGTACCGGCACAAAGGCTCCACAGCAAATACCCGCCGCGCGGGATGGTAGCACAATCCCCCCACCATAGCAATACTAAAAACGGGCAGCGGGCGCTCATGCCGTGCTTCGGTCTTGCATTCGGGCGCCCTGCGTGCTAGGCTGCACGGCGTTATGCTCCAAGCCGGTATCGTAGGTCTGCCCAACGTGGGAAAATCCACCCTCTTCAACGCTGTCACGCGCTCGCGCAAAGCCGAGGCGGCCAACTACCCCTTCTGCACCATTGATCCCAACGTGGGCATGGTCGAGGTGCCCGACCCCCGGCTCGCCGTGCTGGCCGAGATGAGCAAGAGCGAGCGCATCGTGCCCGCCGCCATCGAGTTTGTGGACATCGCGGGGCTGGTGAAGGGCGCGTCCGAGGGCGCGGGGCTGGGCAACAAGTTCCTCGCCAACATCCGCGAGACGGATGCCATCGTGCAGGTCGTGCGCTGCTTCGAGAACGACGACATCATCCACGAGCTCGGCTCGGTCGACCCCGTGCGCGACATCGAAATCATCAACGACGAGCTTATCCTGGCCGACTTGGCCGCCATGGAGAAGCGCCTGGAGAGCCGCATCAAGAAGGCGCGCGGCGGCGACAAGGAAGCCAAGGCCGAGGTCGCGCTTATGGAGAAGCTCATCCCCCATCTGGACGCGGGCAAGCCGGCCTCCACCCTGGAGCTGAGCGAGGATGAGCGCAAGCTGCTCAAGAGTTTTTACCTACTCTCCTCCAAGAAGAGCATTTTCGCCTGCAATGTCAGCGAGGAGGAGCTGGCCGAGGCGCTGCAACAGCCCGACGCGCATCCCTACGTCTCCGCCGTGCGCCGCTACGTGGCCGAGCACCACAATGCGGAGGCCGTGGTCATCTCCGCCCGCATCGAAGAGGAGCTCGCCGAGCTCGACCCGACCGAGGCGCAGGACTACCTGCACGACATCGGCGTGCCCGACAGCGGCGTGAGCGAGCTCATCCGCGCGGTCTACCGCCTACTCGGGCTACGCACCTACCTGACCACGGGGGTCAAGGAGACCAAGGCCTGGACCATCCCCGCCGGAGCCAAGGCACCGCAGGCGGCCGGGGTCATCCACACCGACTTTGAGCGCGGCTTCATCGCGGCGCAGGTGGTGGCCTACGAGGATCTCGTGGCCTGCGGCTCCCTGCTCAAGGCCAAGGAGACGGCCAAGCTCCGCATCGAGGGCAAGGACTACGTGGTCCGCGACGGCGATGTGGTGGAATTCCGCTTCAACGTGTCGAAATAACGTCGAGGGTTCCGCCGAAAACCGCGAAAACGCCGCCCCTTGAACGGAGCGGCGTTTTCGCATGCACCGATAGTGCCTCCTCAGCGGCCGATGACGAACGACCCTTTCGGATTCTCCGTAATCGCCTCGCTCAAGTCTTTCGTCGCATCCACACTGGAATATTTCACCGACCCCGTCACCTGAATAGACCAGGTCATGTTGGCGAAATTGAGCGTTACGACATTGCTGCTCAAATTCAGCTCTGCCACATCCGTCAAGCCCAGGAAAGACGCATACGCCGTACTCGTTCTGAACGGGTTGCTGCCCATCGCGACGTCTATGCTCACCGAACCGCTCATGGGCTGATCGTCGGAGCCGCTCGGAGCCGGGGTCGGGGTAAAGATGCAAGCGCAGGAACCTTTCACCAGCGTTCCGTCATAGGGATAAAACCATCCCTGAACAGGCGGAGCTCCGTTGATATGAGTTGCCCCGCCCTCCATGACCATCCACGAGTTGCCGAGAAGATAAATCTTCTTCTGACCGCGCGCGAACTCCCCGTAGGTGATACTTTGGGAATCCTTCGATCCCCCCCCGCCGCCACAGGAACTCAACGCAGTACTCGTCACAAAAAAGGTACCAACAACAGCCACGGCCAACAGGGCAGCCCGGCCCAACGAAAGGAGAAAACGATTTTGCTTCATAGTGTACGCCGACATGACTTGCCGCAGTTGTAGTCTACAGCATTGCAAATGCGGAAAGCAAGTTTTTTTTTCAGAACCTTAAAAAAAAAGCGCTTGGGCGGTGGTGCAGTATCGCGCCCGGCGCGGGATGTAATTATAAGTAGTTGATGCTTAATGCATTTATATTTACAGCATTTGCAAAGCTGTAGAATGACAGCGTTGAAGCTCTTTACCACCATCATGAAAATCACTCTGCTTCCCTCCTTTTTCAAGGCAGGTGCACTGACGGCGCTTGCATGCGGCACTCTTGCTCTCACCTCAATTTCGCTGAGCTCCTGCGGGGGAGGCGGGAGCGGTTCGGATACGAATCCCGATGCCCAAGTTGCCAAACTGCTCGCCACTCACAAGATGACTTTGGACGGCGAGAAAACGCTGTCTATTAACTTCGTGACGCATACGACCGGCGTCGGACGCAACACCGGAACCGCCAGATGGGGTGACTCTTCGCCGTACAACTGCATCTTCTCGTTCAGCAACACCACCCAAACAAACGGTGGCTGGCGCACACGTCTCCAGATTACCATCAATAGCTCGGGCATCGGTTCTGACGAGCACTTCAAGGCCTTTTACGGGCAACCCGGCAATCCGTATCCCATCTCCGTAAGCCCCATCGCTTTTACACTCGACATCCCCGGTGAGGTTAAACCCTCCACGAACGGCAGCTACACGCCGGTGTTTCCGATCACCGTGACCCCCGTCCTCAGTACCGGAAGCCTCGGCGACCCCTTTCTGCTCGATGAGAATACGATTCACGGCGGGTTGATCACCTTCGATCAGGCTAATTAGTGCCACATCCCCTCAGCGGGGCAGCTCCCTGCCCCGCGTAAACAATGGCGATTCTTTCGGGAATCGCCATTGTTTTGTCGGAACAACGCGACACCCATGCGCCCCCTCGACGGCAAATTCGCGTCAGAACGGGGGAGTCGGGGTTGCGCATCGCCGCAGGCGTGCTATACTGAGTGCATCCACAGCCATGTCCGACCGCATCCCCGTCCGCAACCCCAACGAAATCGCCAAACTGCGCCGCGCCGGCGAAGTCTCCGCCCGCATCCTGATGGATCTCATGCCCATCGTGCGCCCCGGCATCACCACCAAGGAAATTGACAACTACGCCGCCGAGCTCTTCCGCCGCGAGAAATGCGGCAACGCCTTCCTCGGCTACGGCGGCTACCCCGGGCAGCTTTGCATCTCCGTCAACGAGGAAATCGTGCACGGCATCGGCGGCGCGCGCGTACTGCGCGAGGGCGACATCGTGAGCCTCGACACCGGCGCCATCGTCGACGGCTGGTACGGCGACAACGCCATGACCCTGCCTGTGGGGCGCTGCAGCGAAGAGGCGCTACGCCTGCTCGCCGTCACGGAAGAAGCCCTCTTCCGCGGCATTGCCGAGGCCAAGCAGGGCAACTCGCTGCTCGAGGTCTGCGGCGCCATCGAGGACTATGTGCGCCCCTTCGGCTTCGGCATCGTGCGCGACTACGTGGGGCACGGCGTGGGGCGCCACCTGCACGAGGAACCGCAAATCCCCAACTACCGCCCCTCCTACCACCTGCCCCGGCTCAAGCGCGGCATGATTTTGGCCATCGAACCGATGATCACGCTAGGTAGCTTCCGCGTGCGCGTGCTGGACGACGAGTGGACCGCCGTCACCGCCGACGGCTCGCTCGCCGCCCACTTTGAGCACACGGTAGCCGTGGGTAGCCACGGCGGAGACATCCTCACCGAGCGCCCGCGCATCGCCCTGCCCGAGCAACTGGGCATCACCCTGTAGCGCAAATGTAACGCTCCGCACGCGCTTTTGGCTGGACAGCAGCGGGCGCATGCGCGATAACAACAGGCAGAACAATCCGAACTCTCTAACCGACTATGGCTCTTCACATCCAAATGAGCGAAGAAGCGGAGGCAAAACTCCGCAAGGACGCTCTGCGCAGCAAACTCACCTCCTTCGGCGCCATGGCAGCGCTGATTGCCTTCGGCGCTGCCATCCTGTACGGCACGGTGATTCTCATCGCCATTGAACAGGAGGCCGAATTCATCGGCTACACCCCGCCCGCCGAAAACCTGCCCGCCCGCGCGGTGCCCACCACCCAGCAGCTCAGCTCCAAGGCCGCCACCCCCTCCAACACGGTGGCACCCTCCGTCATCGTGGCGACCGGTGCCGCGCCCGTCGCTATGGCGCAGGTCGACATCCCCATGGACGACTCGCAGGACGACGGCATGAGCATCGACATCGGCATGGGGCTTGACGCCGGGCTGGGCGACAGCCTGGGCGATGAGGGCGGCGGCATGGGCGGCTCGCCCGGCGGCTCGGCGCTCGAGGGCACCTTCTACGACCTCAAGCTCACCAAGGGCGGTGCCTCCACGGGCATCAAGCTCAAGGAAGACGGCTCGCTGAGCGACGAGGGTCGCGCCAAGGTGCACAAGATTCTCTACGACTTCACCAAGAGCTGGAGCCCCAGCGTGCTCAACAAGTACTACTCCTCCCCCACGAAGCTGTACGCCTCCAACTTCTTCCTGCCCACCTGTCTGGCGAAATACGCCCCCATCGCCTTCAACTGCCAGGACAAGTGCAAGCCCTCGGCCTGGCTGGCGGTCTATCGCGGCAAGGTCAAAGCCCCCAAGACGGGCAAGTTCCGCTTTGTCGGCGTGGGCGACGAAACCCTCATGGTGCGTTTCAAGAGCAAGCTGGTGCTGGAGGCCGGCTGGTGCCTGCCCACCATGTACGATGACAAGAAACCCCTTGCCTGCGGCAACATGGGCACCACCCAGGCCTACAAGGAAGCCATTGCCTCCGGGCGCGAAAAGACGCACAAGGGCTACGAGTTCATCCCCTACCCCAAGACCAAGGACTGGAACGTCAACGTCGGCGGTCTGGCGGCCGGCACCGTCTTTGAGGTGAAGGAGGGCGAGGTTTGCCCCATCGAGATTCTCGTCTCGGAAGTTCCCGGCGGCGGCTTCGGCTTCTGCTTGCTCATCCAGGACATGAGCAAGCCGCGCAAGGAGGACATCGAAATCTTCCGCACGAACTTCTCCATGCCCGATGAGGCCGAGCTCAAGAAGCAGATCAAGGCAGCCGGCTGCTGGCGCGGCGGCAACGATTTCGAAGCCCCCTTCTTCTCGCAAGACTCGCACATCTGGGTCGCTGTTCCCTAAAATCCGCGATTCAGTCGCGCACCACCGCAGGGGAGCCCCGCCGGGCTCCCCTGCCTGTTTTGGGACAACAGGCACCGCGCTCCAACGAATAAGGGCACCGCCTACAAAGCGGTGCCCTTGAATTGTCATACCGGCTATAGGACTCGAACCTACACTCCTTGCGGGAAATCGATTTTGAGTCGATCGCGTCTACCATTCCGCCAAGCCGGCGATGCTGTGGGGGAATTAAAGCGAAAAGCCAAGGACAAGTCAAGCGAAAAAATAGCGTGCTTGTTCACAAGGCGAAGCGCCCCTCCCTTTGTGGCGTAAAAATCACCGGACGAGGGTCGCGCGACACGCACTGCACACTTGCTTTTGCCCCCGCGCTGCGCTACCCTGAGCCCGACGCATGGTTACCTGGAACATCACCATCGGGTTGATGCTGCTCTCCGCCGCCATCCCCTTCATCTACCTGCACTACCGCTTGGTCGCGCTTCGCGAGCGCGCGAGGGAGGACATTCGCGAGCTGGAGTACCTGCGCGAGATGCGCGAGGAGCTCGAAAAGCATGTGCGCAACGACAAAGCGCTCTTTTTGGAGGCGCTGGGCGTGCCTTTTTTGCTGGTGCGTCCCTCGGGGCGGCTCGTCATGAGCAACCGCGCGGCAAGCGAGCTGCTGGGCATCGCGCCCGAGAGCACCGTCAACCTCATCCGCATGCTGCCGGACTGCGAGCTGCGCCGCGTGGTGGAGGAGGCCGTGGCCGCGCGGCGGCGCGTGGAGAGCACCCTGCGCCTCACCCGCCACGGTCGCGAGTATGTCTACCGCAGCACCGCCACCCCGCTGGGCAATGTTGACCGCCACATCGGCATCGTGTTTCACGACATCACGGAGATGCAGCGCGCGCAGCTCATCCGCCGCGAGTTTGTGGCCAACGCCTCGCACGAGCTGCGCACGCCGCTCACCATCATCCGCGGTTATCTCGAAAATCTGCTGGAGGAGCCCTCGCTGGCAGCCGATGAGGCCATGCGCACGCGCTCACTCACGCTCATGAGGAAGCACGCCGACCGCATCGTGCGCCTGGTGGAGGACATGCTGACCGTCTCGCGCCTCGAGAGCCCCGACCAAAGCTACCTGAAAGCGGCGGATTTTGACCTCGCGCAGGTGGTCGACGATGTGCAGCTGCGCTTGGAGGCGATGGCGCGCGCGCAGAACGCCGCCGTGCACACGGATTTCTCCCCGCGTCCCTTTGTGCTACACGGCGACAAGTTTTACTGGTCGCAGGTGTTTTTCAACCTCATGGAGAACGCGCTCAAGAACAACCCCGCCCCGGGGCTGCACCTGCTGGTGCGCGGGCGGCTCCAGCCCGACGGCAGCGCCCGCCTGGAGGTGGAGGACAACGGCGTGGGCATCGCGCCCGATGCCCTGCCCTACATCTTCAACCGCTTCTTCCGCGCCGACAAGACGGGCAAAGTCAAGGGCACGGGGCTGGGGCTCTCCATCGCCAAGCATGCGGTGGAGGCGCACGGCGGGCGCATCACCGCCGAGAGTCTCCCCGGCGTACGCACGGCCTTCATCATCACGCTTCCGCCGCGCTCGTGTAGCGCCGCAGCGCTTGCAGATAAAAGCGGCTCAGCGGCCCCCGCAGGCGGTTGCGGTGCGTGATGTAGCCGATGTGGATGCTGCCCTGCCCGCGCAGAGGGATGGCCAGCAGCCCGGGGTGCAGGAATTCGCGGTCGATGCCCCCGCTGCTCACCGTGTAGCCGTTGACCTCCGTCAGCAGGTTGCACAGCGTCGCGCGGTCGCGCACGCGAATGGTGCGCGAGGGCTCCACGCTGCTGCACATCTCCTCGGCCAGGTAGAGGGAGTTGTGCGTGCCCTGCTCGTAGCAGAGGTAGGGGTAGGGCGCCAGCTCCTCCGGCAGCAGGCTCTCGCGCTGCGCCAGGGGATGCCGACGGCTCAGCAGCGCGTGCGGCACCGTCACGCACACCTCCTCGAACACGCAGTTGCGCTCCTTGAAGAGGCGGCGCAGCACCGTCTCGTTGTAATCGTTGAGGTAGAGGATGCCCAGCGCACTCCGCATCTCCGCCACATCCTCGACAATTTCGTAGGTCGCCGTCTCGCGGAAAGAAAAGTCGTAGCGGTCGTCGGCGTATTCCCGCACAAGATCCGCAAAGGCGCGCACGGCAAAGCCGTAATGCTGCGAGGAGATGCAGAAGAGGCGCTTGTGCGCCCCCTGCTGCATGAAATGCTCCTGCAGCAGGTCGACCTGCTCCAGCACCTGGCGCACATAGGCCAGGAACTCCTCGCCCTGCTTGGTGACGGTGATGCCCTTGCTCGAACGCTCGAAGATGCGGATGCCCACCTCGTCCTCCACCTCGTGAATCGTCTTGGTCAGCCCGGGCTGCGACACGAAGAGCTCCCCCGCTGCCCCCGTAATCGAGCCCTTCTCCGCCACCGCCACCAAGTAGCGCATCTTCTGCAAGGTCAGTGTGTTCATGGTCGCACTCATATCGGCTTGACGAATATTTTAGCAGCTTCGGCAGAGATGGGAAATATAAATAATGAGCATATAACCATAACTTGCCCTTATGTAATGCTGACGAAGAGCTTGGCGAGCAGAGTCATGAGAATGAGCGCAGCGGGGTAGGCGGTGGCGTAGGCGATGACGGGGCTCTGGTGCTCCGTCTTGGCCGTGATGGCTCCCAGCGCGGGGGTGGAGGTCATGCTGCCGCAGATGCCGCCCAGAGCCTCGGATAGTGAGAGCCCCAGCCAGCGGCGCGCCACCCAGTAGCCCACGGGCAGGGGGGCGAGCGTGGTCAGCGCGCCGAGCAGCAGCATGGGCAAGCCTTGCGCCCGCAGCGTCTCCACCAGCGAGGCGCCGCCGGACACGCCCGCGCCCGCGAGAAAGAGCATGAGCGCCAGCTCCAGCAGCAGCATGCGCGAGGCGCGCGGCATGTAGCCCGCGATGGGTCCCACATGACCGAAATGCCCCAGCACCAGCGACACCACCAGCGGTCCGCCCGCCATGCCCAGCGAAAAGCCCTCGCTGTTCGGCCCGCCGCCCAGCGAGATACTGCCCACCCAAATGCCCAGCGCCACCCCCGCCGTCAGCGAAAGGATGTCCGCCATGCCGATGGCGCTGCTGCGGTGGCGGCAGCGCTGCCGAAAGCGCGCGATGGCCTCCGGCTCGCCCACCACGGTCAGCACATCGTTGCGGATGAGCTCCGTGTCTGCCGTGGGGATGAAGGTGTGCCCCAGACGCGTGATGCGCGAGACGATAACGCCGTCGTGCCCCGGCGTGTCGAGCGCACGCAGGGTGCGGTTGCTCAGCTCGGGCTCCAGCAAAATCACCTCTGCGCGCTCATCGGCGCTGCGGGGCAGCGGCTCGGCGTCCGCCTCGCCCAGCAGCGTCACATCGCGCCGCATCTGCTCGCGCGTGCCGACCAGCAGCAGCTCCGTCTGCGGCGTCAACACATCCTCCGCCGTCACCGGCACCAAGCGCCCCTCGCGCAGCACCCGCGTGATGCGGCAACCCATCGCCCCCGACTCCATGAACTCCACCACACCCCGCCCCATGAGCTGCGGATGGCACACCCGCACCAGCCCCGTAATAATCTGCTCCGGATCCTCACCGGAAACCTCGGGCGCGCCATCAAGACTGCGGTGCAGCAGGCGCGGCAGCAACTGCACAAAGAGCACCACGCCCACCACCCCCATCGGGTAGGCCACGCCGTAGCCGATGTTCAACCCCGCCGTGTTACCCCCCGAGCTCTGCAACGCCTCCATGGCCGCCGCCAGCCCCGGAGTGCTGGTGCAGGCACCCGCGAAAATACCCGCCCCCACAGCGGGGTCAATGCCCAGCAGGCTGCAGCCCACTCGGCACAGCAGCCAGGACATGCCCACCACCGGCAGCGCCAGCAGCACCAGCCGGCTCCCCCGGCTGCGCAGGGACGCGAAGAAGCGGTTGCCCACCCCCAGCCCCACGCAGTACACGAAGAGCGCCGTGCCGATGCCCGTCACCCCCTCCGGCACCCGCAGCCCCAAGTGCCCCGCCAACAGCGCCACAAACAGAACCCCCGAGCTGCCCAGCGACACCCCGCCGACACTGATGCGCCCCAGCGCCATGCCCAGCGCCAGCACCGCGAAGAGCACAAAGGTCGGATTGCTGACAATCTCCATCATCACTCCTTCCCCCCCTGCTTCTCCACCGACGGCAGACAGCCGCACATAATCATATAGCTCAGCGGCACAATGCCCAACATGACCATCGGCACCGCCAGCGAGAGCGCCGGCATCCCCAGCGTCAGCGCAAAGGCAGGCACCGCCACCAGCAAGGCCACGCTGAACACGAACACCTCCGCCCGATTGCCCGTGCTGCGCAGGCGGCGGCAGCTCAGCAGCACCCACAGCGACAACAGCAGCGCCGACACCACCCACGCCGCCACCGAGGGCAACAGCCACCACCCCAAGCCCGCCAACACCGCTGTTGCCAGCGTCTCCAGCCACCATTCCTTCCGCGTTGCGGAAGCCGTCAACCAATGAATCAGCGTTTTCATGATGTCACGGGCTCTTGCTCAGCCCGGCATCTACCCTACACCCTCGCGACCGAATGCGCCAATACATCTTTGCACAAGTTGTTCATAACCAAGCTTTATCGATAAATCGGACACCATCTTCCCCATAGCGCGAGCTTATGGCCGCACGCGCACGCACGCCCCGTGCCGGATGCCCCACAGGCAACACCCGGCTCCCCACCACCGACAACACTTGTGGGCTCCGTCTGCCGCTCAGGCCTCGTCCGCCTCGCCCAGCAGCTCCGTCATGAGCCCGTCGGGCGTGGTGTGCGCCGACTCGCGCGTAGCGAGATTCTTGAGCTCCACCTCGGGGTACTCCGCACCGATAATGACGGCGTAGGTCGCGCCGATTTTCTCCGCGCGCTTGAGCTGGTTGCCCATCTTGGCCGGCGCCAGCGGCAGGTCGACCCGCACCCCCGCATCGCGCAGCACGCTGGCCAGCGCCAGCATCTGCGGGCGCATCTCGGGCGCGGCCAACACCAGGCACACATCGCAGCTGTGCGGACGCAACGCCGCATCGCGCAGTGCACGCGCCGCCGGGCAGGCCTCGATGAGGTGAGCAATCACCGCATCGCCCATGGCAAAGCCCGTAGCAGGCATGTCCACCGCCCCACCCGACAGCGTGCCAACCAGCCCGTCGTAGCGCCCGCCACCCGCCACCGCGCGCAGCGTGTGCCCCTTGTCGAAAATCTCGAAGACCAGCCCCGTGTAGTACGCCAGACCGCGCACCACCGACAAATCGAGCTGCACATAGTCCTCCAGCCCGCGCGCGCAGAGCTCCTCGTACACGCGGTCGAAGTGAGCCGAGCAACCCGCCGGGGGATTCTGAATAAACGCCACCAGATCCTCGCGGCGCAGACCAAAGGCATCGAGCTTCTCCTGGCAATACTCGGGGCGGTCGCGCTCGAACTTGTCGATGACGGCCAGGAAGTCGCCCACGCGCTCCTCGGGCACGCCGTGCTCCGCCGCATAGCGCAGCCACACCTCGCGATCCGACACGCGCACCACGAAATCCTGCGCCGTGAAGCCAAACTCGCGCATACAGTCAATCGCCAGCGCCAGCAGCTCCGCATCCGCCCCCTCCGAGGCCTCGCCCAGAATGTCGGCGTTGAACTGCACGAACTCGCGCAAACGCCCCTTCTGCGGCTTCTCGTAGCGGAAGCAGCTGCCGATTTCAAACCACTTGAGGGGCTTGGCGTACTCGCGCTGGCAGGCCGCCGCAATGCGCCCCAGCGAAGCTGTGAGCTCCGGGCGCAGGGTCACATCGCGCTCGCCCTGATCCTGAAAGCGGAAAAGCTGGGTCGGCAGCTCGCCGCCGCTCTTCTTGAGGTAGAGCTCCGTGCTCTCCAGCGTGGGCGCCTCCCACTCCGCAAAGCCGTAGCGCTGCGCCACGCGCCGCCACACCGAGAAGAGGTAGGCGCGCAGGGCATACTCTTGCGGGGCAAAATCGCGGAAACCGGGGAGCGGGGAGAAACGGGCGTCTGGCATAGGAAACAGGGGGATCTCTGCGCGGCATCATACCCCATCACCGCCCGCCTGACAAGCTCCGTGTGCGGCAGCGGCGCTGCAAAACGACGCGCACGGATCATTTTGCCTTGTCACGCGGAGCGCGCATGATACAATGGCAGCATGAACAACGACCTTCCGGCGCCGCCCCCCGCCCCGCAATGGGGGCTGTGGAACTCCTTCGTCACGGTTTACTGGTACCGCTGCACCGCCATCAGCGGGCGCGCCTCGCGCACGGAATACTGGCTGAGCTGGGTGGGCTACCTGATCACGGCGGCGCTGCTGATGGGGCTGTGCGCCTTGCTCCTCAACGGGCTCTACCTAGGCACGGGCGAGGATTGGGGGCAGCTGCTGTTCGACTGCGTGAACGCAGGGGCACCGGATGAGTCTGTCCGCCCGCTACTCATCAATGCCCTGCATGCGCTGGGCATCCTGTCCCTTCCCGCCATGCTGGCCTTTGTGGCGCATGGTGCCGGGCTGGCGCTGCTCTGCCGCCGCCTGCGCGATGCAGGGCTGAGCGTGTGGTGGATGTGCATGCTCCTGCTGGAATATCCCCTGCTGTTCGCCGGAGCGCTGGTCGCCGGACTGGGGGCTCTCCACGACGGCAATGGCGCCCTGCCCGTTGCAGGCGCCGTGATCGCTGCCATTGGCGGGGCGATCGCTCTCTTCCGCCTCGTGGTGGCGCTGCTGCCGAGCCGCTGCCCCGAGCAGACGCAAGGACCCGTGGTTGTGACGCCCGACACCTGGTCGCCCTTGCGCGCGCTCAGCACGGTGCTGTTCCGGCGCTATGCCGACTTCCGCGGGCGCGCCTCGCGCACGGAGTACTGGCAATTCTGCATGGGGCTCTACATCCTCTGCGGTATCCTGTACACCCTGGTCTTCGAGTCGCTCATTCCCCTGCTGCAGACGGAAAACTTCGTCCCCCTGCTGGTGTTGATCATCATCCTGCTGATGCTCTATCTGGCTGCGCTTGTGCCCTTCATCGCCTTGATGGTGCGCCGCCTGCACGATATCGGGCTGAGCGGTTGGTGGTACCTCGTTGGCCTTCTCCTGACCCTCCCCGCCTGCGTCTGGGAGAACGAGCTCACGGTGCTTCTCCAAATGGGTGCCAGCCTATTCTTCCTCGTGATTTCCGTCATCCCCAGTGGCAAGGCCAACCGCTGGGGCGAGGATCCCCAAGCCCGCTCGCGCTAAGCCCTGCGCCCCCCCTGTTTTCCCCCGCCCCCGATGCCACAGGCATCGGGGGCTTTTGCTCGGGAGAAACATCGCCGCGCCCCCCGGGCAGGACGCGGTGCGCCTCACAGCGCGGCCAGCACGGCATCGCCCATGCCCGCCGTACCCACGCGGATTTCCCCCGGCGCGCCCGTGGCCAAATCCGCCGTGCGGTAGCCCGCCGCAATGGCGCGGCGCACCGCAGCCTCCACCGCCTCGGCCGCTGCCGGCTGAGCGCAGCTGTAGCGCAGCATCATGGCCATGGAGAGAATCTGCGCGATGGGGTTGGCGATGCCCTGCCCCGCGATGTCGGGAGCCGAGCCGCCCGAGGGCTCGTAGAGCCCGAAAAAGCCCTCGCTGCTGCGCGCGCCGAGCGAGGCGCTGGGCAGCATGCCCATCGAGCCGCAGATGACGGCCATCTCATCCGTCAGGATGTCGCCGAAGGTGTTTTCCGTCACCAGCACGTCGAACTGCGCGGGGTTGCGCACCAGCTGCATGGCCGCGTTATCCACGTAGAGATGCGAGAGCTGCACCTGCGGGTACTGCGCCGCGATTTCCGTGAACACCTCGCGCCACATGACCGAGGAGGAGAGCACATTGGCCTTGTCCACGCTGCAGAGCCGCCCGCTGCGCGCTGCCGCCGCGCGGAAGGCCACATGCGCGATGCGCTCCACCTCGCGGCGCTTGTACACCAGCGTATCCAGCGCCACCACCTCGCCCTCGCGCTCGCCGTAGAACTTAGGCTCGCCGAAGTACATGCCGCCCGTCAGCTCGCGCACGCAGAGAATGTCAAAGCCCTGCCCCACGATGGACGCCTTGAGGGGCGAGGCCGCCGTCAGCTCGGGCAGGCAGATGCCGGGGCGCAGGTTGGCATAGAGCTCAAAATGCTTGCGCAGCGGCAGCAGCGCACCGCGCTCGGGACGCTCCGCCGGGGGCAGCGTATCCCACTTGGGACCGCCCACCGAGCCGAAGAGAATCGCCTGCGCCGCCTCGCAGGCCACCAGCGTCTCCGCCGGCAGCGCCCGACCGCAGTGGTCAATACCCGCGCCGCCCACCCAACAGGCAGTGCGCACGGTGGTAAACCCGAACTTCTTTTCCGCGGCGTCGAGCACCCGCAGCGCCTGCTCCATGACCTCCGGGCCGATCCCGTCGCCCGCCAAAACGGCAATGTTGTAGCTGTTCATCGTTGGCACCGAGCATACACCCCCGGCAACTCCTTGGCAAGGGGAAACGCGCGGGCGGCGCCGCTGCTGCCGAGCTTACGGCTTGCATCGCGGGCGGGGGCGAGCTATGCTGAAGCGCGTGAGACGACTGCTTCTTCTCAGCATGATGCTTTTGGCGTCGGCGCTGCCACTGGCGGCATGGCAAGCGGTGCGGGAACCCGTGCCGGAGCCCGTGCGCGAGTTCCGCGCAGCCTGGGTGGCCACGGTGTACAATCTGGACTGGCCCTCGCGCCCGGGGCTGCCCGCCGCGCAGCAGCGCGCCGAGCTGCTGGGGATTCTGCAACAGGCGCAGCGCCTGCACCTCAACGCCATTCTGCTGCAAGTGCGCCCCTGCTCAGATGCCTTCTACCGCTCGCCGCTGGAGCCCTGGAGCTACTGGCTCTCCGGCCCCGGCACCGACCCCGGCTATGACCCGCTGGCCTTTGCCGTGGCCGAAGCGCACAAGCGCGGTCTCGAGCTGCACGCCTGGTTCAACCCCTTCCGCGCCACCGCGAGCGGCAAAGAGGTGGGGCGTAAGCACATCGCACGCCGCCGCCCGGAGCTGACCCTGCGCGCCGGCAGCACCACCATCCTCAACCCCTCGGCGGCGGAGACGCAGAGCCATGTGCTGAGCGTTATCACCGACGTCGTGCGCCGCTACGACATCGACGGCGTGCACCTGGACGACTACTTCTACCCCTACCCACCGCACCACCGTGTGGCGGACGGCAAGAGCCCCGCCCGCCGCCGCGCGGCGGTGGATGCCTTTGTGAGCCGCCTCTATACCGAAGTCAAACGCATCAAACCATACGTGCGCGTGGGCATCAGCCCCTTCGGCATCTGGCAGCCAGGTTACCCGGAGGGGGTGACGGGCGGCGTGAACGCCTACGAGGACCTGGCCTGCGATGCCCGCAAGTGGCTGGCGCGCGGCTGGGTGGACTACCTGAGCCCCCAGCTCTACTGGCGCTGTGAAGGGCCACAGAGCTTCCCCGCGCTCATGCGCTGGTGGAGCGGCATCAACCCCGCGCGCCCCGTGTGGCCGGGCATTGCCTCGGTGCGCATCAACAGCAGCGAGGATCCCGGTCGCCCCGCCTCCGAAATCGGCGCGCAGGTGGACTGGTCGCGCAAGCTGGCGCGCCAAAGCGCAGGGCAGCTCTACTGGAGCTGGCGCTCGCTGGGCAGCAACCGCGGCGGCGTGCAGACCGAGCTCTCCAAGCGCTACGCCGCGCTCGCCCTGCCGCCGCCCATGCCCTGGAGCAGCTCCGTGCGCCCCGGCACCCCCACGCTGAGCGCGCAAGACAGCGCCGCCGGCTGCACCCTGCGCTGGACAAACGACGGCACCGCCCGCAAGTACGCCCTGCAGGTGGCCAACAAGGGGCGCTGGTTCACGCTGGCCATCCTGCCGGGGCAGATCACGAGCTACACCCTGCACCCCGCCGTCGCGCGCAGCGCCGACCGCATCGCCCTGCGCCCGATTTCCGGCAGCGGCCTCTCCGGCACGCCCGCCGTGCTGGCGCGCTGAGCCCCCCTCACCTCCATGCCCGAGCTCCCCCCCGAAGACCCGCGCTACCTCCGCGAACAGCTCATCACCTGCCTGGGCAACAAACGCGCCCTGCTGGAGCTGCCGGCGCAAGCGCTGCGCCATGTGCAGCAGCGGCTGGGGCGGCAGCGGCTCGCCTGCGCCGACCTCTTCTCGGGCAGCGGCATCGTTGCGCGCTTCCTCAAACGCAGCGCCCACACCCTCTACGCCAACGACCTGGAGCCCTACGCCCACTGCATCAACCGCTGCTACCTGAGCAACGCCACCCCCGAGCTGCTCACCGAACTGCGCGAGCGCCACCGCGAGCTGCTCGCCACCATCGCCGCGCAGCCGCGCGAGGGCTTTATCACCCGCCTCTACGCCCCGCGCGACGAGCAGCACCCCACCCGCCACGACCGCGTATTCTACACGCGCCGCAACGCCCTCTTCCTCGACAGCGCGCGCCAAGCCATCGCCACCCTGCCCGAGGCGTTGCAGCCCTACTTCATCGCCCCGCTGCTCAGCGAGGCCTCGGTGCACACCAACACGGCGGGCGTCTTCAAAGGCTTTTACAAGGGGCGCGACGGCATTGGTCGCTTCGGCGGCGCGGGCGGGCACGCCCTCGCGCGCATCTGCGGCGACATCGCCCTGCCCCTGCCGCTCTTCTCGCGCTTCGACAGCGACGTGCACTGCCGCTGCGGCGATGCCGCCGCCTGCGCCGCCGAGCTGCCTGAGCTCGACCTCGCCTACCTCGACCCACCCTACAACCAGCACCCCTACGGCAGCAACTACTTCATGCTCAACCTGCTGACGGAGTACCGCGAACCGCGCGAGCTCTCGGCAGTCTCGGGCATCCCGCGCAGCTGGAACCGCTCGGTCTACAACCGCCGCGCGGAAGCCGCCCCCGCCCTGCTGGCGCTGGCGGAGCGCTGCCCCGCACGCTTTGTGCTCATCTCTTACAACAGCGAGGGCTTCGTGCCGCGCGAGGAGCTGTTGGCGGGCTTGCAGCGCCTGGGGCGCACGGAGCTGCTCGCGCAGCCCTACGCCACCTTCCGCGGCTGTCGCAACCTCGCCGCACGCGCCAAGCGCGTCACGGAATACCTCTTCATCCTCGAAAAGCACTGAGCCATGTCCCTCTACCGACTCGTCACCGACTACCGCCCCTCGGGCGACCAGGCGCAGGCCATTGAGAAACTGCTGCTCTCGCTGCGCGCGGGCAACAAGCACCAGTGCCTGCTCGGCGTCACGGGCAGCGGCAAAACCTTCACGATGGCCAACATCATCGCGGCGCAGGAGCGCCCCGTCCTCGTGCTCAGCCACAACAAAACCCTCGCCGCCCAGCTCTACTCCGAGCTCAAAAACTTCTTCCCGCACAACGCGGTAGAATACTTCGTCTCCTACTTCGACTACTACCAGCCCGAGGCCTACATCGCCAGCACGGACACCTACATCGAGAAAGACAGCGCCATCAACGAAGAAATTGACCGACTCTGCCTCAACGCCATGCGCTCGCTGCTGCTGCGGCGCGATGTCATCGTGGTGGCGAGCGTGTCCTGCATCTACGGTCTGGGCTCGCCGGAGGACTACCGCAACCTGACGCTCGCCGTCTCCTGCGGGCAGGACATGGCGCGCGACGCCCTGCTGGCCTGCCTGACGGAGCTGCTCTTTGAGCGCAGCGACTACGACTTCCGCCGCGGCAGCTTCCGCGTGCGCGGCGATGTGGTGGATGTCTACCCCGCGCAGAGCGACGGCGAGGCCATCCGCATCGAGTTCTTCGGCGACGAAATCGACGCCATTTCCCTCATCGACGCCGGCACGGGACGCCGCCGCGAATCCCTACAGAGCTACCTCTTCTTCCCCGTCAAACAATACGTCTCCGCCCCGGAAAAGCGCGCCGCCGCCCTGCAATCCATCCGCGCGGAGCTGGCGGAGCGAGTCGCTTGGCTGGAGCAGCACAACAAGCTCATCGAAGCGCAGCGGCTCAAAATGCGCACGGAGTACGACCTGGAACTCATCAGCGAAATCGGCTTCTGCAAGGGCATCGAGAACTACTCGCGCCACCTCGCGGGGCGCGCGCCGGGCTCCACCCCCTCCACCCTGCAAGACTATTTCCCCGCCGACCACCTGACCATCATCGACGAGTCGCACGCCACCATCCCCCAGCTGGGCGGCATGTACGAGGGCGACCGCTCGCGCAAGCAAGTGCTCATCGACCACGGCTTTCGCCTGCCCAGCGCGCTGGACAACCGCCCGCTGCGCTTCGACGAATTCATGGCGCGCCAGGCCCAGCTGCTCTACCTGAGTGCCACCCCCGGTCCCTTTGAATACGTCAACTGCGTGGCGGGCAACACGAGCTACATCCCCGTGCTGAAAGCCACGCGCGGCAACACCCACGCCCGCAGCGAGAAAGCCAGCCAAGCCATCACCCGCGCGCCGGAGGGCTTTCGCGGCGTATTCTTCCACAAGCTCTCAGAACTGCGCGTGCCGCCCCACCCCTCCGACGCGCCGCCGGAGAGTTTTCACCCCCGCGCCCTCGGGCAGCCGCTCATCGTCGAGCAGGTCATCCGCCCCACGGGGCTGCCCGAGCCCAAGATTACCGTGCTGCCGCTGGAGGGGCAAATCGACAAAACCATCGAACTCTGTCGCGAGCGCATTCGCCGGCGCGAGCGCGTGCTGGTGACAACGCTGACCAAGCGCACGGCGGAGGATCTGACGGACTACCTGCGCCGCATCGGGCTGGCGGTGGAGTACATCCACGCCGATGTGGACGCGATTGAGCGCGTGGAAATCCTGCGCAAACTGCGCGCGGGCAAGGTGGATGTGCTGGTGGGCATCAACCTGCTGCGCGAGGGGCTTGATCTGCCGGAGGTGTCGCTGGTTTGCATTCTGGATGCGGACAAGGAGGGCTTTCTGCGCAACGAGACCAGCCTGGTGCAGACGGCAGGGCGCGCGGCGCGCCATGTGCACGGCGAGTGCGTGCTCTTTGCGGATGTGCAGACGGAATCCATCCGCCGACTCATCGAGGAGAGCGACCGCCGCCGTCGCCTGCAACTGGCCTACAACGCCGCCCACGGCATTACGCCGCACAGCGTGTCGCGCAGCGACCAAAGCACCCTGCGCCTCTACACACCCGATGACGAGGAGGCGGACGGCGACCTGAGCGCCGCCGAGGAGGAGCCCGACAGCGCCGCCGCCATCGCCGCGCTGGAGAAGGAGATGCGCCAAGCCGCCGCGCGACTGGATTTCGAAGTAGCGGCGGTGCTGCGCGACAAAATCAAGCGTCTGCGCGGCGAATGCTGAGCCACGGGAGCGCCCCCCTCACAGGCGCGGCACGGCGTCGAGCAGGCGGCGGGTGTAGTCCGCGCGCGGCTGCCGGAAGACCTGCTCGGCACGGCCGTATTCCTCCAAGCGCCCGCGGCGCATAACGGCGATGTTGTCCGCGAGGTAATGCACCACAGAGAGATCGTGGGAAATGAAAATCATCGTGAGCCCCAGCTCGCGACGCAGGTCGGTGAGCAGGTTGAGGATTTGGCTCTGGATGCTGACATCGAGGGCGGAGACGGGCTCATCGGCCAGCAGCAGAGCGGGGCGCGGCGCAATGGCACGGGCGATGGCCACGCGCTGCCGCTGCCCGCCGGAAAATTCGTGCGGGTATTTGTACATGTGCTCGGGGGCGAGCCCCACGCGCTCCATGAGCGCCGCCACGGCCTCCTCGCGCGCGGCGCGCGGCAGCGGAGCACGCCGCGTGAGCGCCTCCAGCAGCGTGCTGTAGATACTCATACGCGGGTTGAGCGAGGCATAGGGATCCTGGAACACCATCTGAAAATCCAAGCGCCGCCGCCGCACCTGCGCCGGCGGCAAGGCGCTGAGGTTCACGCCGTCCAGCGTGATACTCCCCGCCGTCAGCGGCTGCAGCTGCATGAGCGCACGGGAAAGCGTGCTCTTGCCGCAGCCGGATTCACCCACCAGCCCGAGAATCTCCCCGCGCTGCACGGAGAGGCTCACGCCATCCACCGCGCGCAGCACGCCGCCGCCACGCAGGGGGAAATGCACGCAGATATTCTCGAGTTCCAGGTAGGCCATGCGGGCATTGTAGCAGAGTCAGCGCCGCCGGGTCAAGCGCAGCGGCGCAGGTACGCAGGGCAAACGCATTGGGGAATAGGACGCGCCGCGCTGCGTCCCAGCAGTGCGGCGCACGTGTGTTCTGTGAGCCCCCACCCTACCATACGCCCTTCGGACAGAAGCGCCCGAAGGACGGCGAACGACGCACAAGGGATAGCGCCGAGCGACAGCTCGCGCTCCCCCCCCCTCCCCGCAGAGCGCCACAGATGTGGACACTCGCCAGGTCCCGCTCAGCCGCCGTAAAC
>CAMACY010000002.1 GCA_945831585.1 uncultured bacterium | reverse complement strand
TGTTGGCGGAGCGGGCGATGCCGATGGCGCCCTCAGCGGCGGCGAAGGACTCGTGCCCCGCGAGGAAGCAGAAGCACTCGGTCTCCTCGCGCAGCAGCATGGCGGCGAGGTTGCCGTGCCCCAGACCCACCTTGCGGTCGTCGGCCACGGAGCCGGGAATGCAGAAGCTCTGCAGACCCTCGCCGATGGCCTCGGCGGCGTCGGCAGCCTTGGTGCAGCCCTTCTTAATGGCGATGGCGGCGCCCACGGTGTAGGCCCAACCGGCGTTCTCGAAGGCGATGTTCTGGATGCCGCGCACGATGGCACGCACGTCCACCCCCTTGGCGAGGCAGACCTGCTCGGCTTCCTCGCAGGAGGAGATGCCGTAGGGCTTCAGCGCCGCGAGAATTTGGTCGATGCGGCGGGAGTAGGATTCAAAAAGAGGCATAGTCTTGTGATGAGGTTAGGGGTTCTTTACTCGTGGCGGGGGTCGATGTACTTGGCGGCGCCGTCGAAACGGCCGTAGGTGCCCGTGTACTTCTTGACGGCTTCGTTGGCGTCCACGCCCTTCTTGATGTCCTCCATCATCGGACCCATCTTGACGTACTGGTAGCCGATGATTTCGTTGTTCTCGTCGAGAGCCAGCTTGGTGATGTAGCCCTCGGCCAGCTCGAGGTAGCGGGAGCCCTTGGCCAGCGTGCCGTAGAGCGTGCCCGTCTGCGAGCGCAGCCCCTTGCCCAGGTCTTCCAGCCCGGCGCCGATGGGCAGACCGCCCTCGGAGTAGGCGCTCTGCGTGCGACCGTAGACAATCTGCAGGAAGAGCTCGCGCATGGCGGTGTTGATGGCGTCGCACACGAGGTCGGTGTTGAGCGCCTCGAGGATGGTCTTGCCGGGGAGAATCTCGGAAGCCATGGCGGCGGAGTGGGTCATGCCCGAGCAGCCGATGGTCTCGACGAGCGCCTCCTGAATGACCCCCTGCTTGACGTTGAGCGTCAGCTTGCAGGCGCCCTGCTGGGGAGCGCACCAGCCCACGCCGTGGGTCAGACCGGAGATGTCCTCAATCTTGGTTGCCTGCGTCCAAGCGCCCTCTTGAGGGATGGGGGCGGGGCCGTGGTTGCAGCCCTTGGCGACGCAGCACATGTGTTCAACTTCTGTCGTATACTGCATAAGATTCGTGGAGATGTTGGCGTTCGAGGCCGCCGGGCGGCACCCTGACAGCGGGCGGGCCGTGTCCTCGCATGCTGAGTGTAGCAGCAGCAGCATAGTTAGTCCACCCTAATATGCCCCGCAGTCACAAAAAATCCAAAACGGTTGGGGACGCTTCTTTGTAGCGGTTTCGCCACAAAGGCGCGTCTCTGTGGCGGTGCTGTCACATTTGGCTTGTCTTGCCGCCCGCTTTTTGGTAGACAGGGGGCGAACATGGATGCGATTTATTATGTTATCATCGCGATGCTGGCGCTTCTGTCGGTCTCGGGGCTGGTCGTGGGCGTGAGCAATGATGCCTGCAACTTTCTCAATGCGGCCATCGGCTGCAAGGCGGCCAAGCGCCATGTGCTGCTCTGTTTTGCCGCCGTGGGTGTCGTGCTGGGGGCTTCGTTCTCCAGCGGCATGATGGAGGTGGCGCGCAGCCAGATGTTCAACCCCGCGCTCTTCACCTTCAAGGAGATGCTCATCCTTTACCTGGCGGTCATGGTGTCCAACATTGTGTTGATGGACACCTTTTATATGCTGCGGCTGCCGACCTCGACCACGGTGGTGCTTGTCTTTGCCCTGTTGGGCTCCAGCCTGGGCATGGCAGTGTATGACAGCGGCTTTTCGCAGTTGCCCGTGGGGAACTACATGCGCACGTCCAAGGCTTTTGCGACCATCTGCGCCATCTTCGCCTCGGTGGCGGCGGCCTTTGTGCTGGGCACGACGGTCATGTGGCTGGCGCGCCTGCTCTTCAGCTTCCGCTACCAACGCATGTATCGGCTCATCGGCCCGCTGTGGTGCGGGCTGGCTTTCACCGCCATCACCTACTTTGTGCTGTTCAAGGGCTTGGCGGGCAGCCCCATGGTGCAGCACAGCAGCCTCTTTGCGGCGCTCCGGGCGCAGCTACCGCTCTTTATGGCGGGAGCCTTTGTCTGCTGGGTCATCGTGGCAGCGCTGTTACAGTACGGCCTGCGGCTCAACACCCTGCGCATGACAGTCATCGGCGGCTCCTTTGCGCTGGCGCTTTCCTTTGCCGGCAATGACCTCGTGAACTTCATCGGCCCCTTCATGTCGGCACTCAGCTGCATGCAGGAGGTGCAGGGGCTCAGCCCCGAAGCACTCGAAACCGCGCGCATGGGCTTCCTCAACGAGCCGGGCGATGCCGCAGACCTCGTGTACCTCGTCGGCGCGGGGCTCATCATGGTGGGGGTGCTCTTCCTCTCCAAGCGCTCGCAGAAGATTTCGCAGACCGAGCTCAAGCTCTCCAGCAACAACAGCACGAGCAAGGAGCGCTTCGGCAGCAGCCCGCCCGCCCGCGTGCTCGTGCGCGGCTTCCTCAACACCATCAACTTCATCGAAAAAGTCACCCCGAGCCGCCTGCGGCACTTTGTGGGCAGCCGCTTTGCCCCGCTGAGCCCGGAGGAGGAGAGCGATGCCGCCTACGACCAGATTCGCGGCTCGGTCAACCTGACCATCGCCGCCACGCTCATCTCCCTCGGCTCCTCCTTCCACTTCCCCCTCTCCACCACCTATGTGGCCTTCATGGTGGCCATGGGCTCCTCGCTGGCCGACCGCGCCTGGGGGCGCGACAGCGCGGTGTACCGCATCACGGGCGTGCTTACGGTGGTGGGCGGCTGGTTTGTGACGGCCATCGCCGCCACGGCGGTCTCCTTCCTCGTGGCCTGCGCCATGGCCTACGGCGGCGACTATGCCATCATGGGCATGATGCTGGTGGCGGCAGCGCTGCTCATCAAGTCCTTCGTGGCGGGCGGCAACGACAAGCAGGAGGTGCGCATTCTCGATGTGACCCGCGAGAGCTCGGTGCGCGAGTTCGGGCGGCAGGCGAGCGGGCGGCTCGGGCGCATGATCGGCATCTACAAGGCGATGGTCAAGGCGCTGATTGACGAGGATCTCGACGCGCTCAAGCGCCTGCGCAAGAAGACGCGCAACCTGAAGAAGGATTTGGAGGGCATCCGCGAGGACGAGGTGCTGCCCACCCTGCGCGGCATCCCGATCGAACTGGCCGACCGCGGGCAGCTCATCTTCCGCATCACCGAGATTTCCATCGTCACCAACGAATGCCTGCTGACGCTGGTCAAAGCGGCCTACAACCACATCGACAACAACCACGCGGGGCTCTCCGCCGCCCAGGCGGCCGACCTGCTGGCGCTCAACGCCAAGATTGGGCGCTTCTACCCCGACCTGACGGACATGCTCAAGGCGGGCGATTTTGCGGGCATCGACGCCCGCATGGAGGACAGTTCCCGCCTATCGGACGATTTTGCAGAGGCCATCACGCGCCACCTCATGCACTACGCCGAGGACGAGAGCGGCATGCGCACGGGGATTCTCTACCTGACGCTGCTCAACGAGACCCGCGCCATGGTTAGCCACGCCTTTGCGCTCATCCGCCGCATCAAGGAGCTCTACGAGGGCTGATCAGCTCCCAACCCACCCCGACTTTTGAACGCGCAGTCGCCTGCCCGGGCGGCTGCGCGGCTGTGTCTGTCCGTCGCCCGCAACATGCACTACGCATTTTGAATGCATATGTCAAGACAAAAAGTTAGAAAAATCTAAACGCTTCATTATCAAGTGCTACGAATGAAATGAAGCATGGCGACCACGCTTTTTTTGAGCAGGTGGAAACACTCTTGAATGTTGTTTATAAACAGATTGAGAGGACATTGCATTCAAAATGCATAATGTTAATCGCATGAACCGTCCATTCTACTTACTGTCGGCGGGAGTACTTCTTACCTCCCTCATTTCTTCCTGCTCATCTTGGCGCGACTTCGGATGCACCACCGGTCGCATGTCCGGTCATGTGCTGGCCACATCCTTCATCGATAGCTACAACGAAGAAGCCTTCAAGAAGCATAAACCATTACTTACCAGACAGGAACAAGCCGACATCATTAGCACGGCAGAAGATATCGGCTGCATCCTCGGCTCCGAACTTGCCGGAGCCGTTGAGGATTACACCAACAAACAGCGCGAGGCATACCGCACGGAAGCAGCCTACCTCGAAGCTCATATCAGCGATATGAAGAAAGATATCGCACAGGCCGACAAGGAAATTGACTATCTCAACCAACAGGCAACCATGATGGCTCAGCAGGGGCGCAATTTGAAAAACGTCCCGGCTATGAAGTCCGTGCTGAAGGGCAAACTCTCCGAAAGTGTCGCCAAGCGTAAGTCTCAGGCGCAAAAACTCAGAGAGCGACTGACGAATGAGAAGAATGATTCGCAGCGCGCCTTAACCACGACCTCGGACGCGGCCAAAAAAGCTGAGCTGAAAAAGCAAATCACCGAGTTAGACAAACGCATTACAAGGGCTCGAGAAGCCGAAAAGAACATTCTCAAAGCGGAACACGTCGTCAACTATGCGTAAGTAGCGTCATATTCTGCTCCTGGCTCTCATTTCGGCGCCTCTGCTCAACTCCTGCCTATACCTAACGCCGGAAGGCAGAAAGGTTCGCCAACTGAGACAGATGCAAAAACAGGTGGCAGCAGAACACGCCGAAGCTCAAGCACGGATGGAGAACGCACAACGTTCATACGACACAGCCAAAGAGAAATACGACTCGCATATGAAGTCCATGCGGCAGCGACCGACCATGAGTGTCACTCCCGTTGAACGCGAAGAATTGGAGCGTCTGCAGCTCCTCCTGCAACAAAAACAAAAGGAACTTCAAGACGCCGAGGAACGTCTGCAACACACTATCCTGTAAATCAGCCCTACCACAAAGCCCACGCCCAAGCCCAAAGCGTACGACAGCTATAACAGCGAAACGGGTTGGGTGCAGGTCTCCGTCCGAACGACCAACGGTTCGGCCAACGCGCTGGCATAGCTGAAAGCCGAAGATGTCATTCCCTGGAAACACCAACTGGTCGCACGCTTCTGACCCGTGTCATCTCGGCGGCCGAGACCGCTCAAACGAGTCAGACGGAGTTCTTTGCAGCGCTCAAGGCGGTGGTCGATGCCACAGCACGTGATGCAAGCCTGCTCGACACTGTGGCTGCGCTGGCACAATCGCAGTTTGTTCCCGGATTCCTCAAGGAATTGCCCTACAACAGCAAGGTGATGGCGCTAAGCAATGAAATGTGGAATAGCATGGTGGATTCGCAGCAAAAGGAACTGTTCCAAACAGCGCAGATGAAGGTCGAGTTCTACAAGAGCTTGTACGACAATGCGGATGTTTGGATGAACCTCGACGAACATGCGGCTGAAGACGAAAAAGTGGTTCCCGTGCCACTGAATATGCTTCCCTGACCACATCATGGGCACCGACACTCCGACCTCTACCGTCCTCGAGGTACACGCCTTGCTCCAGCGTTTTACCGGTGTGGAACGCAGCTTCTGCTTGCAAGTTCCCCACCTGGCGGTAGAGGCCGGCAGTGTCAATATCATCCTTGGTTGAAGCGGCAGCGGCAAGACCACACTGCTCGATATGCTGGGGCTGATTACTGCGCCGCTTGCCTTTGACTCATTCAGCATCGGGCAGCAGCAAGCCTTGTTTGCCTCCATAGGCTATCTGGAATACACAGACAACCGCTCGGGCGCAACTTTCTTCCTGAACAGGGAGCACATCGAACGCCTGCAGCGCTCGACGATGAGCGCTCCGGAACACGCTACCTTGATGCACGAAACACTAACAGCGTTGCTTTGCTCGGCGGGCGAAGCGTTCTTTTCCGATGTCGGCGGCTCCCATTGGCAGCCCGATGCACTCTCCAAGCGCCTTGCGCTTGATGGCCGGTCTCAGCATACAAACCCCTGTTATATTGCGGCTGCCGCCCTTGCCGACACCTCGGACGCTCTCCGCGAGCCATCCGCAGCACCACACGACACGCTCCGCCGCTTGGCCAAACAGGATGCCCGCTGGTGCAAGGCTCTTCAGGAGGCCGAGGAGCACTACCCGTCTGATCCCAAAACTCTGATCCTGATGCTGTTGTGGGAGGACCAATGGATCCGCTACCGGACGAGTACTCTGCAAGCTCAAGAGGCCAGGCAAGCCGGAGATAGCACAGAAGCAGAGCGCCGGAGCAAAGAAGCCGAGCTCACCTCGACCGCACTCCGAGCGATGGAAGAGCAAGCTCTCATCACGAAAGAACGAATCCACTATATCCGGAATAAATACCCGCAGACAACCCCTTCTGTGCTTACCTATCTTCCCAGAAACGCCTCGGCTCCCACCGAGCAGCAAATGCGCCAGGCTCTCGAAACGCGCCTAGAATACTGGAGGCTGCGCGAAGAGGGCATTCTCACAAAGCGATTTTTCGATAACGAGGTCGAACAGGCGCGGGTAAGCCGCTACTACAAAAGCCTGGCAGATCACCAGATTGAGATAACACTCGACGCATTGAAGGCATTTTCCATTATTTCATATTGCAGTTCCAAGCAAACCACGCCCCCTTCCTCGCCGTTCCAGAGTGCTACGTTCATGGAAGAAGCCATGCGCGCGCTCTTACAGCAGATCCTGCTCAACTACAACATAACCATCTGTGCTGCCCTCTATTGTTGCGAGCTCACCCCGGACGCCCCCTCCTATCACCCCCCTAATCCACAGCGATACGCGCGCTGCATCTCCGCTTTCCTCAATGCGTTGGACTCCCCGTTAGCGAGCCGCTGCGTGGCGGATCTGTGCCGGGATCCACTCTCTGCAAAAACACTCCATATGATGTTAGGCCGATACAGCCTCCTTCAATTTCTCAACGAAAAAGACCCTGTCGTAGAGAAACTTCAGCATAAACAATGCACGCTCAACGACCTCCTGGAACTCTAAACACCCTCCCCGCCCACACTCCCTCACACGCGCCGTCTTCCCTACCGGGAGACGGCGCGTGTGGCGTATCGCAACCTTACCCATGCCGAAGCCGCCTGCGCGCGGCGTCAGGGTCTTTCGATGGCTTCTTGCTACAGCCTTGGCAATGCTGTAGCAAGAAAAAATGATAATTTCCCCTGAAAAATAGGAACCAGCAGTTACGCCGCACGCGGACCATTTCGACGCACGTGATGCGTTTCTGATTGAGCATCAATTAACAAAAGACGACAGCATTGCCAATGCTGTATACCAATGGTGCAAAACAACACATTTCCCTCTCTGTTATCACACCATGAAACCCCACCTTCCCCTCACCCTCCGCAAAGCCCTGTGTGCGGCTCTGACGCTGACCGGCGCCGGAGCGTTTGCGTACTCAACCACAACACCCGTTGCATACCTCCCCGCAAGCATCGAGAACATCGTCGCCGTGGCAAGCGACCCGTTCGGCACTGCGGAGCCGGAGCCGAGCACCAGCGCCGCGAGCATCGCACTCCCGGGGCGCACGAGCCAATCCTATACCCTCTCCGCCCCGTCGCGCTCCGCGTCCGGGCACGCCACGCCCACCGCAGCCCCGCTTTCGAGCGCTGCTACAGAAGCGCCCCCCGCCGCAGCGACTGTCGTGGAGGCCGCTGTCGCCTCCCCCGCCGACCCCGCCCCTCTCGTCGCCAATCCCCCGGCCTCCGGCAGCTACTCCGCCCCCCTGCTGCAAGCCTCGAGCACCTACCCCAACGGCAACTATAGCTACAGCGGCCATTCGTCCCCCATTCAGCTCACCGCAAACCGCACCTGGCAGGGCTACGAAACCATCCGCTTCGCGAATAACACAGGCGGCGCCATTGATAATTTCTATTCTAATTATACCACCACATTTTCCAACTGTGGCACCGTTACCTTCAGCGGCAATAGTGCCGGCTCCGGCGGCGCCATTGACGGCACCACGACCATCAGCGGCTGCGGCGACATTACCTTCAGCGACAATAGTGCCAGCTCCGGCGGCGCCATTGACGGCACCACGACCATCAGCGGCTGCGGTGACATCACCTTCAGCGGCAACAGTGCTACCAACGGCCACGGTGGCGCCATTGACGGCACCACGACCATCAGCGACTGCGGCACCGTCACCTTCAGCGCAAACAGCTCAAACGGCTCCGGCGGCGCCATTTGCAACGTCGGCACCACGACCATCAGCGGCTGCGGCGACGTCAGCTTCAACGGCAATAGTGCTACCAGCGGCGGCGGCGCCATTGCCGGCACTACGACCATCAGCGACTGTGGCACCGTCAGCTTCAGCGGCAATAGTACTACCGACCGCGGCGGCGCCATTGACGGCACTACGACCATCAGCGACTGTGGCACCGTTACCTTCAGCGGCAATAGTGTTACCAGCGGCGGCGGCGCCCTTAGCAACAGCGGCGGCGGCGCCATTAGCAACACCGGCAGCACGACCATCAGCGGCTGCGGCGACGTCAGCTTCAACGGCAATACCGTCAGTCTCAGCTCCTCCTACGCGGCTAACGGTGGCGCCATCCGCTCCAACGCCCACACCTTCAGCGGCAACCGAAGCGTCAGCTTCTGCGGCAATAGCGTCAGCAACAGCGAGACCAACGCCTACGGCGGCGCTGTAACGGCATACAATGCGCTGAGCTTCAGCGGGAACGACGCCGTCAGCTTCAGCGGCAACAGCGTCAGCGGTGTCTCCCACGCCTACGGCGGCGCCGTCGACCTCCACAGCAGCAGCATGTCCGGCTTCCGCGACAACGGCGACATCTGCTTCTCTGAGAACACGAGCACCGCCGTCTACAACGCCCGAGGAGGCGCCCTGTACATCTGGAAAGACAGCGTGCTGGACTTCACCGATAACGCCAACCTCTGCTTCCGCGCCAATCGCTGCACCAGCTCCATCGATGTCAAGGGCGGCGCCATCTATGCCGAGGACGACAGCATGCTCATCATCCGCGGCGCCGCCGGCTTCGAGAAAAACGTCGAGGTCAGCGCCGGCACCTACCGCCTGCGCAGCATCTACCAATACGGAGGCTCCCTCGTGCTGAGCGCCGCGACGGACAAGAGCATCGACTTCCGCGACAGCATCTACTCCGGCGCCGGCACCGTCATCTTCAACCGCGACTACGCCAAGAGCGACGGCAGCACCCAGACCGCCAACGGCACCATCCGCTTCAGCGGCAAGGACACCGCTGCCGACTTGGCCGAGATGAAGGGTAGCGCCGCCACGGCAGCGGAGATTGCTGCCTCGCGCACCAGCGACATTCGCGGCGAGGTGCAACTGCACGGCGGCACCCTGAGCATCGAGGACGGAGCCGTCCTCAAGACCAGCGGTTTGGTCGCCTACGCAGGGGCCACCGTCTCGCTCAGCAGCGCCCGACTGAACACCGGCAGCTTCTTCCTCGACGAAGGCGCGCAGCTCTGCACGCAGGGGACAAGCAGCCTGAGCTTCGATACCCTGACGCTCAGCCAAGCCATTGCCAACAGCGGCTCGCTGACGCTCACCGGCATCATCGATGCCGGCGCCCTGGACATGCAGGCAGAACTCCACACCTACATCGATGCCGAGGGGCGCGTGGCCGAAAGCGGCTTTGCCAAGACCGCCTACAACGCCGTTGTCGTTGTTGAGGGCGGGCTGTGCTCCGGCGGCACGGTCACCCACGCGGGGCAGACGCTGGTTCTGGCCGCCGACGGCATCGCCGCTACCCGGTGCGTTGTCGACTACAGCACATACCACCAGAACAGCGGCAGCGTGAGCATGAGCAGCATCCGCGCCGCAGCGGGGGAAGCGGGAGTCACGGTCAAGCTCTCGGGCGGCACCCTTGTGCTGGATGGGGGCGCGCTGAGCAGCGATGTCGCGCTGTCGCGGGATACGATTCTGGCCTTCGGCGAGGGCGAGGGCGAGTTCAAGGGGACGCTGCGAGTCACAAGCGAGACAGGCACCACCGTCAACGCCGGGGCGGCGATCTATGACAGCGCCACCGGGACCGCCACACTGGCGGGCACGGCGGCGCAAGCGCTGCGGCTCGACGGTGTGCAGGTGAACATGGCGGCGGGCACCACGCTGCGCCTGCAAAATGTTGTGCTCGCCGCCGGGGCGACGCTGACGGACGACAGCGCCACGCTGCTGGCCGAGGGGCTGACGGTGGAGGTGCGCGCGGCCAATGCCGAGCTCGCAGACGCGCAACTGATGACGGCGGCGAGCATGACGCTCTCCGGTCACGGGGTCGAGGTCGGGAGTGAACTGCAGCCCGCTGCGGGCAGCACGCTACGCATCATCACGCTCCACAACATCAGCGACTTCGACATCACGGGGAGCGCGCTGTGCCTCGATCTGAGCGCCTACGAGCAGCTGGCGGATGCCACGGACAGCGACTACCTGGCCATCCTCTTCGCCAGCGCAACGATGGATCTGAGCACGCTGACGGTCACAGCCAACATCAACGGGCAGACGCTCACGGCCTACTACGACAGCACGCAGCCGCAGGGCGCGGCCTATTTCGATCTGCACGCCGTAGCGGCGCCGGAGCCGTCGAGCTCGGCGCTGGCGCTGCTGGCGCTGGCCGCCCTCGCGGCGCGCCGCCGCCGCCGCTGATCCGCCCCCGAATTTTCCCCTCGTCCCCCTGCGCCGCAGCGCCGGGGGCGAAGGGGGGAAGCTCAACCGTCGCCTTGCTCGGCGGCAGGGTCTCCCTCCGCCGGCTCCTCCGTGCGGAGGGATTTTTGGGGGCTCACCCCCATGTGCCGCAGACTCTCCACCCGCTTCAGAAAATTGCCGGAGCCGGTGTAGAGCTGGCTCCTGGCTTTTCGGTAGGCGTCCACAGCATCTGTCAGATTCTTCTCCACGCTGTCAAACGTTTCCTGAAAGCCCGCAAATTTCTCATACAGCCCCGTGGCTACGCGGACGATGTTCTCCACGTTGCGGTGCTGCTGCTCGCTCTGCCAAAAGCGGTAAATCAGCTGCAACACCATCACCAAATTCGTGGGGCTGATGAGGAGGATGTTTCGGCGGAAGGCTCGCTCCGTCAGCGAGGGCTCCTGCTGCAGCGCCAGCATGTAGCTCGCCTCGTTCGGCACAAACATGAGCACCACATCCGGCGCCCCGCGCACCAAGCGCGCATAGGGTTTGCGCGCCAGCTCGTCCATGTGGCGGCACACCGACGCCACATGCGCCTTGAGCGCCGCCTGCCGCGCCGGCTCATCCTCGGCGGCGGTGTAGGCGGCGTAGGCCGTCAGCGATACCTTGGAATCGATGATCACGCTGCGCCCCTGCGGCAGAATCACCCGCACATCCAAGCGATAGAGGCGATTGCCGTCGGCCGCATCGCGCACGCACTCCTGCGTCACATAATGCTCGCCCTTCACCAATCCGCTCTTCTCCAGCACGGATTCGAGCAGCATCTCGCCCCAGTCGCCCTGCTTCTTGGTATCGCCCTTGAGCGCGCGCGTCAGGTTCACGGCGTCCTGCCCAATCTGCTGCGTCTGCGCCATCATCTCGCGGATGACGGTTTCGAGCTGAGCCTTGCGCGCGGCATTGTCCGCGCGGCTGTCGGCCACCGCCCTGCCCAGTCCCGCCAGCTGCTCGCGCAGCGGTTGTAGGACGCCGCGCAGCTGCTCCCCGCTGTCGCTGCGCAGCTGTCGGCTGCTCTCTGCCAGCATCTCCGACGCCAGCGCGCGGAACTGCTGCTCCAGCAGCTCCCTGTCCTCGCTGCGGCAGCGCTCGCGCTCCGCGCTCAGCTGCTGCTGCACCGCCAACTCACGGCTCAGGCGCTCTGCGCGCCCGCGAGCGCGCCACCACGCCGCCAGCAACCCCGCGCTCAACAGGGACAAGCCCGCGATAAGCTCCTCGACCATAGGACAGACCACTTAGCCGCGCTTGCTCTCGCGAATCAGGCGCTCCAGCAGCGCGCTCTGCGGCAGGGCGGCGGCCTCGGCAGCGGTGAAGGGCATGCGCGCGCGCCAGTTGGCCCCGCCGCAGGTGCCGGGGGTGTTCAGGCGCACGGGCACATCGAAGAGCTCCGTCCACATGAGCGCAGCGTAGTCCGAGCGCGAGGCGCAGAGGGCGCGCAGCAGCGCCTCTTTGATAACGCTGCTCCAGGGCACGAGGCTCTGCTCGCGCGTCAGCCCCGCGAAATCCCCCAGCCAGGCCAGCACGCGCCCGCAGTCGCGCCCCGCCAACAGGGCATCGCGAATCTCATCGGGCGAGAGCGTCTCGTCATACGCCACATCGCGCGCATGCGCCACCGCCATGTACCAATCGTTCCAATCGTTGCAAAGCGGCGGAAAATCGTGGGTGGCGTAGGTGGCAAAGGAACAGGGGTTGTAGCTACTGCCCGGCACGATGCGCTGCCGCTCGTCAATCTCCCAGTGCGGAATCTTGTAGCCCGCGATGCGCAGCGCCGACAGGTCGGGGCGCACATAGTCGGGCACGCAGCCCAGATCTTCGCCGATGAGCTGCAGCTCCGGCGCCGCCGCCTGCAACTGCCGCAGCAGGCGGTCTCCCTGCTCCAGATTGGCGCGGCGGTCTGCCGGCTCCCAGTCGGGGCGCGGGCGGAAGCCCGGGCGGCGCCCCCCGCAGCGCGCGGCGGCCTCGTCGGGGCTGAGGTCGAGGAACTCGGCATTGCGCTCGGGCATCCACGGGAATGCGTAGATGCGGTAGAAGCCCAAGATGTGGTCGACGCGACACATGCGAACAATCTCGCCCAGCTTGCGCACGCGCCGCCCCCACCAGGCGTAGCCGTCCTGCGCCATGACCTCCCAGCGGTAGAGGGGAATGCCCCAGTTCTGCCCCCACTTGGCGGTGAAAGGGTCCTCCGCAAAATTGCCCTCGGCGGGGGCACCGCCGCTCCACGACAAATCGAACAGGTGGCGCTCGAAAAACACATCCGCCGAGGCGGCAGACACCCCGATAGGCACATCGCCCATCAACTGCACCCCCGCTGCATCCGCATGCGCGCGCACCATGGCCCACTCGCGCGCGCAGAGCCACTGCAGCCAGCAGGTGTAGCGGAACGCAGCGTCCGCCACGGCGGTCGAATGGGCATAGTGGCGAATCACATCCGGGTTCTGCTCGGGCCAGTGCCACCAGGCAACCGTGCCGAAGGCTGTGCTCGCCACCACAAAGGCGGCAAAGTCCTCCAGCCAGCTCCCCTGCTCTGCACACCACGCCGCGCAAACCGCGCGCAGGGGCGCAAACGCCTCCTCGCTCTCAAAGCGCTCCCAAGCGCGGCGCAGCCAGTAGTCCTTGTATTGCCGCACGCGCGCGTAGTCCGCCCAGTCGCGGCCTCCGGGGCGCTGCAAGGGGGGCGCCTCCTCGGGGTAGGGGTCACGCTGCTCCGGCATGCCGGGCACGCGCTCCGGGCTCAGGTACAGGGGCTCCAGCGCCACCGAGCTGATGGCCGAATAGGGCGAGGGAACATCATCCCGCCCCAGCGCGTTGACGGGCAGAATCTGCAAAAAACCCACGCGGTGCGCCGCCGCCCAATCCACCCACTGCTCCAGAGCCAGCAGGTCGCCGATGCCGGCATCGCCCGAGCGCCGCATCGAAAACAGCGGCATCAACACTCCCATCATACGCTTGTGCATCATGTTCTCTCATCCTAGCAAAAAGCCCCCACGCGGGCAATCGGAAAAGCGCGCCGCACGCCCCTCATGTCGCGAGCGAACCGGTCTCCGCGTTGCATGGCGCAAAATCCTCCATTTTCCGCTTGCTTTTACCCCCTCTCCGTGGTATTAGCGAACAAATCACCAAGGCAGCGCAAGCGGCATAACCCCTGACCCCCTCTGCAACGACCATGGCTACTCCCAAGAAAAAAGCCCCCACGACAGGCACCGCCAAGACCACGACGGCATCCAAGGCCGGTTCCGCCAAGACCAAGACGGCCGCGAAACCCAAAGCCACCGCCGAAACAGAGCCCCGGCCAACCGAACAAGCAACGGCCAAGACGCCCGCCAAGGCTCCCGCAAAGTCTGCCTCCAAGGCTTCCGCCCAAGGTGCGGTCAAGCCCGCAGTCAAGGCGCCGGACAAGCCCGCGACCAAGGAGCCCGCCCAAGCTGCTACCAAGCCCGAGAACATCATGACACCCCAGGGCCCCGCCGCACCGGAACCCCCGAAAGCTGCGGTCAAGGCAGTGACCAAGCCGAAGAAAGCGACCAAGGACAGTCTGACCCCCGAGGAAAAAGCCCGCGTCGTCAAACTGCGCGCCACGCTCGCCCTGCTCAAGGCCGACCCCGAATGGCCCGCCTTTTTGGAGCAACAGCGCCAAAGCCTGCTCAGGCTGCGCGATGAGCTGCTGCCCAACATGCAGAATGTCACGCGCGACCACCTGCGCAGCGGCGCCTCGAACGTCTCCTCCTCCTCCGGACAGCACATCGGCGATGCCGGCAGCGAGGCCGAGGTGCGCGACCTCACCATCCGCCTGCTCGACAAAGATCGCGAGCAACTCTTTGAGATTGATGCCGCGCTGGAGCGCATCCGCCGCGGCTACTACGGCATCTGCGAGATTTCGCTCGACCCCATCCCCAGGAAGCGCCTGCAGGTGCGCCCCTTCTGCCGCCTCACCGTCAAATGTCAGGAGGAATACGAGAAAAAATACGGTTCTTACGCCAACTACCGAGCTCGCAATAACGACCGAGTCGGCTATGCCGGGCTGCAAAATGACATGGAAAACGCGATTTCGCTTGACGATGACGAGAATTGAGGTATAATCTGCCCCCGCAAGTCAACATCACGCCAATATGCCTAGAGATATCATCATTTTGGAATGCACGGAGGCCAAGGCGGAAGGCAAAACGCCCTCCCGCTACGTCACCACCCGCAACAAGAAGAGCCAGCGCACCCCCGGGCGTCTGGAGAAGATTAAGTTCAACCCCTTCCTGAAGCGTCGCACCCTGCATCGCGAAATGCGCTAACTCTTTACCGACTGATTACCGATATGATGGGAGAATTCCACAGCGTTCAAAGCCGCATCCGCTTCCGCACCTGCAACCGTTGCATGCCCCGCCGCCGTCTCGACATCCCCAACGGCGCCGTCGACATGACCAACCCCGAATTCCTTTCCAAGTTCACCTCGGAGACGGGCAAGATCCTGCCCCGCCGCGTCACCGGCGTCTCCGCCAAGATGCACCGCAAGATCACGCGCGAAATCCGCCGTGCTCGTGCCGTCAACCTGCTTCCCTAACCCCCCATTTCCCCTCTTCCCCAAGAGGCGTCTCGACGGCCTGACGTCGTTGACAGAGGGAGCTTGTAAGCCGCAAGGGGCTTGCAAGCTCCTCTCGTTTCACCTCCTTCCCGGCGCTACCGACACCATGAAAGAGCTCAAGGACATGCAGATGGAGCGGGATACCCGCCAAATCGCCATCGACCGCGTCGGTGTGCGCGGCATCCGCTTCCCCATCATCGTCAGCGACAAAGAACGGCGCACGCAGTCCACTGTCGCGACCGTCGCCCTCATGGTCGACCTGCCCGAGCAGTACAAGGGCACCCACATGAGCCGCTTTGTAGAGGCGCTGCACGAGCACAAGCGCTACTTGGATGTTCACACCGCCGTGCGACTGCCCAACCGCCTGCTGACCAAGCTCAACGCCCGCCGCGCGCATGTGGAAATTGAGTTCCCCTTCTTCCGGCTCAAAAAAGCCCCGGTCAGCGGCAAGGAGGGGATGATGGACTACGATGTGCGCTACGAAATCGATGCCGAGCGCGACCGCCCCGGTCGCTTCACCCTCACGCTGCGGGTGCCGGTCACCACGCTCTGCCCCTGCTCCAAGGCCATGAGCGAGCACAGCGCACACAACCAGCGGGGGCTCGTCACCTACTCCGTGCGCTTTGCGGGAGCCGCCGTGTGGATTGAGGATCTCATCGATCTGGTGGAGGGCTGCGCCAGCTGCCAACTCTACAGCCTGCTCAAGCGCCCCGATGAAAAGTTTGTCACGGATTATGCCTACGAGCACCCGGTCTTTGTGGAGGATCTCGTGCGCAACATCGCCGTCGCCACCGAGCGCTACCAGGCTTTCAGCTGGTATCGGGCGGAGGCGGAAAACTTTGAGTCGATTCACAACCACAGCGCCTACGCGATGGTCGAGCGCGACCTGAGCAGCCCCCGATCAAACTGACCTGCCCATCGC
This sequence comes from uncultured bacterium, assembly GCA_945831585.1. Taxonomy (GTDB): domain Bacteria; phylum Verrucomicrobiota; class Verrucomicrobiia; order Verrucomicrobiales; family Akkermansiaceae; genus Akkermansia. The sequence continues at coordinate 62,241 of CAMACY010000002.1, read as the reverse complement.
GTGAAAGCGCGGGCGGCATGTATTTTGAGCTTGCGCCCTGCCCGTCTGCTTTGGTAGTATGGGCAGCATCATGAGCACGGAGGTCAGCATCGCTGAGCTGGAACAACGCGCTGCCGCTCTGGAGCAGGAGCTCGAGGCGTTGAGATCCGTCATCGCCGCCCGCCGCGCAACCGAATGGGCTCTGCAGGATGTTTCGGCGGCTCCCCCATCCGCCGATGTAGCGAAGGCACCGGAGCCGCAGGAAGAGCCGGAGATACCTGCGGAAGCGCCCGAGCTCCCGCACGACTGCCTGCGCCTGAGTGCCACCCTGAGCGATGGTTCCCGGTGGGACATCGCCGTTCCCTTCAGCGAGCTCACCCGCCCCGGCGGCGTCAGCATCGGGCGCTCGCCCGAGCTGGCAGACCTTTTGTTGGATGACCCCGGCATCTCGCGCCGCCATGTGCTGCTGGAGCTCGGCGATCAGGGCGTCACCGCCCGCGATCTCGGCTCGACGAACGGCAGCGCGGTCAACGGCATACCGCTCGCTCCCAACACCGCGATGACCCTTTTGGACGGCGACACGCTGCGCCTCGCCGCTGTGGACATCACCATCAGCTTTCTTCTCTGAAACATGAAATCCGCCCCCATGCTTCTGTCGGCAGTCGGTCTGCTGCTCCCCGCGTATGCGGCCGATGACGCCCCCGTCCTTTGGTATCAGCAGCCCGCCTATGTCCACCCCGCCGCCCTGCCCTGGGGCAAGGTCGACGGCGAGTCCAATGTCGGCAAATCCGCCGCCCAAACCTCGCCCCACCGCATTTGGGAATCGCAAACCCTGCCCGTGGGCAATGGGCGGCTGGGTGCCACCATTTTCGGCGGTGACCATCTGGAGCGCCTCAATCTCAACGAGAGCAGCCTGTGGACAGGCGGTCGCAACCTGCCCAACAACGGCGCCGGATACTCCTTCGGCCCCAAGGCCGGCAAGGATGAGTTCGGCTCCTACCAGCCTTTCGGCAATCTCTACATTCAGAGCGAACTCCCCGGCAAGAGCACGGAGTACAGCCGCTCGCTCAACCTCAGCACCGGCATCGCCACGGTCGAATTCGCCAACGGCGGGGTGCACCACCGCCGCGAATGCTTCGCCAGCCACCCCGACAAGGTGCTCGTGTATACCATGAGCGCGGACAAAGAAGGCAGCATCAATGCCAAGGTGGCGCTCGCCCCCTGCCACGATGTCAGCTACAGCGGCGCCGAGAATACCCTCATCATGCGCGGCACGCTGGCCAACGGCGAGAAGTTCGAGGGGCGTGTGTTCGTGCGCGTCAAGGGCAAAAAAGCCTCCGCCAAGCTCACGGGCAGCGGCAAGGCCGTTGCCGTCACCTACGAGGGCAAGCCGGCGCGCGAACAGGTACCCGTCTTCGACCTCAAGGGGGCGCCCGCCATCAGTATCTCCAAGGCCGACAGCGCGGAACTCTACATCAGCCTCGCCACGGACTACAAGATGGACGACGCCGCCGACTGGAAGGGCAGCGACCCCGCCCAGCTCAACAAGAAGGTGCTGACCGCCGTGACGAAGAAATCGCTCAAGGACATCCGCAAGAGCCACATCGCGGACTTCAGCAAGCTCTTCAAACGCCTGAGCATCCACCTGGGCAAGACCGAGGAATCCGCAGCCAAGCTGCCGACCGATGAGCGTCTGGCGCGCTACCGCAAGGGCGGCAGCGACCCCGAGCTGGAGGCGCTGGCCTACCAGTACGGGCGCTATGTGCTCATCAGCGGCTCGCGGCCGGGTAATCTGCCGCTGACTCTGCAAGGCATCTGGAACGATGCCGTGCACGCCGCCTGGGCCTGCGACTACCACAACAACATCAACCTGCAGATGTGCTACTGGGGCGCCGAGGTGGGCAACCTCTCCGAGTGCCACCGCACGCTCATCGACTACCTCAAAGCCATGGAAGCACCCCTGCACCGCATGACGGAAAAGCAGTTCGGCAAGGGCACGCCCGGCTGGACGACCCGCATCTCGCAAAACCCCTGGGGCGGCGGCGGTTGGAGCAAGTGGAACCCGCCGGTCAATGCCTGGTATGCGCTGCACATTTGGGATCACTACACCTTCACGCGCGACAAGGAGTACCTGCAGGATACGGCCTACCCCGTCATGAAGAACATCTGCGCCTTCTGGGAATCGCAGCTCAAGGAACTGGGCGCCGATGGTCAGGGGCTCATCTCGGCCGGCAAACCGCTCAGCGCCGCGCAGCACCCCGAGCTGAAGAAGCTGCCCAAGGGCACCCTCGTGGCGCCCAACGGCTGGTCGCACGAGTGGGGTCCCGTGGAGGACGGCGTCTCGCACGACCACCAGCTCATCCGCGAGCTCTTCCGCAACACCGCCAAAGCGGCCGGGGAACTGGGGGTGGACAGCGGCTGGGCGTCCAAGTTGCAGGACAAGGCTAAGCGGCTTGCGCCCGAGCGTGTGGCGCCCGGCGGCTACCTGCAGGAATGGATTATCGACCGCCCCAACATGGTGGCCGGTCACCGCCACACCTCTCACCTCATCGGCGTGTTCCCCGGCACCATCATCTCGCCCGCGCGCACGCCCGAACTGGCCGCCGCTGCCGAGAAGAGCTTGGAGCTGCGCGGCATGGGCGGCGACAACCGCCGCAGCTGGACCTGGCCCTGGCGCGCCGCCCTGTGGGCGCGTTTCCTCAAGCCGGAAAAGGCTTATGAGATGGTGCGGGGCTACCTGACGCACAATGTTCTCGACAACCTTTTCGGCAACCACCCACCCATGCAGATGGACGGCACCTACGGCATCACGGGCGGCATGAGCGAGCTCCTGCTGCAAAGCCATGCGGAGGAAATCGCGCTGCTGCCGGCGCTGCCCGAGGCTTGGAGCGAGGGTCATGTGCGCGGCATCCGCGCGCGCGGCAACATCACCGTAGACATGGAGTGGAAAAACGGCAAGGTAACCCACTACAAACTCAGCACAAGCACCAAGAATCCCCCGGAAGTGACGCTGGTAGTCAATGGGGAGAAGAAGAAGGTCGTGCCCGAATACAGCGCCCCGAACAAGAAAAAGGCCAAGAAAGCCAAGGGGAAAAGCGCCGCCTGAGCTTCCATGCTCTTTGAATCTACCAGCCTGAGCCCGCAGGGGCGCTTAGAAGCCATCGAGCGTCTCTTCGAGGAGCTGGTGCGACGCGAGGGCAGCGCGCCCCCCGAGCCGGGGCATGTGCCGCTCGCCGTGCTGGAGACCTACGGCGCTTGGGAGACGCCGCTGCGCCATCGGCTGGAGGCCGCCTTGGCCGGGGCGACCGACCGACGCCTGCGCTGCCGCCTGCGCGCGCTGGAGCGCACGCTCAACGCCCTGCCCGCCGAGCTGATGGCGGCTCTCGCCGCCGGTCCTTCCGACAACTGGCCGTCCTTCTACCGCGCGCTCATGCTGCTGCACGTGCAGGTGAGCAACACCCTGCCGGACATTGACCCGGAGGAATACGCCGCCGAGCTGCGGCGCACGGTCGAGCTCGCGGCGGCGGTGTCCGAGCACTCGCCGGTCCGCATCAGCGCCGCCGGGCTCTTCACCCTCCTGCTCATGCAGGTGGAGCTGGAGCGCCAGCACCCGAGCCGCCCGCCCAAGCGCAAGCGCCGCCGCCGACACTGAGCGCTGCTACAGCATTGTGCATGCTGTGTCAACGAAAATATGGAATATCCGGCAATTGCGGGGCTGTTTTGAAACAGACCCCAAAAAAGCCTCGTCGGGCGCTCAGAAGCGGCAGTCAAAGCCCAGCGACACGTAGAGCCCGGGGTGGTAATGGTGATTCGATAGGGGCTCATCGAGCGCGCGGGGACGCACGCGCTGCAGCGAGGTTGTGAGCGTCGAGCCCACATCCGCAAAGAAGAAGCTCGTGGTGTGCTCGTTGCGGGAGAACTCGCGCTCCACCCGCGCGCCCACCACCAGCGTACGCAGGCGCAGCAGCGTGGTGCCCTCCTGCTCGTGCATCGCCCAGGTGCCGAACACGCCGCCGGCAAACAGCCCGGCCGCCCAGCCGCCGCCCAGCTCGCGCATGCCGCGCAGGGCGCAGTCCGTCAGGCTGATGCGCCAGTCCGGCGTCGGTTTCCAGACAAAGGTGAGATAGGGCGACACGTAGCTGTCGATGGTGTGCGAATCGTAGACCAGCCCCACGGAGCAGGTAAAGGTCTCACTCCGACACAGGCGGTAATCCACCGCGCTGACCGGCACAAAGCTGTGCCCGCTGCCCGCGCCGTCCGTCGCCACCGTGGGGAGAAAGCAAAAAGCCACATGCTGCCCCTGCGCCAAGGGGCAGACCACCCCCAGCGGAAGTCTCATCGTGAAAAGCTCCTCGTGCTCCGGGCGCACCGGCCCCGTTGCCTTTAAATGCGTCCAATCCAGCCCCAGGCTCGCGTTGAACATCCAGCCCTCGCCCCCGCTGCGGAAGGGGTCGGCCAGCGGCACCTGCACGTTGACGCGCTCCCACTGCAGGGTGGAGCCCCCGTGGCGCTCCCCCATGGCGTTGGTGCCCGAAACACGCGCCGCATAGGGCAGCAAGCCCGTGTCCGGCAAGTTGTACTGCCACGCCGCCCCCGCCGGAAAAGCCGACAGAGCAAGCCAGAGGAAGAAGCATTTAGTTTTCATGCGGAATATATTATCAGAACTTAACTAAATGACAAGCCCTATTTGATATTTTTCTTACTTGCACCGGCGGCTCCCCCGCGCTACACTGCGGCATGCTCCGCACGCTGCTTCTGCTCCTGCTCGCCCTCGCCCTGCTGCCCGCAGCGGCCGCGCCGCAGCTCAAGGTGCGCCGCCACAGCAGCGCCCGCGCGCCCCTGCCCTGGTCGCACGCGCTGCAAGGGGCTATGGTCGAGCTCCAGCGGCACGGCGCCGGGGGCTACAGCACCGATGATACCGCCAAGCAGGCGCTCAAAAACGCTTTCCGCTGGGACGAGGTGCGCCGCCGCCCGCGCTTCGATGCCCGCACGGCGCGCCCCTCCTTCTGCTCGGCCGCTGTCTACGCCGCCGTGCTCAGCGCCCTGCTGCGCTGGGAGGAGAGCCGGGGGCAGCGCCTCATCTCCCCCGAGGCTTGGCAGGCGCTGCTGCCGCAGCTCGTGCCCGACGGGGTGGGCGCTTGGGGCTATGCCAACGCCAACGGTCCCGGCTATGCCCTGCTCATCGCCCGCCTCGGCGCGGGCGTCAGCTTTACAGACTGGGCTCAAGCCCGCCCCGGCGATGTGGCCAAGCTGTGGTGGAACGACGCCATCGGCGCCGGGGAGCGCGGGCACCTCGTCGTGCTCGTGCAGGACGAGGGGGAGCAGTTCCGCTTCTGGTCGGCCAACATGGCGCGCGACGGTCAAAACGCCGGCTACGGCATCCGTCGCCTGCCCAAGAGCGCCGTGCGCCGCGTGCTCTTCACCCGCATCACCCAGCCCGCCGCCTTCAACAACGCCGCCCGCCTGCCGAATGAGCCCTGGCTCACGGAGCTCATGAGCAGCGACACCGATTGGCCCACCTGCTGCGCGATGCTGCGGCTACAAACCCGCCGAAACTAAACGCGCCCCCAATGTGGCTGCGCACGCGCTTTGCGCTTGCCGCGCGGGCGAGGGGGTGCTAGAGTGCGGGTATGGATTTGTCGGCTTTCCGCGAAGAATACCTCAAGGATACCCTGCACCGCGCAGACATGGCTGCCACGCCCGCTGAACAGTTTGACCGCTGGTTTCAGCAGGCGCTGCGCGCGGGCATCCCCGAGCCCAACGCCATGAGCATCGCCACCGCGACACCGCAGGGCGCGCCCTCGCTGCGCACCGTGCTGCTCAAGTACTACGACGAGCGCGGCTATGTCTTCTTCACCAACTACACCAGCCGCAAAGCGCGCGAAATCGAGGAGAACCCCGAGGTGTGCATGCTGCTGCCCTGGGTCACGCTGGAGCGGCAGATCATCGTCTACGGGCGCGCCGAAAAAATCTCGCGCGCCGAGACGCTCAAATATTTCCTCACGCGCCCGCGCGAGAGCCAGCTGGGCGCCTGGGTCTCGCACCAGAGTCAGGTCATCTCCACCCGCAAGCTTCTCATGATGAAGCTGCAGGAGCTGCGCCACAAATTCGCGGAGGGTCAGGTACCCCTGCCGGATTTCTGGGGCGGCTACCGCATTGTTCCCCACCACACCGAGTTCTGGCAGGGCGGCCCCGGGCGCGTCCACGACCGCTTCCTCTACAGCCTGCAGGCAGACGGCAGCTGGAGCCTCGAACGCCTGCAACCCTGATGTCCCCTTTTACCACCAAACCGCTATGATTCACACCCTGCGCTATCAACCCATTCCCGCCGCGTTCTACGAGGGGCGGCGCGATGTTCTGGCCTCCCACCTGCCGGCGGGCAGCCTCGTCATCATCCACGCCAACGACATTTACCCCACCAACGCCGACGGCACCCTGCCGCACCACCAGAACGCCAACCTCTTCTACCTGACCGGTATTGACCAGGAGGAGACCACGCTGCTCATGCGCGTGGGCGAGAACGGCGCTCACGAGGACATCCTGCTGCTGCGCGAGACGAACGAGCGCATTGTCATCTGGGAGGGCGCGCGCCTCAGCCAAGCAACGGCCACGCAGCTCTCGGGCATTGCAGATGTGCGCTGGAACGATGGCTACAACGCCTTGCTGGCCGAGCTGGTGCCCGCCGCCCACGAGCTGTGGGTGGAGACGGACAACCACCCGCGCCGCTACACCTATGTACAAACGCGCAATGAGCGCCTGAATGCGGCGCTCAAGGCTTCCTACCCCGATGTCACCCTGCACAGCCTCTACCCCATCCTCGCGGAGATGCGCCTGGTCAAGCAGCCCGAGGAGATTGCCCAGCTGCGCGAAGCCTGCCGCATCACCGGCGCGGGCTTCACCGAGCTGCTGCCGCACATCCGCCCCGGCATGGGCGAGTGGGAAATCGAGGCCGGGCTGAGTGCCAACTACCTCAAGCGCCGCGCCCGCAAATTCTCCTTCCTGCCCATCATCGCCAGCGGGGCGGATACCTGTGTGCTGCACTACATCAGCAACCACAAGGAGGTCGCGCCCGGCTCGCTCATCCTCTGCGACATCGGCGCCGAATACGGCGGCTACGCGGGCGACATGACCCGCACCATCCCCGCCGACGGGCGCTTCACGCCCCGCCAAAAGGAGGTCTACAACGCCGTGCTCGCCGTGCACCGCTATGCGGCGTCCATCATGCGCCCGGGGCTGCTCAAGAGTGAGTACGAGCGGCTCATCCGCGTCTTTATGGCGGGGCAGCTGGTGCAGCTGGGGCTGCTGACGCAGGAGCAGGTGGATGCCGAGGCGCAGAATCCCCTCTGCGTGCGCCGCTACTACATGCACGGCACCTCGCACCCGCTGGGGCTCGATGTGCATGATGTCGGCCCCGCCGACCCGACCTTTGCGCCGGGCCAGGTGTGGACCATCGAGCCGGGCATCTACATCGCCGAGGAAGGCATCGGCGTGCGCATCGAGACCGATGTGCTCATCCTCGAGGACGGGGTGGAGGATCTCATCCCCAACGCCCCCCTCGAGGCAGCCGACATCGAGGCCGCCATGGCGGCTCGCGCCTGAGCCTCCTCCTCCCTCCCCTGCACCGACGAATGGGAAACAGCCCGCCATGACACGCGGGCTGTTTTTCATGCTTGCAAGCGGGCGCAAATCCACTACAATGGGCGCATAACGCTGCGGCGCCGGGCTGCGGCGGCACTTCTGCACGCACACTATGAACGTTCTCGAATTCATCCGCCGCAACTCTCTGCTGGTTCTCATCGTCATCGCCGCCGTCGGGCTGGGCTTGGTCATGATGGACTACAGCGGCAAGGGCAGCTACTTCTCACGCGATTTCTACATTCAGGTCAACGGCACCGCCTATTCCTACCCCGAGGCCACGGCGCTGGGCGAAAACGGGCAGCAGTACCTGCACTCGCTCTACTCCGCCACCACGGGGCGGCTGCGCACGCAGTTCGACAAGAACGAGGACGATGCCCTCAGCGAGGATGAGGCCGCCGCCATGGATGCCTGGATTGCCTCACACCCCGAGACGCGGCACTTCCTCGGTCTGCTGAGCCACATGCTCAATGTGTGGAGCTACGGCTACGCCGATGATGCCGCCGTCAACACCGCGGTCAACCGCGCCGTTCTGCACGAGGAGTCCGCCGCGCTGGGCATGGCACCCACCAAGGAGCAAATTGACCTCTACCTGCGCCGCATGCCCGCCTTCATCGCGCCCGACGGCAGCTTTGACCAGGCTCTCTATCGCCGCCTGACGGGCTATGTGAACGGCGTGAGCAACAACGCGCAGGAGGCTGCATTCCGCAGCGTGATTGCCGACATGATGGTGACGGAAGCGCTGGAGCAGTTGCTGACCGACGGGCTGCATTTCCAGACGCAGAGCATCTCGGACTTGGTGGATATGCTCACGCAGCGCCTCAGCGGCAAGACGGCTTGGCTGCCCGCCGAGGCGGCTCCCGCCCCCGCCGCCCCCACGGAGGAGGAGCTGCGCGCCTGGTGGGAGGAGCACAAGGACAACTACCGCACGGCCGAGCGCCGCATCGTCTCCGTCTACACCCTCTGCCCGGGTGAGGGCTCGAACATCGAGTCGCTCATGAGCACGGCCGACAATATCATGCAGGATCTCTCGCAGGCCAACGGCAAGGGCTTTGACCGCCTGCTGGCCGCTGCTGCCGAGAATCCGGAGAATGAACCCTTCACCTACCTGACGTCCGAGAACACATCGCACATCACCCTGCCGCTCAGCACCCGCGCCGCCGCCCCCGAGGCGCTGCAAACACCGGTGGAGCACAACGGGCAGACCACCACGCTGGGCGATATCGCCTTTAACGAGGTGGAGAGCGCCCCGAGTGTCGAGGCTTATCAGGCCGCAGAACAGGCGGGCACAACCGATGAGACGGCGAGCATCACGCAGGTGCGCGGCTACTTCCCCACCAAGGACGGCAAGCTGGTGTTCCTGCGGGTCGAGGCCATCGAGGCACCCACCGTGCTGCCCTTTGAGGAGGCGCGCGAAGCCGCCCTGGCCGACTTGAACCGCGAGCGCGCGGGTCGCGCGCTGGAGCTGGCCGCGCAGGAGCTCTTCGCCAAGATGGAGGCTGCCCTGCCCGAGGGCGGCGTGGAGGCGGCCATGAATCTCGCAACGGCGGCCGGCGCCACGGTGGCGGACTTCGGTCCCGCCGGGCTCGGCGATGCATCCGAGCTGCCCGAGGGCTGCGACCCGCAGGCGCTGCTGAGCGTGCCGAGCGGCAAGCTGGCGCCCCTCGTCCTGCGGGAAACGGGAGCCCGCATCACCGCCGTGACGGGGCGCAGCGTGGTCGATTCGGCCGAGTACAACGCCGCCAAGGTCTTTAACCTCATCCCCATGCAGAACGCACAACTGGCGGAGATGACCCTGCACCAGTGGCTGCACGATGCCTACCTGCGCTACAAGGTGCAGCTTTCGGAGCACATCAAGCTCAACCGCTGATTTTCCCACTTCCACGGGCGCCGGTTCCCCGGCGCCCTTTTTGTTCCCCCTCCCCGCCATGTCCCTGCCCCCCCAAACCAAATACATTGTCGGCAACGAAGCCTGCGAGCGCTTCAGCTTTTACGGCATGCGCAGCATCCTGACGCTCTACATGACCAACCTCCTGCTCATGAGCGAGAGCGAGGCCGTGGCGGTGGCGCACCTCTTCAACGCCGGCATTTACATCCTGCCCTTGCTGGGAGCGTGGATTGCGGATCGTTTCCTGGGGCGCTACAAGACCATCCTCTACATTTCGCTCTTCTACTGCCTCGGCCATGGCGTGCTGGCCACCGCCGACTGGGCAAGCGATTTGGAAACGCGCAAGAGCATCCTCTTCATCGGTCTGTTCATCATCGCGCTGGGCGCGGGCGGCATCAAGCCCTGCGTCTCGGCCTTTGTCGGTGACCAGGTGGCGCAGGAGGGCGACAGCCGCACCATGACGCGCGTGTACGCCGCCTTTTACTGGGCCATCAACCTCGGCAGCTTCTTCTCCTTCCTCGTCATTCCCTGGGTGCGGCAGAGCTGGGGCTACAGCTGGGCCTTCGGCATCCCGGGGCTCTTCATGGCGCTGGCCACGCTGGTCTTTTGGTGCGGGCGCCGCCACTACCGCCACCGCGACCCCGCACAGCCGGACTTTGCCCGCGTCCTCGGCTGCCGCCTGTTGCGCGGCACGCGCGCCGCTCGCGAGCGCTTCGGCGCCCCGGCACTCGAGCGCACGGATGCCACCGCCCTGCGCATCGCGGCCTTTATCGTCATCGCTCCCCTGGTAGTGGGCGCGCTGCGTTGCAGCCAACAGGGCGCCGAGCAGCTGGCCGCGCTCCTCGGGGCGAGTGCTGTCGCGGCCTCGCTTTGCGGGCTGGTGAGCCTCCTGCTTTGTCTGGCAGCACTCACCGCCGCCGGGCTGCGGCTGGCCGCCACCCTGCGCGCCGGCGGACTGGCGGGGCTTCTGGGCACGCGTCTGTTCGCGGGGAGCGCTGCCTGCGCGGCGCGCTTCTCCCCCGAGCAGCGGCGAGGGGCGCGCAATCTCCTGCGCGTGCTCACCGTCTTTGCCATGATTATCCCCTTCTGGAGCCTCTACGACCAGACGATGAGCAGCTGGGTGATTCAGGGGGAGCAGATGCGCCCCCTCGTGCTCGGCACCACGGGGCTGCGCTTCGGCGCCGAGGAGATGCAGAGCTTCAATCCCCTGCTGGTCATGCTGCTGGTGCCCGCCGTCACCCTGCTGCTCTACCCCCGCATGGGCCGGTGGAGCCGCCCCCTGCGGCGCATGGGCTCGGGCATTGTGCTGGCGGGGCTCTCCTACGGCGCGGTCGCTTGGTTGCAGATGCGGCTCGATGCCGGTGAGCAGCTCTCCATCCTGTGGCAGATGCTGCCTTACTTCATACTCACCTGCTCGGAGATTCTCGTGAGCACCACGGGCTTGGAATACGCCTACACGGCCGCGGGCAAGGACATGAAGAGCCTCGTCTCGGGCTTTTGGTTTCTCACCAGCACGCTGGGCAACTGCCTCGTCATCTACCTCACCTCGCTGGTGAGCCACCCGGCGGCCACAAGCACCTTCCTGCTCTACGGCGGGCTCGCCGTGGGCATCGGCCTGCTCTTCCTGTGGGTCACCGGGCGCCCGGTCTTTGCCGCCGAGAACGACTAAACACCTTTCTTCCCGGGGGCGGGCAGGAATGACGGAGACGCCGAAATGCTTGCTCATCCGGCAGCGCCGGCAGTATACACTTTGTCATGCAGCCTTGCCCCGAGCTCAGTCGCAACTCGCCCGCATGCTGCTGACAACACACAGAAACAACCGAACGACATATTAAAAGCAACTTATTATCAAAAGATTTCAGTCTTCTAAACCTGTTATCTTGATTTTTCGATTGCCAAAGCATCCCAAACACTGTAGAATCACACCCATGGAAACAAAGGTTATCACGTTCCGTTGCCCTCCTGAGCTGCTCCAACTGGTTGACGAGACAGCCCAAACGCTGAAACGGAGCCGCAGCACCATGCTGCTGGCCGCCATCCGTCTGCTCCGCCGCCAAATGGAGGAGAATAATGGTTTCAACATTCCTCCGGAGGCTCTCTTGGAGGACAAGGAGCTCTTCCCCCGTCCCGAGAGCAAGGGCGGGCGCCCCCGCAAGAATGCGCCGAAGCCCTGAGGACGGAGAAAGATTCCCCGAAGGATTCGATACGACAAGTTTCAACGACTGAAAAACGCCGTTCCGCAAAGGAACGGCGTTTTTAGCGCACCGGGCGTGCGCCCGCAGGCTCAGGACGCAGCGGGCGGCTTGGGCAGCATCTGCTCGCGGCGCGGGTCGCGGAAGCGCGGCTGCTGCAACAGGGGCATGAGCGGAGCCTCGATGAGCGCCGTCACGTCCTCCCCGGGGGGCAACACCTTGTGCATGACAGGCAACTCACGGCGCATGCCCACACGGAAGGCCGGCTCCTCGGCAATCGCGCCGCCGGTCGCCATCGAGAACCAGCCCAGTTTGGCATTGAAGCGGAAGTTGACGTTCGTGTTGGGATTCTGGTTTTTAGACGCCGCAAACTCCGTGGCGAGCGACCAGCCCTGCGGCGTGTGCCGCCACACGGGGCCGTAGGTCGCGCGACGCTCGTGGAAGCGGGATTCACCGTTGCGGGCAAAATCCTCCACGAAGCCGCAGCAATCGCCCAGCCCGCGGCGCAGCGCCTGAATGCGCCAGCAGCTCATCAGCTCCCAGCGCTGCGTCTCGGGGTTGAACAGGTAGCCCGCCAAGCGGCGGAAATCCGGTCCGTCGGCCTTCTCAATCACCAGCGTCCGCACGGCCTCGCCCTCCTTCCAATCGAACAGGCGCATGGACTTACCGCCCGTGCCCTCGCCGCCGAAGCGCTCCGTCTCCACCCCCTCGCCGCGCTGCACCAACAGCGCGCGCTCGCTCTCGGGCGCAGCGTGGGGGTCATCGCCGCTGGAAGCGGCATCCCACACCGAAAAGATGGCCACGCGCACGGGGCGCCCGTCGGGATACCACAAGGGCAACTGCTGAATCCCGATGTAGCCGCAGGAAAAATTGTTGCAGGCGAAGTAGGTGCCCGGCGCACTCGCCTCCACCGTCATCTCCTGATAACAAGCATCGCTCTCCACGCTCGGAAGATATTTCAAATGCACGCTCGGACACTCACGCGCCGCCATGCGCTCCGGAGCCCAGTAATCATCGCCCCCGGCCACAGCCGAAACCCGCGGCACCGCGCCCAGCAGAGCGGCTCCCAACAGTAAGTAGGTCAAGCCTTTCATGCAACTACTCTAGCAGAGAAGCAACGCCAATGCAAGAAAAAGAGAGTCGCATCCGCATTGCCTCAACAATCAACGCACCGAAAAGGCACCCCCCGTCTTTTCGCTTGACGCGGATACTCTATGTGCTATACTTAGCACGAGCGAATGTTGCACACTCCGTGCGACATCTGCTGCTAGCCGAAAAATCCGTGCATGAGGGCGGCGCACCCCAGATCTTCCCCGACTTCACCCGCGGCGATTGGAAAACCACCGAGCCGCTCGGCATCGTCGACTGACCCCATGTCTCGGGCGATCCCCATTGCCGAGCTCATTCATACTCGCAACACAGCCCCCGGCCCCACGGACACCGCGCGACCGCGCCCCGTGGGGTCGGTCTACATGGGTGGTTTCCGCGCTCCGGCGCTGGCCGACGTCCATCTGGCCATCATCGGCATCGGGGAACGCAGCATGTCTCAAATCGAGCTTTTGGCGCAGATTCCCCATGCCGACATTGTGGGTCTCTGCGACCTGAACGCCGAGGCGGCGACCGCAGCGGCATCCCAGGTGGAAGCTCTCTGCGGCACCCGCCCCGCGCTCTTCTGCGGCGATGCGGATGCCTACCTGCGGATGCTCCGTGAGTTGCGCCCCGACGCCGTGATGATCAACACAGCATGGGAGCAGCACGCCTCCATGGCGATTGCCGTCATGGAACATGGCGCCCACGCACTCGTTGAAGTCCCCTTGGCGACCACGCTGGACGGGCTGTGGCAGGTGGTCGATGCCGCCGAGCGCACCCAGCGGCATTGCATGATGCTCGAAAATGTCAACTATGGTCGCGATGAGCTCATGTTCCTCAACATGGTGCGTCAGGGGCTCATCGGCGAGCTTCTGCACGGCGAGGCCGCCTATATCCACGAACTGAGGCATCAGATGCTCGCGGAGCATGACTGGCGCAGCGGGCATTTCGCGGCTCGCAACGGCAACCTTTATCCCACACACGGCGTAGGTCCCATCGCCCAATATATGAGCATCGCCCGCGGGGAGGACACCTTCGAACGCATCGTCTCACTCGGCAGCCCGGCGCGCGGGCGCGAACTGTTTGCCCGCGCGGAGCTGTCGGACAATCACCCCTTGCAGGGAACGCGCTTCGACTGTGCCGACATCAACACCTCCATCATCCGCACCCGTCTCGGTCGCACCATCATGGTGCAGTGGGATGAAACCAGCCCGCGCCCCTACGACCGCAAAAACCTCATCCAAGGCACGCGCGGCACCCTGGCCGGCTTTCCGACGCGGATGGCAGGCGATTTTCTCGGGGAAGCAACCCCGGTCAATCCCCATCCCGCAGACGGATACAACCGCGACCTTCATCCCTGGTGGTGCGGCGCCGAGGCGGAGGCCGAGATGCACGCGCGCTGGGATCACCCCCTCTACCGTCGCCTGGGAGCTCGCGCCATTGCTCTCGACAAGCGGGGAGGCATGAACTACCTGCTCTTCGCCCGCATCATCGAATGCTTGCACCGGGGCGAGGCGCTCGATCAGAACGTCTACGAGGGCGCTCTGTGGTCGGCTATTGCCCCGCTCTCCGAGAAATCCGTGCACGAGGGAGGAATGCCCCAACTCTTCCCGGATTTCACGCGTGGCGACTGGAAGCACACGACTCCGCTCGGCATTGTGCCTTGAAAAAGGAATCGGCCCGGTTGAAACTTATGTTCCAAGCGGGGATTTTGCTTGCCAACCCGTCAGCGAAAGTGTAGAATGAGGCGCCCGCAGTTGCGGCTATCTCTGAATTCCACGTCTTATGAAAGAACTCAAAGGTGCATGTATCATCGGTCAGTCCGGCGGTCCTACCGCTGTGATCAACGCCAGCGTCCTGGGAGCGATTCAAACCGCTCTTAACTGCCCGCAGATCACCCGCGTGCTGGGTGCGGCTCACGGCATCACGGGCGTGCTCAACCAGCAGCTCTACGATATGGGGATGGAAGACCCCGTGGAGCTCGAGCTGCTCAAGTTCACGCCTTCCTCGGCTCTGGGCACCTGCCGCTACAAGATGAAGGATCCCGAGGTGGATCCCACTGATTACGAGAAGATTCTGGAGTGCTTCAAGAAGTTTGACGTGCGCTACTTCTTCTACAACGGCGGCAACGACTCGATGGACACCTGCAACAAAATCTCCAAGTTCATGCAGAAGAGCGGCTACGAGTGCCGCGTGATGGGCATTCCCAAGACCATCGACAACGACCTCTTCGGCACCGACCACTGCCCCGGCTACGCCTCGGCGGCCAAGTACATCGCCACCTCCTGCATGGAGGTCAAGCACGACGCCTGCTGCTACGACACGGGCATGGTGACCATCATCGAGGTGATGGGACGCCACGCCGGCTGGCTGACGGCGGCTGCGGCGCTCGCCTCCTACGCCGGTGCCGGTCCCGACCTCATCTACCTGCCCGAGGTTGACTTCGACATGGACAACTTCCTCAACGATGTGGAGCGCGTCTACAACGCCACCAACAAGTGCATGGTTGTCGTCTCCGAGGGCATCCACGACAAGAACGGCAACTTCATCTCGCAGGCCAAGACCAACGGCAACGACGGCTTCGGCCACGCCCAGCTCGGCGGTTTGGCCAACAAGCTGGCCGAGGTGGTGCGCGAGCGCATCACCAGCGCCAAGGTGCGCGCCATCGAGCCCAGCCTGCTGCAGCGCTGCGCCACGCACCTGGCCTCGACCACGGATGCCATGGAAGCCTACCTCGCCGGCAAGACCGCCGTCACCGCCGCCGTCAACGGCGACACCGACAAGATGGTGGCCTTCGAGCGCAACAACCTCTACGGGCAGTACGTCTGCAACACCAAGCTGCTGCCGCTGGAGAGCGTGGCCAACTTCGAGCGCAAGGTTCCCCGCGAGTGGATCAACGCGGCCGGCAACGGCATCGAGATGGCCTTCATCGACTACGCGCTGCCCCTCATCCAGGGCGACACGGGCATGAAGACCGTGCAGGCTCTGCCCCGCTTTGCGCGCCTGCGCAAGGTGCTGGCCAAACCCTGCTGCGAGGCCTAAGCCCCGCGCGGCAAAAACCAACATCCTTTTCACGAGGTTGCACGGCGAAAGCGGTGCAACCTCGTCTTATCATTCGGAGTGCGGGAAAACAACTATTTTGTTAGCTTGCGCCCACCCTGTGCTCATGACATAGTGGCTATACTGCCGCAGCGGCAATCCTGCGGTAAACCCAGATCACACAACATATCATGACACAGCGTAATATCACCCGATATACCTACGAAACCACCTCCTTTCAAGGCTGGCGGTTGAGTATCTGCCGCAAGTGGAACCAGTTTACCAAATACTTCTCCGACCGCCAGTATGGCAGCGAGGAAGCCGCGTTTCAAGCGGCGCTGGACATGCGGGATCGCATCTTTGAAGCCCTGCGGCAGACACCCGATGATCCGCGCGGCGTCTTCGAGCGCTTCAAGAACGGCGCAGCGGAAGAACAACACAGCCGCCCGGCCTCGTCCTGACACACCGAACACCCGCTACCCTACCGAATGAGAACACGCCCCCGGTTCGAGCCCACTCCCGGCTCACCGGGGTGTTTGGTATCCGGGGGCAAGGCGCTCCGACGCTACCCCGCCCCACGCGCTGTGCTTTTCTGCCCGGCCCGCACTTTAGGCTTGAAAGACAGAGGCAAAAGGGGTTTAATGTGTGCGCACGATAGCGGCCGCAGGTGGCCCTGTATTCACAGCATATGAAGACGACACAATTTGTACAAGTGCCTGACGCAGCCACGGCTGCAGCCGGATACCTCAGCAACGATGCCGACGACCACGGCGAGCCGGTGACGCTGAATGTCGGCCCCTCCCACCCCGCGACCCACGGTGTTCTCCGCCTCAAGATAGTCATTGACGGTGAAGAGATTGTCTCCTGCGACCCCGTCATCGGCTACCTGCACCGCGGCATGGAGAAAATCGCCGAAAACTGCCACTACAACCAGTTCGTCACCTACACGGACCGCATGGACTACCTGGCGCCCATGAGCAACAACATCGCCTATGCCTGCGCCGTGGAGAAACTGCTGGGCTGGGAGCTCCCCGAGCGCGGTCAGGCCATCCGCGTGCTCTGCTGCGAGCTCTCGCGCATCTCCTCCTGCTTCCTCGGCACGGGTGTCTACGCCATGGACACGGGCGCCATGACCGCTTTCCTCTACGCCTTCGAGGAAAAGGAGCGCGTCCACAACCTCTACGAACAGATTTGCGGCGCCCGCTTCACCAGCAGCTACACCCGCATCGGCGGCATGACCCGCGACCTGCCCAAGGGAATCGAAAAGCCGATTCTCGAGTTCTGCGACAGCGCCCTCAAGACCGTCGATGAGATGGAAAAACTGCTGCTGCACAACAAGATTTTCATCGACCGCCTTGTCGGCGTCGGCGTCATCACCAAGGAGATGGCGCTGCAGAACGGCATGACGGGCAACAACCTGCGCGCCAGCGGTGTCTGCCGCGACCTGCGCAAGACCAACCCCTACCTCGGCTACGACAAGTACGAGTTCGATGTCCCCGTGGCCTACGAGGGCGACTGCTACGCGCGCTTCCAGGTTCGCATGGAGGAAATCCGCCAGTCCGTCCGCATCATCCGTCAGGTGATGGCCACCCTGCCCGGCGGCCCCATCTGGGTGCAGAACGACAAGGGCATCCTGCCGCCCAAGGAGGCCGCCATGATGGGCATGGAGGAGCTCATCCGCCAATTCATGGTCACCACCCAGTGCGTCAACGCCCCGGCGGGGCAGGTCTACTTCGCCGCCGAGAACCCCAAGGGCGAGCTGGGCTTCTTCATCGACTCGCAGGGCGGCGGTCTGCCCAACCGTCTCAAGATGCGCAGCCCCTCCTACTGCACCCTCTCCATCCTGCCGGAGCTGCTGCCCGGGCACCTCGTCAGCGACATCGGCGCCATCCTCGGCTCCTTTGACTTCGTGCAGGGCGAGTGCGACCGCTGATTATCCCGAACCCCTTACCACGAACTTTCTCCCATGTCTGAACCCACCAACGCCATCGACGCCATCACGACCCCCATTCCCTCCCCCGGCGAGCAGCACTTCCCCAAGTTTGAGGTCACGCCCAAGCTGGTCAAGGAAGCGCAGGAACTGGTTGATCAGTACCCCGAAGGCAAGGAACAGTCGGCCGTGCTGCCCATCATCCACCTCGTGCAGGAGCGCTTCGGCTATGTCTGCCCCGAGGCCATGCCCTGGATTGCCGAGATGTGCAAGAGCACGCCCATCCACGTGGCGGGCATTGTCACCTTCTACCCCGGCATTCACCGCAGCTGCCCCGGCAAGTACCACTTCCGCGTCTGCCGCGGCATCGCCTGCGCCCTGAGCGACGGCGAGGCGCTCGTGCCTTACATCTGCGAAAAAATCGGCGTCGACCCCGCCGCGCTCACCGATGAGGAGCCGATGGGCGTCAGCCCCGACGGGCTCTTCAGCGTGGAAGCCGTCGAATGCTTGGCCAACTGTGGTTTCGGGCCCAACATGCTCGTCAACGACACCCTCTACAGCCAAGTGACCCCCAAGATTGTCGACAAGGTGATTGCCGACCTGAAGAAACAGAAGTAACCCGCTTTCCCAGCCATGAGTGACGACATCAAGTACCTGCCCGGCCACGAACCCCACCCTCGGGAGACGCGCCGCATCTTCCGCAACATCTACCGCGTCGGGTACGACACCTCCATCAAGTGCTTCATCAAAGACGGCGGCTACGAAACCCTCAAAAAAGCGCTCACCATGGAGCCCGCCGAGGTCATTGCCGAGGTGAAAAAGAGCGGTCTGCGCGGGCGCGGTGGCGCCGGCTTCCCCACCGGAGTCAAGTGGACCTTCATCCCGCGCGGCAACACCAAGCCCGTCTACCTCGTCTGCAACTGCGACGAGTCCGAGCCCGGCACCTTCAAGGATCGCTACATCGTCCACCAAGACCCGCACCAGCTCATCGAGGGCATGATCATCGCCTGCTACGCCGTGCAGGCGCACTTCGCCGTCATCTACATGCGCGAGGAGTTCCCCGAGGCCGCCAACATCATGAAAAAAGCGCTGGCCGAGGCCGAAAAGAAAGGCTTTTTGGGCAAGGACATCCTCGGCAGCGGCTTTGACCTGAAAATCATCCTGCACCGCGGTGCGGGCGCCTACATCTGCGGTGAGGAAACGGGGCTCATCAACTCCATCGAGGGTCTGCGCCCCTACCCGCGCATCAAACCGCCCTTCTTCCCCGCCGCCATCGGTCTCTACGGCTGCCCGACCATTGTCAACAACGTCGAATCGCTCTGCCAGGTGCGCCAGGTGCTCATGCGCGGTGGCGAGGCCTACGCCGCCGAGGGCGCCCAGCGCTCCCCCGGCACGCGCATCATCGGCGTCTCGGGCGATGTAAAGCGCCCCGGCGTCTACGAAATCATCTCCGGCTCGCTCACCTATGGCGAGATGCTCAACGAGGTCTGCGGCGGTCCGCGCCGCGGGCGCACCTTCAAAGCCATCATCCCCGGCGGCGCCTCCGCCAAGGTCATGCGCTGCGACGAAGTGCTCAAGGGGCGCAACCCCGACGGTTCCGTGCGCAAGATGAGCATCTTTGACGTGCCCATGGATTTGGACTCCATCGCCCAGCACGGCTCCATGAGCGGCTCGGGCGGCGTCATCGTCATGGACGACTCACGCAGCATGCCCAAGGTTCTCAACAACCTCAACCGCTTCTTTGCCTGGGAATCCTGCGGCCAGTGCTCGCCCTGCCGCGAGGGCAACCCCTGGATGCTCAAGCTCTCCACCCGCATCTGCGAGGGCAAGGGCTCGCCCGAGGATGTCGACCTGCTCAAGAGCGTGGCCGACAACATCTGCGGGCGCACCGTCTGCGCCTTCGGCGAGGCCTGCTCCTGGCCCACCCAGGCCTTCACCACCAAGTTCCGCGAGGAATTCCTGGCTCTCACCAAACCCATCAACGCGCTCAAGCCGCACTCGGCAGAAGCCGCCGAGGCGCGCAAGTTCCTCACCCGCGACGACGAAGCCTAACACACACATTCGTTCATGAGTACACAACCCGCAATTCTGCCGAAGGATGCCGCCGCTGCCGAGGGCAAGGTGAATGTCCAAATCAACGGCAAGTGGTACCGCTTCCCCAAGGGCATGCGCATTGCCGATGCCTGCAACTCCGTCGGTGTCCACGTCCCCTGCTTCTGCTACCACCCCAAGCTCTCCGTGGCCGGCTCCTGCCGCATGTGCCTCGTGGAGCAGGGCATGCCCCCGCGCCTGGCGCCCGGCGCCACCCCCACCTACAACGAGGACGGCTACCAGAGCATCAGCTGGATGCCCCGCGCCGTCATCGCCTGCGCCAACACCGTAGCGGAGAACATGGGCATCCGCACCGACGGCAAGCTCTGCGCCGAGGCGCGCCGGGGCGTGCTGGAATTCCTGCTCTCCAACCACCCGCTCGACTGCCCCATCTGCGACCAGGCCGGCGAATGCAAGCTGCAGGAATACACCGCTGACTACGGCAGCGGCACCCACCGCTTCACCGAAGCCAAGACGAAGAAGGGCAAGAACATCTCCATCGGGCCGCGCGTCAACCTCGACCAGGAGCGCTGCGTGCTCTGCCGCCGCTGCGTGCGCTTCATGAAAGAAATCGTGGGCGAGGAGGTGCTGGGCGTCGTCGGGCGCGGCACGCACAACGCCATCGCCTGCTACCCCGGCAAAGCGCTCGACAGCAACTACAGCATGAACGTGGTGGACATCTGCCCCGTAGGTGCCATGACCAGCAAGGACTTCCGCTTCAAGATGCGCGTCTGGTTCCTCAAGAGCACCCCGACCATCGACGTGACCAACGGCACCGGCACCAACATCAACCTCTGGACCCGTGAGCAGCAGGTCTACCGCATCACCCCGCGGCAGAACGACGAGGTGAACAGCTGCTGGATGCCCGATGATGCGCGCCTGGCCTACAAGTACATCAACGCCCCCGAGCGCCTGCTCACTCCGCTGGTGCGCACCGATGCCGGAGCCCCGCAGCGCCCCTCCACCTGGGACGCCGCCATCGGCCTGGTTGTGGAGCAGCTGCACAAGTGCGCACCCTCCGAGCTCGCCATGATTGCCAGCGCCCGCATGACCAACGAGGAGCTCTACATGGTGCGCGCGCTGGCCAAGCAGCTGGGCATCACCAAGCTCGACATCGTGCCCCGCAGCTGTGAGCCCGACAACATGCTCAAGAGCGCCGATGCCAACCCCAACAGCGTGGGCGCCAAGCTCGTGCTCGGCAAATCCGGCAGCGGGCTGGCCACCATCCGCCGTGGCGTGCGCAACGGCAGCATCCGCTTCCTCATCGCCCTGGGCGAGGATTTGACCGCGCCCGAGGCCGGCTTCACCAAGGACGACCTCGCCGGGCTGGACTACCTGCTCTGCGTCTCCCACAGCGCCAACGACACCACCCGCGCGGCCGATGTCGTGCTGCCGGGCGTCACCTTCGCGGAGAAATACGGCACGATGATCAACGTGACCGGGCGCATCCAGCGCCTCAACAAGGCTATCGAGCCGCTGGGCGAAGCCCGCGCCGACTGGGGCATCTACCGCAGCATCTCCGAGGCACTCGGCTGCGACTGCGTGACCGTCATCGCCTGCCCCAGCCCCATGATGGTGCTCGAGCAGATGGCCGAGGAATTCGAGCCCATGAAGGGGCTCAGCTGGGGCAGCATCGGCAACGAGGGCAAAGCCATCATCGACACCGGAGTCAGCATCCCGCTCATCGAACGCGAACAAGCCAAGAAGTAACCCCCTAACGCACACAATACGATATGGACGCAATCTGCAACTGGTGTGACGCCCTGCTGAGCAACCCGATTTGGTTCTACCTCATCACCACGGTGCTCAAGCTGGTGCTCATGTTCGCCGTCATTTTGGCCTTTGTGGTCATCTCCGTCTGGATCGAGCGCCGCGTGGCGGGCTGGATTCAGGATCGCCCCGGTCCCAACCGCGCGGGTCTGCCCCTCTTCCTGCTGCAGCGCTTCGGTAGCAAGGAAAAGCAACCTCTCAAGGAGCTGCTGCACTTCTTCGGCATCCCCGAGGGCTCCTGCATCGCCAAGCTCTGCCAGTGGCTGCGCTTTGACCGCGAGATTCCCTTCTTCGGGCTCATCCAGCCCTGCCTGGACGGCGGCAAGCTCTTCCTCAAGCAGGAGCTCACCCCCTCCTACGTGCGCAAGGCCTACTTCATCGTCGCGCCCATGCTGGTGTTGGGGCCGCCCATGGTCGCTGCCGCCGTCATTCCCTTTGCCAGCAGCGTGGAGACCGCCTACGGCAGCATCTCCATGTGCGTGGCCAACCTCGGCATCGGACCGCTGTGGGTCTTCGCTATCTCCGGACTCTCCGTCTACGGTCTGACGCTGGCCGGCTGGGCCTCCAACTCCAAGTACCCCTTCATCGGCGGCATGCGCGCCACCGCCCAGCTCATCTCCTACGAGGTGGCCATGGGGCTCTCCGTCATCCCGCTCTTCATGATGTTCGGCACTCTCAACCTGCAGGAAATCGTGCAGGCACAGGCCGCCAACGGCTGGACCCTGCTGCCGCTCTGGGGCGAGGGACTCAGCCCGCAGCGCTGGGCGCTCATGCTGCCGCTGCTCATCAGCTTCCTCGTCTTTGTCACCTGCGTCTTTGCCGAAGCGAACCGCACGCCCTTCGACATGGCCGAGTGTGAAACCGACCTCGTGGGCGGCTACCACACGGAATACTCCTCCATGAAGTTCGCCTCCTTCTTCATGGGCGAATACGCCGCCATGGTCATCGGCTCCGCCATCGTCGTCACGCTCTTCCTCGGCGGCTGGAGCATCGGCTTCGGCGCCGATGCCGCGCTGGCCGGCATCTGCCCCTGGCTCGCCGTCTGCTGCCAATTCGCCATGTTCATCCTCAAGCTGCTGGCCTTCATCTTCTTCTTCGTGTGGGTGCGCTGGACCCTGCCGCGCTTCCGCTGGGATCAGGTGATGAAGCTCGGCTGGCTCGTCTTCCTGGAGCTGACCGTCGCCAACATCTTCCTGACCGCCGCCGTCCTCTACTTCGTCAAGTAAACACCCCCCTTTCATCATGGCCTATCTTCCCCTCAAACGCCCCAAGTTCAGCCTGCTGGATCGCCTCTACGTGGTCGAGCTGGTCAAGGGGCTCGGCATCACCCTCAAGCACCTCGTGCTCTCGCTCCTCGGCAAGAGCCGCGGCAAAAAAGACTTCAACAGCCCGAGCGGCGTCGGCGTCTGCATGCAGTTCCCCGAGCAGCGCTGGGACGAGCGCCTGCCGGAATACTACCGCGGCGCCCCCGTCCTCGTCCGCGGCGAGGACGGTCGCGAGCGCTGCGTCTCCTGCCAGCTCTGCGAGTTCATCTGCCCCGCCCGCGCCATCAAGGTGACCCCGGGCGCGGTCGAGCCCTCCGCCTCCTGCCAAAAGCAGGAGAAAGCCCCCGCCGAGTTCGAAATCGACATGCTGCGCTGCATCTACTGCGGCATGTGCCAGGAGGCCTGCCCCGAGCAAGCCATCTTCCTCTCCAAGGAATACCTCATCACCCTGACCGACCGCGACCGCGCCGTCCGCAACAAGGAAACCCTCTACCGACTGGGGGGCATGCGCAAGGGGCTGGTCAACAAGTGGAACCAATACAAATAACCCTCACCCCCGAACACGCGTATGTTTGAATCCGCTTTCTGCCAGATTGTCTTCTACATCTTTGCGCTGCTGGCCGCCGGCTGCGCGCTGGGTGTCGTCATCTCGCGCAACCCCGTCACCTCGGCCATGAATATGGCGCTCTGCTTCGGCTTCGTTGCAGCCATCTTCTTCGGTCTCGGGGCGCAGTTCCTCGGCATCGTGCAGCTCATCGTCTACGCAGGCGCCATCCTCGTGCTCTTCCTCTTCGTCACCATGATGCTCGACATCAAGGCCGAGGAGAAACCCGCCTCCCGCAACTGCTGGCTGCCCTCCGCGCCCGCGCTGGGCGCCGTGCTCATCGGTACGGTCTTCTTCGGACTCGTCAGCAACCTCTCCCTCGCCCTGCCGGGCGCGCAAGACAGCGGCTGCCCCGCCAAAGCCCTGTGCAGCAGCATCGGCGAACTCGCGCTGAGCCCGACCGCCGCCCCGGCGGCGGAAGCTCCCGCCGCCGCCCGCTTCGGCGGCGCCCTGCCCAAGCTCGACCCCGCCGCCGCCGCCCGCGCCCTCAAGCCCGGCATCAGCCCCGAAGAGGCGGCTGCCGCCACCTCCTACCCGGATGTCAAGCTGCTGGCTCAGTGCCTCTACACACGCTACAACATCGCCTTTGTCATCCTCGGCTTCGCCCTGCTGGCCGGCACCGTCGGCGCTACGGCGCTCGCCCGCCGCATCCGCAAAAACTAACCCTCATTCGCCACCATGATTCCCTTAGCACATTACCTGATTCTCTCGGGGCTTCTCTTCTCCATCGGGCTGGCCGGCATCATCATCCGCAAGAACATCCTCGTGGTGTTCATGTGCCTGGAGCTGATGCTCACCGCCGCCAATATCTCGCTCGTGGCATTCTCCCGCGCCCAAGGCACAGCGGGTTTGCCCGTGTATGACGTTCAAATCCTCTCGCTCTTCGTCACCGGCATTGCGGCGGCGGAGGTCGCCATCGGCCTCGCGCTGATTGTCGCCCTCTTCCGCGCCCGCAAGACCGTGGAGAGCACCGCGCTGAACACCCTCAAAGACTAACCCACGACCATGATGCAGAATCTCCCCTGGCTCTTCCTCCTGCTGCCCCTGCTGGCAGCGGCCCTCGACTGGGTCCTCTTCAGCAAGTGTTCCAAGACAGCCGCCACGCTCTCTATCCTCTCCGCAGCCGCCACCTTGGCGCTCTGCGTCGCCTACCTCGCCGGGCTCAACACCGGCGCCCCGGATGTCTACACCTGGATGCCCGTGGCCGAGGAGCGGCTCAGCCTGCACCTCGGGCTGCTGACCGATCCGCTCGCCATGCGCATGATGCTCGTCGTCACGGGCATCGGTCTGCTGGTGCACATCTTCTCCCTCGGCTACATGAAGGGCGACACCAGCAACCTCAGCCGCTACTTCGCGGGGCTGAGCATCTTCATGTTCAGCATGAGCTGCATCGTGCTGGCTGACAACCTCGCCATGACCTTCATCGGCTGGGAAATGGTCGGCTTCTCCTCCTACCTGCTCATCGGGCACTGGTACCACAAGGCCTCCGCCGCCGATGCCGCCAAAAAAGCCTTTATCACCAACCGTGTGGGCGACTTCGGCTTCCTCATCGGCATTCTGCTCACGCTCGGCGTCTTCGGCAGCATGAACTTCGCCGACATGGCCGGCAAGGCCGCGGGCATCCCCGCCGCCCTGCTCACCGCCACCGTACTCTGCCTCTTCTGCGGCGCGGTCGGCAAATCCGCCCAGTTCCCGCTGCATGTGTGGCTGCCGGATGCCATGGAGGGTCCCACCCCCGTCTCCGCCCTCATCCACGCCGCCACGATGGTGGCTGCGGGTGTCTACATGCTCGTGCGCCTGCAAATCGCCATGGGCCATGCCGCGTTCACCGACACCGCCTGCGCCGTCATCGCCTCGGTCGGCGCCATCACGGCCGCGCTGGCCGCGCTCATCGCGACCCAGCAGGACGACATCAAGCGTGTGCTCGCCTACTCCACCCTCTCCCAGCTCGGCTACATGGTCATGGCCGTGGGTCTGCTCGCCGGAGAAGCCGCCATGTTCCACCTCTATACCCACGCCTGGTTCAAGGCGCTGCTCTTCCTCGGTGCCGGTGCCGTCATCGTCTGCTGCCACCACGAGCAGAACATCTGGAAGATGGGCGGGCTGGCCAAGCGCATGCCGCTGACCGTCCTCTGCTTCCTCATGGGCACCTGCGCCCTCATCGCCATCCCCGGCTTCAGCGGCTTCTTCTCCAAGGAAGCCATCCTGGATGCCGCTCTGGAACACTGCCCCGTCTTCTTCTGGGTGGGTGCCGGCGTGGCCGCGCTGACCACCTTCTACATGACCCGCCTCTGCCTCGTGGCCTTCTGCGGCAGCGCCCGCGCCCACGGAGCCGAGCAGGCGCACGAAGCCGGAGCCAGCATGCTGCTGCCACTGCTCATCCTCGCGGTGATGGCCATCATCTCGGGCTACGGCTTCATCGCCGATGCGCTGGTGCCCTATGCCGGCTTTGAGGCACACGGCTTTGCCGTCGGGCTGCCTTTCTACGTGAGTCTCGGCTCGCTCGGTCTCGGGCTTGTGGCTGCCCTCCTCGTCTACGGCTGCGGCAAGCGCAGCAGCGACCCGCTCGCGGGCAACGCCCTCTCTGCCGCTCTCCGCGAGCGCCTCTACATCGACGAGTTCTACGACAAGGTGCTCATCGGCGGGGTGCAGGCCATCATCGCCCACATCATCGAGTTCATCGACGCCGCCATCATCCGCGGACTCT
Organism: uncultured bacterium; assembly: GCA_945831585.1. GTDB lineage: Bacteria > Verrucomicrobiota > Verrucomicrobiia > Verrucomicrobiales > Akkermansiaceae > Akkermansia. Next base: position 36,052 of record CAMACY010000002.1, on the reverse strand, counting down.
GCGTGCAGGGCTCCGCATGGCTCACCTCGCGCTTCGGGCTCCTGCTCAGCAAGCTGCAGGGCGGCTCGCTGCGCGCCTACACCTTCCTCTCCGGCTTGGGGCTGCTCGTCCTCATCATCCTCCTGGCCTTCAACTTCTAAAACCCGCACACCACCATGCTCATTTGGCTCATTCTCATCCCCGTCATCGCAGCTGCCTGCATCGGTCTGCTGCGTACCCCCGGGCGCGCTACAGCGCTGCTCAGCGCCGGGCTGACTCTCGTGCTCGGTCTCTGCGCCGTGCTCTCGCCCACCGACTGCGGTCATGACTGCCTGAGCAGCTTCTGCGGCATGCCCCTGCAGCTCTCGCTGGCGCTGCCGCTCAGCCGCATCATGCTCCTGCTCACCGTGCTGGTCACCTTTGCCGCCGTCCTCGGGCTCAAGGCCCCCGACAAAGATGCCGCGCGCAGCTGGGCCATCTCTGCCCTGCTGCTCTCCGCCGGCGCCACAGGTGCCTTCCTCAGCGACAACATCATCGCCTTCTACGGCTTCCACGAGCTCGCCCTCATCCCCACCTTCGTGATGATCGGCTGCTACGGGCGCGGCAACCGCCGCACCATCGCCTGGACCGCCACCCTCTACCTCGGGCTGGCCTCCATGGTGCTGCTGGCGGGGCTGCTCATCCTGTGCAGCGAGATGCACGCCTGGAGCTTCAGCACGCTGGCCGCTGCCGTGCAAGCCGGCATCGAGCCCGGCTCCCCCGCCCTCATCGGCGGGCTGCTGCTGCTGGGCTTCGGCACGCTCGTCTCGCTCTTCCCCTTCCACACTTGGGCTGCCCCGGCCTACGCCAGCGCCCCCACGCCCATCGCCATGCTGCATGCCGGCGTGCTCAAGAAGTTCGGCCTCTACGGGCTCTTCACCATCGCCGGCATCTTCGGCGACAAGTGCGGCGCGCTCTTTGGCTGCTGGAACAACCTGCTGCTCCTGCTGCTGCTGGGCAACGTGCTCTGGGTCGGCTACGTCACCGTCTGCCAGACTCGGCTGGATGACATGCTCGGCAACTCCTCCGTCATGCACATGGGTTACCTCTTCCTCGCCTTTGCCGCCTTTATCGCCGGGCAAGGGCACAACGAGCTCGCCCTGCAAGGTGCTGCGCTGCTCATGCTGGCGCACGGCCTGAGCATCGCCCTGCTCTTCCTGCTCACCGGGCAAATCGAAGCCCAGACCCGCACCCTGGAGCTCGACTCCATGGGTGGGCTGGCGCAGAAACTCCCCTACCTCGGCTTCATGTTCGGTCTGGCGGGTCTCGCCTCGGTCGGTCTGCCGCTGCTGGCCAACTTTGCCGGTGAGTTCACCATCTTCGTCTCCGCCTTTGCGGACTGGGTTCCCGGCAGCTGCCTGACGACCTGCGACTGCATCCTCAGCCGCCCCTTCAGCGCCCTCTCGCAGATGCTGGGCGGGCTTGGTCCCGTGCAGCTCACGCTCGTCTTTGCCCTGTGGGGCTTGGTCATCAGCGCCATCTACATGCTGCGGGCTTTCCGCCACATTTTTGAAGCCGATGTCGCCCACGCATCCGCCCGAGCCGACAAGCTCAGCCTCGCCGACATGGTTGCAGCGGCTTTCCTGGCGCTCTTCATCGTCCTCTTCGGCATCCTGCCCCCCACCTGCCTGTAACCCCTCATCCCCCATTCCCCCACTATGGAAGAACATATCTCCAATCTGGTCTCAGCCGACTACACATGGTGCCAGTTCTGCCCGACCTTTGCGCTGGTCATTCTGGCAGCCCTCCTCCTGCTGACCGACGCCTTCCTGCCCAAGCTGCCCAAGCGCAGCCTGGCCATCGTCGCCGCGCTCGGCTGCCTCGGCACCGCCGGCTACCTCATCGCCGACTCCGGTGCCCCCCTCACCCTGCTCGGGGTCATCGCCTGCGGCGCCACCGCGCTCAGCATCATGCTGGCCTTTGACTACAAGAAAATCACCTGCGATTCCGTCGCGGGCGGGGACTGCGAAGAAGGCACCGGTGAGTTCTACACCCTGCCGCTCGTTGCCTGCGCGGGCATCCTCTGCCTCCTGCAAGCTCGCGACCTCATCCTGCTCTTCGTCAGTCTGGAGGTTGTCACCCTCAGCTCCTATGTGCTGGCGGGCTACTTCCGCCGCAACCAAGGCTCCGTCGAGGCCGGCATCAAGTACCTCATCCTCGGCGCCATGAGCACGGGGCTGCTCGTCTTCGGTGCCGCTTGGTACTTCGGCACCACGGGCTCCTTCCTTCTGAGCTTTGACACGGTGCAGCGTGCCATCAGCGGCGGCACGGCGGCCTCCAACGCCGTGGTGGGCGGCTTCCTCATGGCCAACGCCCTGCTCTTTGCCGGGGCCTTCTTCAAGGTAGGCGCCGTACCCATGCACCTGTGGATTCCCGACGTGTATCAGGGCGCGCCCACCCCGGTGTCGACCTTCCTCGCCGTTGCCTCCAAAACGGCGGGCTTTGCCGTGTTGCTCATCCTCATCGCTCCCTGGATGCCCTTCATCATCCCGGGCATCACGGTTGCACGCCTCTTCGTCACGGTCTTCGCTGTCGTGGCCGCCGCCACCCTGCTCATCGGCAACCTCGGCGCGCTGACCCAGAACAACGCCAAGCGCCTGCTCGGCTACTCCTCCATCGGCCAGGCCGGCTTCATCCTCGTCTTCTTCATCACCCCCTCGGCAGCGACCCCGGTCATGACTGCCGGCTACCTGCTGGCCTATGCGCTGGCCACCACGGCCGTCTTCTACGCCATCGCCATGGTGCGCACCCAGCGCGGCAGCGAGGAAATTGCCGCCTTCCGCGGGCTGGGCAAAACCAACCCCCGCACGGCCTTCCTCATCGTCGTTGCGCTGGCCTCGCTGGCCGGTGTGCCGTTGACCCTCGGCTTCATCGCCAAACTCAACAGCTTCGTCGTGCTGGTCAACTCCATGTCCCTGTGGGGGAATCTGCTCATCCTGCTGCCCATCATGATTCTCTGCGCCGCAGCCGGGTTCTACTACTACTTCAAAATCATCCGCGCCATGTACTGGGATGCTCCCCGCCCCGAGGACTCCCCCCTGCAGGTACCCCCGACCACCGGCATCGTGCTCAGCCTCTGCGCCATCGGCCTCATCGTCCTGGGCACCCTGCCCCTGCTCCTGAATTGGTAAGCCCGGTGAGCACAGCCCCTCACACAGACGCCCGGCCAAGCGCCGGGCGTTTTTTTTTGCGCAAGCGCTCCCCGCCCCCACCCGGGCAGGAAGCAGCCTCCGGCGTCCCCGCTGGTCAAACACGCGGATTCATGCCATCATCCCCCTGCTGAACGAACATGGGCAACAACACCGAACAACGCGAGAAACTGACCACACGCCTCATCAGTCTGCTGACCGGTAAGGGTGTAAACAACAGCTGGGCGCACATTCTGGCCGGAGCCGCCACCGGGGCACTGGCGGCCGCCGCTGCCCTGCTGGGCTTCAGTTTCTGAACGGCCGCCCACCGAGGACGGCAAGGGCGCGCGGTAGGAGGAGCCGCGCGCCCTTTTACATCCCCCCCCTCCCGGAAGTCTGCACGGAACGTGTTGATGGAGGCAAAGCTCCCCGGCAACATCCACTTCATTCCGCCGAAAAACAAGTTTCCGCGTCCCGGCATGTGGCGTCGAGCCTAAAAATTGAGCCCCATCATCTTGACACGCAGCCCGGGCAATGTTAGAATCACCACCTCTAACATCTATCATTTCTTTCTTTATGAGGCTCCATCCCATTTGTGTTGCCATCACCCTTGTGCCCACCCTGCTGGCAGCGGAGGAAGCTGCCACCAGCATCCACGATCCTGCGCTGAAAGCTGCCGATGATGCTACGGCGGCTCCGACGCAGTCAGCTGCAGAACCCACCATCGCCACGGAACAAAGCGTCATCGACACCCCGGAGGCAGATGCGATTGGCATCTTGTTCGACATCAACGTCGGCACGCAAGGCGCCGGGCTGAGCGTGGGGTATGAGTTCAACAAATACCTTAAAATGCGACTCCGCGGGGCCTACCTCGCCTACGACCGCAATGAACAATGGGGCCAACTCAACGCGCAAAACTTTGCATACGATGCAAAGGCTGATGCCAAGTTCGAGTTCGACGGCAACAACGCGGGCATCATTTTGGATGTCCATCCCTTCGGCGGCACGTTCCGCGTCTCCGGCGGTCTGAACTTCTCGAACATGGAACTCAAAGCGAAGACGCACCTGAAAGCCTCCGGAAACGGCATTGCTCAGCTTGCCAACAAAGAATACGAATTCGGCGGGGTGACTTACAGAGCGCTTGGCTCCGAAGGCGATATCAACGGCAAATACAGCTGGAACACCGTGCAACCTTACCTGGGCATCGGCTGGTCATCCGATGGCGATGGGGATCGCAGTTTCTACTTCACAGCCGATTTGGGTGTCAACTTCATTGGTTCGGGCAAACTGAAGGTCAACGCCTCCGATAACATCCAAATGAAGGATCCGATGGGGAACTGGGTTGCCGTCGACAACAGTTCGCTGGAGCACTCCGTTCGTGAGGAAGGCAAGGACTTCTTCAAAGTCGCCGACAATCTTCACGTCTACCCCGTGCTGCAATTCGGCTTGGGCTACCGCTTCTGAACCGCGCAGCCCTCTTCCATGACATCCGCTGCTCCCCACAAGGAGCAGCGTTTTTTTATGCGTGGCGGAACGCCTCAATGCTCCGCCAGCCACGCCACAAAACGCTCCGCCCAGGCGAGCGAAATCCCCGGCAACGCCGCAATCTCCTCCGCACGGCGGCTGCGAATTCCCGGCACCGTGCGGAAACGCGCCAGCAGCAACTCCTTGCGCTTGGGTGTCATCCCCGGAAAGGCGTCCAACTTACTCTCGCGCACCCTCTTGCGCACCAGCAGCTCGTTGTAATTGTTCGCGAAACGATGTGCCTCATCGCGCAGGCGCTGCAACAGGCGCAGCGCCCCACACTCGCGCGACACCCGCAGCGGCTCCTCGCACCCCGGCACATAGAGCTCCTCGTTGCGCTTCGCCAGCCCCAACAGCGGCATCCCCCCCAGCCCGATGTCCGCCAGCACCCGGCTCGCCACCGCCAACTGCCCCTTGCCACCATCCACCACCACCAAATCCGGCACCGTGATGGGTGCGCGCCCCTCCGCACCCAAAGCGCGCAGCCACGCGTATAAATCCATACCCTCGGGCTTTTCCGCCACCGCCGCGCTCTCATGCACAATGCGGCTGTAACGGCGCCGCACCACCTCCAGCATGCTCGCGAAATCATTCTGCCCCTCCACCCCGCGAATGCGGTAGCGGCGGTACGCACGGGGCTCCGGGCGCCCCTGCGTAAAACGCACCATCGACGCCACGATGTGGTTGTCCGACAAATTGGAAATATCGAAACACTCCATCACCGTCGGCGGCACCTCCATCCCCAACAGCTGCGCCAACTCCGCCAAATCGGCATCGGGATTCACCGTCCCCGGCAGATCCGGCACTCGCCCGGAAAACACACGCGCAGGCTCCAGCGTCTTGCGGATATTCTCGCGAATATCGCGCAAGCGCGCCGCCCGCTCAAAGTCCAGCGCCTCGGCCGCCGCCGTCATCTCCTCCGTCAACGCCTCCAGATGCTCGCGGCGCCCCCGCCCCTCCAGCAGCCCCAGCGCCGCCTCGAACTGCTCGCGATACGCCTCCTCGCTGATGCGCCCCACGCAGGGAGCCGAGCAGTGGCGAATCACATCATCGTGGCAGTGGCGGTACTCCTCCTCCCCCGGGTGCCGACAGGTGCAGGTGCGGAGCCGAAAGCGATGGTTGAGCCACTCCACCGTGTCCTTGAGCGCCGCCGCATGCACAAAAGGGCCGAGGTAGCGCGCGCCGTCCTCGCGGCGCAGGCGCACCGTCGCGAAGCGCGGCAGCGGCTCCTGCCGCGTCGCCCGCAGCAGCAGGTAGCGCTTGTCATCCTTGAGCTGGATATTGTAGTGCGGGCGATACTCCTTGATGAGCTTCTGTTCCAAGAGCAGCGACTCGCTCTCATTGCGCACCTCATACCAATCGAAATCCTCGATGGCCGCAATCAGCGCGCGCGTCTTGCCGTTCTCCAGCGTCTGGCGGCTCGGCGAAAAATAATTGGCCAAGCGGCGGTGCAAATCCTTGGCCTTGCCCACATAAATCACCCCACCGCCCGCGTCCTTCATCAGGTATACCCCCGGGCAATGCGGCGTCGTGCGCCACTTGGCTTTCAGATTCACCCCTGCCATGCGCGCATCCTAGCACAAGGCGCGCGCGCCCGCAACCACCGAATGCCCCACCGCGCGACATTCCCCTGCCCTGCCCGCAGCGGAAGATACCGTGCCGTGGGGCGTTGCGGCTCTTTGCGTTTGACAACAGCCCGACCTTGATATTAAATGGGAGCATGCTCCGCCGATTGCTCCCCCTGTTCCTCCTCTCTGCTGCGCTCCTCTCCTGCCAGGAGCAAAAGACGCGCATCACCTCCGTGGCGGATCTCCCCCTCAAAACGACCGAAACACCGGGCTTTGAATGGAAAAGCTCGCCCCTGCGCGCCAACGCTCGCTATGTCCTCTTTGAGAGCAATTCGGACCACGAACGCCGCGACAAATTGGGCGACTACTACTTCGTGCGCTGGTACGACAGCGAACCGACCAAACCCGTAAGCCTCGTCATGCACTACACCCAAGCAAGCACGGGGCCGCAGGTTCTCGAGCGTCGTATCGACTACCGCGAGCCCCGCGAGAGCAGCGGCAGCCACCGCGAGCATTTCTTCTTTGCGGGAGCCGAACGCGCCCGCAGGGGGGACATTCTCTCCTGGAAAATCGAGCTCTATTGCGACGGCAAGCTCGTCGACTCCGAGCAATCCTACCTTTGGGAATGAGCAAGTGCGGAGCCACGCCCTCGCGGTCTTTGCACTTGACAGGCTCTGCCGGGCGAGGCAGAATGTCAGCGTGAAATTCTTTTCCCTGACGCCCCTCGCCCTGCTGGCAGCTCTTCCGCTCTGCGCTCAGGAAGCGCTTCCCGAAGCCCCGACGGCGGAACAAGCTCCGGCCACAGCCCCGGACGCTGTTTGCCCCACGCCCGAAGCGCCCGCCGAACACGTTGCGCCGCCTGCCGATACCCCTGCGGCACCCGCCGAGGCTGCGGCCCCGCCCACCGAAGAAGCACCCGCCGAGCAAGCTGCGCCGCCTGCCGGAGAAACACCCGCCGAGGCTGCGACCCCGCCCGCCGAAGAAACACCCGCCAAGCAAGCTGCGCCGCCTGCCGATACCCCTGCGGCACCCGCCAAGGCTGCGACCCAGCCCGCCGAAGAAGCACCCGCCAAGCAAGCTGCGCCGCCTGCCGGAGAGCTCGCAGCACCTGACCAGGAGCCCGCGCCGCCTGCTCCCCCCGCTGCCACCGACGCGCAAGCAGCCTACCGCAGCATCGTCAAGGTCGAAGTCGCGCAGCAACAGCCGGATTTTGACATTCCCTGGAACACCGGGGAGTACGCCCAAGGCAACGGCACGGGCTTCATGGTGGCGCCGGGGCGTTTCCTGACCAATGCTCACGTTGTCTCCAACGCCGAGCGCATCCTCATTGCCCCCTACGGCGATGCGCGCAAAATCCCCGCGCGCGTCAAGTTCATCGCCCACGATGCTGATTTGGCTCTACTGGAGGTGGAAGATGCGAGTTCCTTTGCCGACATCCCCTGCCTGAAACTCGGCAGCGAGTTGCCGCAGCTGGAGGACGCCGTGCGCGCCGTGGGCTACCCCATGGGCGGCCGCCGACTCTCCGTCACGCGCGGCATTGTCTCGCGCATCGACACCATCCCCTACTCTCACCCCCGAAACCAATCGCACCTGGCTGTGCAGATCGATGCCGCCATCAACCCCGGCAACAGCGGCGGCCCCGTGCTGAAGGACGATGTGGTGGTTGGGGTCGCTTTCCAAGGGCTGCAAGGCGCCAACGCCACGGGCTACATGATCCCCATCCCCGTTATCCGCCACTTTCTGCGCGACATCGAGGACGGGCACTACGACGGCTACACAGAGTTGGGAGCCCTCTTTGAGGACTCTTCCAACCCCGCCCTGCGCCGCCATGCGGGACTGCCCGATGACGGCATGGGCTGCCGCGTGGCCGATGTCATCGAGGGCAGCAGCTGCGACGGCGCCCTACAAGTCGGGGACATCGTGCTGACCGTCGGGGGACACCCCGTGGACAGCTCCGGCATGATTGAGCTGGACGGCGTGCGCGTCGCGCTTCAGGAACTGGCCGAGCGCGCTTTCAGCGGCGATGTGATCCGCTTCGAACTCTTGCGCGCCGGGCAGCGGCTCAGCGTCGATGTCACCCTCGCCCCGTTGAAGAGCCAGCGGCTCACCGCCAAAATTTACGATGAGCAGCCGCGCTACATCGTCTTCGGCGGTCTGGTCTTCCAACCGCTGGGGGTGGATGTAGCGCAGGCGCACGGCATCACCGAGGCGGGCGTTGCCCTCGAGGCAGACGCCCACCTGCGCAGCGGGCGGGGCACCGAGCAGAACGACATCGTGATGCTCACCAACGTGCTCCGCGATGAGGTCAACGCCCGCTTCGCCAACTTCGGGCGTCGCGTCGTCACGAAGGTCAACGGTGTCCCCGTCACCGGGCTGTCGCAGCTCGCCGAGCTGCTCTACCCGACCGAGGGCAGCGAACGCCCGCCCTACACCGTCATCGAGCTGGCCGATGCCCCGCTGCCGCTGGTCTTTGACAACGCCGTCATCGACACCGCCAACGCGCGTATCCGCGCCCACTACAACCTGCCGGCTCACGCGCGGCTCATCCCCTAAATTTCCCCTCTTCTGCCATGTCTCGCTCTCTGATTCTGCCGGCACTATGCGGCCTCGCGCTCGCGGCCTGCAAACCCACCCCGCGCACCGCACCCGATGCGCACCGCCCCGCCCCCGCCACCCCGGCTCCGGCGCAGGCGGCTCCCGCCGAGCCGGCGGCATCGCCCTCCGCCGAGGCGGCGCGCGGGCTCGTGCTCGTGCGCACCGCGCAACAGGACTACAACCGGCTGGTTCCCTGGCTCAAGCAGGAGATGCGCTACAGGAAAGCCCTCGGCATCTACCTGGGGCGCGGGCTGGTGCTCAGCACCGCCGAGCCGCTCACCGCCGCCACCTACGCCGAGCTCTCGCTGCCCGATGACTCGCTCAGCGTCCCCGCGCGCGTCCTGCGCTGCGACCGCGATCTCAACCTGGCGCTGCTCAGCGTGGCGCAGGAGGCCGATGCCGCCGCCCTCTTCCACGACATGCCCGAGCTTGCCATCGGCAGCCCGCTGAAGCTCGGCGACACCGCCGATGTCGTGGGCAAGGCCAACGGGCTGCACGCCTTTGCCCGCCGGGGCGAAGTCTGCGGCGTCTCGGGGAATGTGCCGCAGCTGATGCTGCAAGTCGAGCGACTCCCCGAGGGGAGCGGTCCCGGCACCCCCGTCATCCGCGAGGGCAAACTGGTGGGGCTCGCCACCTCCGGGAGCGGCGAGCAGCTCAACATCGTCAACGCAGAGCTCATCGCCCGCTTCCTGCGCGAGGAGCAGACAGGCACCCCCCTGTTGGGGGTGCAGCTCCGCGCCGTTCAGGATCCGGTGCTGCACCACTACCTCGGCTTGACCGAAGGCTCCGGCGGGCTCTACATCTCCCGCGTCTTTCCGGGGGGAGCAGCCGCGGCAGCCGGGCTGCAGGAAGGGGACGTCATCACCACCATCGAGGGCATGCCCATCGATGCGAGCGGACGCTGCGAGCACCCCCTCTACGGGCGCTGCGCGGCAGGCTCGCTGCTGAGCATCCTCAAGCCCTTGGGGGAGGAGCTCACGCTAAGCATCCGCCGCCGGGGCGAGCAGCAGGAGCTGCAGGTTCCCCTCAACCGCGATGTGCTCCGCAGCGGGCTCCGTGCCGTCGCAGAACCCGGCAGCCGCCCGCGCTACATCATCCGCGGTGGGCTCGTCTTCCAACCCCTCGATGCCACCTATATCGATGCCCTGAAGAAAAATAACAACACGGGAATCCCCCTCGCCTTCCTCCGCGCGCAGCAGCAGGAGACCAAGCTGAGTGAGCAGGGCATCCGCGAACCCGTTGCCCTCACCCTCGTCATCCCCACCCCCGCCACCTCCGGCTACGAGCAAGCCGGCGAGGCGCTGGTCACCGCCGTCAACGGCTGCACGGTGCACCACCTCGATGAGCTGGCCGAGCTGCTCGAGCGCGACACGGAGGACAACATCATCCGCATCCGCATCAACAAAGCCCCCTACGAGCTCTACCTAGACCGCCGCACCGCCGATGCCAGCGATGAGCAGCTGCGCCGCCGCGGCATCCCTGCCCTGCGCGTGCTGAGCAGCGAAACGACGGAGTAAGCCCCCGACGCGAGCCCTCCCGTCCCGCACCGCCATGCATCCCCTGCGCCGCGAGCCCTCCCGCCCTCAGCTCTCCGCCTCCGGCGGGAGGGGGGAGCGGCGGCGGCGCTTGGGGCGGTGTGGCTCCAGCGTTTGGCGGCGGCTCAGCTCGCGCGTGCGAGCCCGGCGTTTGGCCTGATGCTGCAAATAAGCCTGCATGGCAAAGGCGCGCCCGCGCGGCACGGGGTGCGAGCTGCCGTCCGGCTCCATCACCGAAGCCTGCCGCGAATCCTTGAAGCAGGCGTCGAGAATCTGCCGCACGCGTAGTGCCAAACGCGGCTCCTCGATGGGCACCATCAGCTCCACGCGTCGGTCGAGGTTGCGGCTCATCCAATCCGCGCTGGCGATAAAGCACAGCGGGCTGCCCCCGTTGTAGAAGCTGAAAATGCGCGCATGCTCCAGGTAGCGATCCACGATGGACACAATCCTCGTGCAGGCGCGCCCGCGCGCACTCGTGGGCGCCCAGCAGCAAATGCCGCGAATGTTGAGGCGAATCTGCACCCCGGCCTCCGCTGCGCGCTCCAGCGCCTCCATCATCTCCACATCGTTGAGCGAGTTCATCTTGGCGCGGATCTGCGCGCGCTCCCCCTGGCGCGCGCGCCGCGTCTCGGCCTCCACCAGCTCCAGCAGCCGCGCCTTCATCAGCGCCGGGCTCGGAAACAGGCGGCGAAAACTCGTCAACCGCGTCAGCCCCGTCACCGAATTAAAAAACTGCGAGGCATCCGCGCCGAAAGCCTCCTCGCAGGTCAGCAGCGAAAGATCACTGTACAGGCGCGCGGTCTTCTCGTTGTAATTACCCGTGCCAAAGTGGCAATAGCGGCGCAGCGTCCCATTCTCCCGCCGCACAATCAGCATGATTTTGGCATGTGTCTTAAACCCGCGCACCCCGTAAATCACCTGCACCCCCGCGCGCTGTAACTTCTCCGCCTGCGCCAGGTTCAAGCGCTCATCAAAGCGCGCCTTGAGCTCCACCAGCACCGTCACTTGCTTGCCCGACTCCGCCGCACGGCACAGTGCCGCGATAAAGCGCGAGTTGGGCGCCGTGCGGTACAGCACCTGCTTGATGGCCAGCGTGTCAGGGTCGGCGGCAGCCTCCTCCGCCAAGCGCACCACGGGCTCGTAAGACTCGAAGGGATTGTGGATGAGAATATCCCCCTGCGCGATATTCTCAAACATCGACAAATCGGGATCGACATCCGCCGGCCAAGCACTCACCCAGGGCTCCACCTTGAGCTGCTCGTGACCGGGCTCAAAAACCAAACGCTGCAAATCGACCAACCTCAACATGCCCGGAACGCGGAACAACGCCGCCTCCTCACCACCCACCATGTGCACCACACGCGCGGCCAGCGCCGCATCGCCCCCCAGCGGCAGCTCCAGCCGCACGCACTCGGAAAACTTGCGCGCCACCAACACCTCCTCCATCTCGCGGGCAAAATCGCCCCCCTCCTCCTCCATCACAGCGATATCGCCGTTGCGCGTCACGCGGAACGGCAGCATGTTCAACAGCCGCTCCTGCGGGAACAACTTGTCGATGAAGGTCATCACCAAATCCTCCAGCAACACATAGGCATCGCGCCCCAACACCGCCGCATGCACACAACGCGGGAGCTGCTCGGGCAGCGTCACCGCCACCAAGCGACTGCTCTCTGCCCCCTCTGCCTGCAATTCCAGCGCGAGAATCAGGCTGAGATTCGGCAGCACGGGCGGCTGCTCCGTCTCCATCGCCATGGGCGTGAGCAGCGGCGCCACATCCGCTGCGAAATAGGTCTCCAAAGCCCCCCGCTGCGCCTCATTCAGCGAGCTCATGGAGCGGGGGTAGAGCCCCGCCTCCTCCAGCAAGGGGCGCAGCTCCTCCAGCAGAGCATACTGCTCAGCCACCATGCGCTCCGCCCGCTGCCCGATGCGCTCCAACTGCTCGGCGGGCGAGAGCCCCGTCAAATCCCGGCGCGGCTTACCGCTGCGGCGCAGCAGCATCAGCCCCCCGACGCGCACCTGAAAAAACTCATCCAGATTACTCGCCGTAATCGACAGGAACTTCACGCGCTCGAGCAAGGGCAAATCCTGCCGGTGAGCCTGATTCAGCACCCGCTGGTTGAACTCCAACCACGAAATCTCACGATTAATCAACATGACCTCCCCCCAGTGTAGCACTCGCCGCCCCCCAAGGCAAGCCAACACCGCCCCCCACCGCACACAAAAAAGACCGCCGACCGCAGCGGCCGACGGCTTCGTTCAGCGACAGGAGCAGAAAGACTCAACCCAAGCGGAACGTGATGCGCGCCTTGCTCATGTCATAAGGGGAAACCTCAATGCGCACACGATCGCCCACGACCAAGCGAATAAAGCGCTTGCGCATCTTGCCGGAGATGTGGGCGAGGAACTCATGCCCGCCCGCCACCTTCACGCGGAACATCGTGCCGGCCAACACCGCCGAAACAACACCCTCCATCTCCACCGCGCTCTCATCATCGTCGTCGCTTGCTTTTTTGACCTTGGGAGCGGGAGCCGGGCGCTGGGCGCCGGCGGAGCCGTTGGGACGCTGCGGCCTGCTGCCGCGATTGGGGATGTTTGCCATGTGTCGTTCGGTATGGTTCGGGAGCGCGCGACCTACTGCGGGCGCGGCGCGCAGAGTTTAGCGCCGCCGCCGCGCTTTGGCAAGAGATTTTTCACCCTCGGCATGCCTAAGCCACAAAAAATTTTCCGCATTCATAAAAATGCGATTGACAAAAGAGGCATTTGAGAGTAGAGTAGCCGCCCCGAACACCAGAGGTTCGCCAGGCGCAAGCCATAACCGGAAAACAGACAACAATATGAAAACCTTCTCTGCCAAAGCTCAGGATATCGAGCGCAAGTGGTATGTGATCGATGCCGCCGACAAGGTACTCGGTCAGGTGGCCGTGGAAGCAGCCAATCTGCTGCGCGGCAAGAACAAGACGATTTTCACCCCCCATGTGGATTGCGGTGACTATGTGGTGATCGTCAACGCCGAAAAGGTGGTGCTCACGGGCAACAAGGAGCACGCCAAGATCTACACCCGCTACACCGGTTACGTTGGCAATCAGGTGGTGACCACCCCCGCCAAGCTGCGCCGCAAGCACCCCGAGATGCTGCTGGAGCACGCTGTGCTCGGCATGGTTCCGCACACCCGCCAAGGGCGCGCGCAGGCTGTCCGCCTCAAGGTCTACTGCGGTGCCGAGCATCCCCACGCTGCTCAGCAACCCGAAGCCGTCACCATCGCCTAAGCCCCTTTCCGACTATGTCTACTACTCCCTACAACGCCACCGGCCGCCGCAAGGAAGCCATCGCCCACGCTTGGCTCACCCCCGTCGAGGAAGGCAAGTCCGGCAAGATCACCATCAACCGCCGCAGCTTCGAGGAATACCTCCCGACGGACACCCTGCAGAACGCCGTGCTGCAACCCTTCTACGCCACCAACACCATCAAGAAGTATGATGTGCTGGTCGTCACCCGCGGCGGCGGCATCCACGGTCAGACAGGCGCCATCAGCCTGGCGATTGCCCGCGCCCTCGTCATGCTCGACGAGGAGAACCGCCCCCTGCTGCGCGCTCAGGGTCTGCTCACCCGCGACTCCCGCATGAAGGAGCGCAAGAAGGCCGGCCGCCCGGGAGCCCGCAAGCGCTTCCAGTTCAGCAAGCGCTAAGCTGCCCCACGGCACGAACCTCTCCAAACCGCATGCCTCCTTGGCATGCGGTTTTTATATTCCCTCGACAGCGCGCCGCGCCTAGGGAACCGGACGCCCCGCTCACCCCTCAGGACAGCGAGTTCTTGCGCGGACGCAGCCCGCGGGGGAAGCAGCTCTCCAGCTCCTCTGCCCGGCACAACTCGAACGCCCGCTCCGGGTCGCACGGATGCTTACGCAAACACTCCAGCACATGATTGCGCGTGGCAATGGCAGCCCGGAGCGCCGCCTGTTCGCCCCCATACTGCTTATCGGAAAAATAACGCGTGTAATGCACCTGATTACGGCACAGCGTCACACGCCAGCCCTGAAACGAAGTGAACTGGTAGGTAAAACGGGTAATATTCTTGAGCGATTTCATGCAGACGGCATTCTAGCGCAGTAGTATACGGTTATCTACACCTGTTACGCGTCATACAAGAATTTTCTTTCTAACAAATCACACAAGCGCTACCATAGTGGCGCCGTGAAACTCAAATCCATCACCTTCCGCTGTGCCGATGCACAGTACGCACGCCTTCATGCCGCTCTGGGAAACACCCCGCAAAACCGCACCGATCTCATCTGCCGCGCGCTGGACTCCTTCCTGCGCTTCGCGGAGCGCCCCGAAATCCGCGAGCTCGACCTCTTTGCCTTGGTGCATGCGGTGGAGGAGGGCGGCGACGCCACCCCCTTTGCCGACCAAATATGACACTCCCCGAACGTACAGATGGCGCAATCGGTACGATTTTTTCCTTTTCGACCGGCGCATTCTGATGTATAAGGGGGAGCGTTGCCCCCGATGAGGGATCTCTCCCCTTCTCGGTCTGCGGCACACGCATCTCTCGTTTCACCATACACAACTATGAGTTCATCCTTCCTGCCGGCTCAATACGCCCATCCCTACGACATCGATCCCCGCTACAGCAAGTCCGTCGCCTACTTCTGCATGGAGTACGCCATCGACAACGTGTTCAAGATTTACTCGGGCGGTCTGGGCTACCTGGCCGGGTCGCACATGCGTTCGGCAGGCGCGCTGCGCCAAAACCTTGTCGGGGTCGGTATTCTGTGGTCCTACGGCTATTACAACCAGATCCGCGCCGAGGACGGCTCCATGGCCGTGCAGTACCGCCGCAAAGAATACAGCTTCCTGGAAGATCACAACATCAAGTTCCTCATCCGCATCTGCGGGGCTCCCGTGTGGGTCAAGGCCTACTTCCTGCGCCCCGAAACCTTCGGCACCGCGCCGATGTTCTTCCTCTCCACCGACCTGCCTGAGAACGACGACCTCTCGCGCAGCATCACCCAGCGCCTGTACGACTCCAACCCCATGACCCGCATCTCGCAGTACATCGTACTGGGGCGCGGAGGTGCCCGCCTCTTCGAGGAGCTGGGTGTGGAGCCGGAAATCTACCACATGAACGAGGCGCACGCCATCGCCGCCGCGTTTAACATGCTGGCGCGCAACGGCGGCGATGTGGAAGCCGTGCGCAAGCGCTTCGTCTTTACCACCCACACGCCGGAGGAAGCCGGCAACGAGAAGATGGACATCAACCTCATGGCCAACTTCTCTTTCTTCGACGGGCTGACCCTCGACCAAGTGCGCCGCATGCTCAAGCTCGACCCCAACGAGCAGAGCTTCAACTACAGCTTGGCCGCGCTGCGGCTCTCTCACATCGCCAACGGCGTCTCCGCCCTGCACGGCGAAGTCTCCCGCCAAATGTGGAAGGACTACAGCGACATTTGCCCCATCACCCACGTCACCAACGCGCAAAACCGCGAATACTGGCAGGATCCCGAGCTGGCCGAGGCCTTTGCAGCCGGCGACCGCAAGGCTTTCCTCAACCGCAAGCGCGCCCTCAAGAAGGAGCTCTTCCGCACCGTGGGCGAACAAACCGGGCACCTCTTCGACCAAGATACCCTCACCATCGTCTGGGCGCGCCGCTTTGCCGCCTACAAGCGCCCGGGGCTCATCACGGAAAACCCCGTCATGTTCGAGCGCATGTTGCAGCGCACCAACCGCCCTGTGCAGATGATTTGGGCGGGCAAGCCCTTCCCGACGGACTTTGCGGCGGTCGACATTTTCAACCGCCTCAACCGCCTGAGCGAGAAGTACCCGCGTTGCGCCGTGCTCACGGGCTACGAGCTGGGTCTCAGCCGCCTGCTCAAGGACGGCTCCGACCTCTGGCTCAACAACCCCGTCGTCACGCGCGAAGCCAGCGGCACCAGCGGCATGAGCGCCACCATGAACGGCTCCATCTCCATCTCCACCAACGACGGCTGGGTGCGCGAGTTTGCCAAGGACGGTGAAAACTGCTTCATCATCCCCGAAGCGCACCCCGGTCTGGCACCCGAAGCGCGCGACCGCTCCGACCGCGACAATTTTTACAATGTGCTGGAGTCCAAGGTACTGCCGCTCTACTACGACAACCGCGAGGCCTGGCTCGACCTCGTCTTCCGCGCGCTGGGCGACATCTGCCCCTTCTTCGATTCCGACCGCATGGCCGACGAGTACTACACCAAGATGTACAACGCGCAAGCCTAACGACACCGCAGGCTCCCGCCCCCTCCCACGCCCCTGCTGCCCCCGCAGCAGGGGCGTTTCCATGCCTTCGCATCAGGGAACACCGTTTCGGCGGCTCTTCGCAGCAAGGGGGCGGAGATAGGACGCACTTTGCGCTTGCCGCGCGGGGAGCACGCGCCTACAATCGGGCTGCGATTTCATGGAGTTGATGCCCGACAGCCCTGAGTGTCTCCCCGAGCCCCCGGCGTGGCCCGCGCGTCTGCGAGGCTTTACGCTGGTGCTATTAAGCGTCCTACTGCTGGGCGCGCTCCTCAGCTATCGCGCCGAGGAGGTCAGCTGGGCTTGGCTGCACCCCACGGCACACCCCGCCGAGCCATGCAGCAACGCGCTGGGGCTCATAGGGCTCTACACGGCAGGCATGCTCTATTGGCTACTGGGTGCCGGGGCGCTCTACACGGCGCTGCTGGGTCTGCTGCTGGGGTTCGACCTGCTCCTGCATCCGAGGGCGCTGCGGGGCGGGCAGCTCCCGGCGCTGCTAGGGCTGGTGCTCTGCGCCTGTGCCGCGCTGGCGGTGCAGCCCTATGGGCTGCGCGAGTGGGCGCAGGCACGCGGTCTCGTCGGTAGCGGGGGCTATCTGGGCTATCTGGACGGCAGCTGTCTGCTGGAGCCGCTGCTGGGGCAGACGGGGGCGCTCTGCCTGCTGGTGGCAGCGCATTGGTGCGCCCTGCTCTACTTTTCGCGACTCAATTTCCGCAGCTTCGCGCAGGGCGTGGCCGAGGATGCCCACCGCCTTGCCGCATGGTGGCACAGCCGCCGTGAACAACGCGCCGAGCGCCGGCAGGCCGAGCAGCTCGCCTGGCAACAGCGTGCGCTCGCGGCGCAACCATCCGCTCCCGAAGCGCCCGAGGAAGCCGCGCCAACGCCCGAGCCCCGCCCGACCCTGCCGCCGCGCAGCCGAGGCAGCCTCTGGGAAAAACGGCATGCCCAATCTACCGAGCCGGAGCCTGTACCGCTGTCCGAGATCGAGCCCATGGTCGACCCGGTGCCCACCTTTGAGGACGCACCGCTGCCCGAGGCGCTCCATCCCGCACCCGCCCCCGAGCCAAGCCCTGAACCGACCCCTGAGCCGAGCCGAACGAACGCTAGCCCCGCCGCGCAGCCCCGCCGCGGCGCGCGCGCCATCCGCGCCGACCGCCCCAACCTGCTCACGCTCATGGAGCAGGTGGAGGAGGAGATTGCCCTCACCGCCGACCACGATTGCGAGCCCTTTACCGACCCCGCCCCGCGCCGCCGCGAGGCTCCCCACCCGGATTCCCGAGCCGAGTCACGCCCCGCGCCGCCCCGCACGCCCGCTGCGGAGGAGCGCTCCCCCGCCCGCCGCCGTTCGGAGCCGAGCGCCCCTCCCCGCCCGCAGCCCGCGCCCATCGCCGACGAGCGCCCGCAGGAGGCCGACTATCCCCTGCCGCCCTATGAGCTACTGAAGTACGAGCCGATTTCGGAGGAGATGAACGAGGCGGTGCAGGCCGAGATGGCCGAGATGCAGCAGCGCATCATCGACACCCTCGCCAGCTTCCGCATCGAGGTGACGCCGGGCGACATCACACGCGGTCCCTCCATCACCCGCTACGAGTTTTTCCCGCCCTCGGGACTCCTGATGAGCAAGTTCGAGAGCTTGGACAAGAACCTCATGCAGTCCACGCGCTCGTCCTCCATCAACATTTTGGCACCCGTGCCGGGCAAGGACACGGTGGCGATCGAGCTGGCCAATGCGCGCAAGACCCCCGTCTACCTGCGCGAGCTGTTGCAATCGCCCGCCTTCCGCAACCCCAAGCTCCATATTCCCGTGGCGCTGGGCAAGGATGTATACGGCAACGCCGTCATCGGCGACTTGGCGCGCATGCCCCACACCCTCGTCGCGGGCACCACGGGCTCGGGCAAGTCGGTGTGCATCAACAGCATGATTCTCTCCATGCTCTACAAGTTCCGCCCCGATGAGCTGCGGCTCATTCTCGTGGATCCCAAGGTGGTGGAGATGCAGCCCTACCGCAAGCTGCCGCATCTGGCCTGCCCCGTGGTCACCAACCCCGCCCGCGTCATCGGCGCGCTGCGCTGGGCGGTCAACGAGATGGAGAAGCGCTACGCCTACTTCAGCCGTGTGGGCGTGCGCAATTTTGTGGACTTCAACGCCCGCGACCCCATGCTGGATCCCGACACCGGGGTTCCGGAGGAGGAGGTCGACGAGGACTACTACGCCACGAGCGATGTGGCGAGCGACATCGTGCGCGAGATTGAGAACTCGAACGACGGGCGCGACCTGCCCGAGGAGGAGGAGACGCAGGGCGAGTTCGATTTCGATGCGGGCGAGCCGCTGCCGCGCCGTCTGCCCTACGTGGTCATCATCATCGATGAGTTGGCCGACCTCATGCAGCAAGTCAAGGAGGATTTGGAGAACTACATCAGCCGCCTGACGCAGAAGGCACGTGCGGCGGGCATCCACCTGGTCGCCGCCACGCAGACCCCGCGCTCCAACGTCGTCACGGGCACCATCAAGGCGAACATCCCCAGCCGCATCGCGCTCAAGGTGGCCAGCCCGCTGGACAGTCGCATCATCCTGGAAACCAAGGGAGCGGAGAATCTGCTGGGCAACGGCGACCTGCTCTTCCTGCCGCCGGGGGGCATCTCGCAGCTGACACGCGTGCAAGGGGCTTTTGTGTCCGATGCGGAGATCCAGCAGATTATCGCGTGGTGCGCTTCGCACGCCAAACAGCATTTTGAGCAGAGCGTCACCGCCGAGATGAACAATGCGGACGGCGCACCCGCCCCCGACAACGACCGCATGACCTCCAAGGGGCTGAGCGAGGAGGACAACGAGCTCTACAACCGCTGCGTGAGCGTCGTGATTGCCGAGAACAAGGCGAGCACCTCGCTGCTGCAGCGCCGCCTGCGCATCGGCTACGGCCGCGCCTCGGCCATGATGGACCTCATGGAGGCGCACGGCATCATCGGCCCCTCGCTGGGCCCCAGCCGCCCGCGCGAGGTGCTGGCGCAGCAGGGTTGAGCCGCCCGCGTGTTTCGGCTTTACATGGCGGGGCGCGGGGGCTATGATGGGCGCATGAGTTCTGTTTCTGACAATGCGGAGGCACTGGTGCGTTTGGCGCTGGATGAGGATTTCGGCAGCGGGGATGTGACCTCGCTTTACTTTGTGCCGGAGGGCTTGCAGGCGCGGGCGCTGATGCGCACGCGCAAGGCGGGGGTGATTTCCGGCACGGAGGTGGCGGCGCTGGTGTTCCGCACGGTGGATCCCTCCCTGAAGGTGGAGATTCACTTGCACGACGGGGAGCAGGTGGCGCCCGGCGCGATGGTGATGAGCATCGAGGGCTCGGCGCGTTCGATTTTGGGGGCGGAGCGCACGGCGCTCAATTTTATCCAGCGCCTGTCGGGGGTGGCGACGATGACCCGCCGCTATGTGCAGGCAATTGCGCACACCTCTTGCAAGCTGCTTGATACGCGCAAGACGACGCCGGGCTATCGCCTGCTGGAGAAGGCGGCGGTGCGCCACGGCGGCGGCAACAACCACCGCCTAGGGCTCTACGACCGCGCGATGGTCAAGGATAATCACCTGATGACGGATGGCAACACGGCGCATTTGCAGGCCTGCATCGCCAGGCTGAAGAGCGAGCGCCCGGGGGTGGAGGTGGAGCTGGAGGCGGACACGCTCGAACAGGTGGCGGCTTTCCTCAAGCTGGAGGGGGTAGATTACATTCTGCTGGACAACATGAGCTGCGAGGAGATGCGCCGCGCGGTGGAGCTGCGCGGCGGTGCCGCCAAGCCCTACCTGGAGGCGAGCGGCGGGCTGACGTTGGAGACGGCGCCCGCTGCGGCGGAGACGGGGGTGGATTTCATGAGTTTCGGCTGCCTGACGCACTCGGTTCCCTCGCTGGATTTGGGGCTGGATTTTACGACGCTGCAGCCCTAAGCCACGCCCATGCTGAGCCCCCGAGAAGCGCTGATAACGCTCAACCTGATTCCGGGGCTGGGCTCGGTGCGCATCCAATCGCTGCTGGAGTGTTTCGGCTCGGCGGAGCTGGTGCTGGCCGCTCCCGCCGCGATGCTGGCGCAGGTGCCGCGCATCGGCCCGGCGCTGGCGGCGGCCATTGCGGATTGGCGCAATTGCACGGATGCGGGGGCGGAGCTGCGGGCGGCGGAGGCGCTGGGGGCGCGGCTAGTGGTGCTGACGGATGATGACTACCCCGCGGCGCTGCGCTGCATGAGCGACCCGCCGATGGTGCTCACCGTGCGGGGCGAGCTTGCTCCCCGCGATGGGGAGCGGGGGGTGGCGCTGGTGGGGACACGGCAGGCAACGCCCTACGGGCTGGTGCAGGCGCGCCGTTTCGGTCGCGAGCTGGCGGATGCGGGCTGCACGATCATCTCGGGGCTGGCGCGGGGGATTGATTACGCGGCGCACAGCGGGGCGCTGGATGCAGGGGGGCGGACGATTGCGGTGCTGGGTTTCGGCTTGGGGCAACTCGGCCGCTCGGAGAATGCGGCGCTGGCGGAGGCGATTGCGGCGGGGCATGGGGCGCTGGTGAGTGAGTTCCCGCTCTACCGCCGCCCGGATCGCGGCACCTTTCCGCAGCGCAATCGCTTGGTGGCGGCTTGGGCTCGGGCGACGATGGTGGTGGAGGCGCCGCTGCACAGCGGGGCGATGCTGACGGCGGGGCTGGCGGCAGAGCGCTACGGGCGCCCGGTTTTTGCGCTGCCGGGGGCAGCGGAGAGCCGTTGCTCGGAGGGTTGTCACGCGCTGATTCGCGATGGGGCGGTGCTGTGCAGCGCGCCGCACGAGTTGCTGGACGATTTGGGCTGGTCGGGTGTGCCGCAGCAAGGGGATTTGTTTGCGGAGCAACGGCCGCGCCCGCAGGCCACCACGTCGCGTCCCGAGCCGTTGCAGCCGGGGTCGCAGGAGGCGCTGCTGCTCCGCGCGCTGGAGGCGGGGAATGATACGGTGGATCTGCTGTGCACAGCGCTGGGACTGGGCGCGTCGGTGCTCACGCCGCTGCTGCTGAAGTTGCAGATTCAGCACCGCGTGCAGCCGCTGCCCGGCGCGCGGTTTCGAGCGTTGTAAGCCGAGCCGCGTGCTTGACAGCCCGCCCGGCTCGGGGTATGCTGGTCGCACGATGAAGATGCGCCTGTTTGCCGCCCTTGCCGCCGCCCTGCTCTGCCCTCTTGCCGAGGCCGCTACGGTCATCCTCACCGGGGGAGTGGCGCTGCGCTCGTGGGAGAACAATCGCGGTCCGGCGGCGCATGACAACTGGTGGGCGAATTTTGTGCGAGCCTCGACGGTGGAGATTGGGCTGCTGCGCGCGCAGAATCCCCAGGCGCGCATCACGTGGATTATTTTCCGCCCCTCCTACGTCACGCGCGGGCGCGAGAACGGGATTGATTATGTGTCGCGCGTGACGGATACAGGGCGCAAGCTGGGGGTGAAACTGCTGTGGATTGATACGGCGGAGCAGGCTTTTGCCGCGATTGCGCGCGAGGGGCGCCGCGAGCCCATCAGCGCGTTTTATTATTTCGGGCATTCGAATGCACATGCGTTTATGCTGGATTACAGCAACCGGATCATTGCCGCCAGCACGCAGTGGATGCACGAGAAGGATTTGGCCAAGCACTTGTCGCCCGAGCTGTTCCATCCGCAGGCGGATTGCCGCAGCTACGGCTGCTACACGGGGCAAAGCATGAGCGCTTTTTGGAAGAAGGCGACGGGGGTGCCCCTGTGGGGCAACACGGAGTCGACCCGCTACCAGCCCGTCGGCGACGGCAAGCTGCCCGTCGGGGCGGGTAAGTGGGTTCACTGAGCCCCGGTTCCGCCCGTTCGCAGATTTTTTTGATTTTTTTTGCCGCACCTCGCCCTCAGTGGGCGGGGTGTTTTGGACGCTGCCCTGAGCGCTTCGCGCCGCACCCCCGCAACCCGCATGAAATCTGCAATTATTGAGTTTCCTTAATTGTTTTGGGATAAAGTTGAATGCCTCAATTTTTGCATCCTGAAAGGGCACACTACAGCTTGTAAGCGGAACCCCGAACACCCCCGCCGCGCGCTATATGCTTGACAAGTCCCGTTCTGCCTGCTATCATGTCTGCGACATGAGAGAGTTCCTGACCATTCTGTTTTGTTTGTGCCTGTCGTGCTTTTCTCTTGCCGATACGGTGACGGATTTGCGCCCCGTGATTCAAGCGGCGGCGGCGGAACACGGGGTGGATCCCGTGCTGGTGGAGGCGATTATCCGCTATGAGTCGGCGCATGCGACTTCGCACGCGGCGCAGAAGAAGAATAATCTGGCGGGGATTATGGGGCGCAACGGTCAGCGCCGCTATGCGTCCAAGGAGGCTTGTGTGCGTGATTTGGCGCGTATTCTCGGGGAGTACAAGGCGAAGGGTCGCGTGACGGTGGCTCAGATCGGGCGTGTGTACTGCACCGGTCCTGCTCCCTGGACGCGCTCGGTGACGGCGCATATGCGCTCGATTGAGCAGGGCAAGTGGGGCGAGCTGGAGAAGGAGCCTGCCAAGCAGAAGTCCTGAGCTCGCCGACATTTTTACCCCCGTTCGGTATTCCCGAGCGGGGTTTTTGTGTGCTCAGGAGAGCTCTTGCCGTTCCCGGCTCAGGACAGGGGACGGAGCTCAACAAGCACAAGCGGCGCCTGCCCCATGCCGTCGAGCAGGTCGAGGTCTCCCTCGCTTTGCACGAGCACATATTCCGCTCCCCAGAGCCTCGCCACATCGGCAGGCTGCAGGCGCGGGGGCTGCACGAGGAGTCGCTCGCACTCGCTGCCGGGTTCGCAGCAGTCCTGCGCTGCTCCGGCACCGCCGTTGTTGAGCACGGCGATGATGCGCCGCCCGGCGGGCAGCTCATGCAGGAGCTCGCAGAGCCCCAGCGCGCTGCGCAGCAGCGCCAAATCGCCGATGAGGCAGCAGGCAAAACCGGCATCAGCCGCATTGCCCAGAAAGGCGGCAAACGCACCCTCGCTCCCGCGCTCGGCCACGTCGCGCACGTAGAGGGTGGGCACGCGCAGCTGCGCGCAGTTGTTCCACAGGTCGCGCACGGTGGGGCTGCCGAGGCAGATGACATCTGCCCCGGCGGCGTAGCCGGAGAAGGCGCGCACGAGCGCCGCCGCCGATTCGGGCTCGGCCAGCAGAGCCTCTTCCACGCGCGCCGCCTCGCGGCGGGCGGCGGGCAGCAGCCGCTCGGTGTCGCCCACATGGGGCACATCGCCCAGGGCTTTCATCACTTGCTCCGGGTCGCCTTCAATGACGGTGCTCCGACGCTTGAGCCCGGCAAAGCCGGTGCGGGTGACGGAAAACACCTCCGTGCCTGGCAGCTGCTCCAGCGTGCGCCAGAAGGGGTGAGCGGGCACCTCGCCCAGCCGCAGCACATAGCGGGGCGGGCAGCGGCGCAGCAGCTTGTCGCCACCGTGCAGCAGGTAGGGAGCCAGTTCCTCGCGCAGACCGCTGGTAGCATCCGCCATCACGGGCACGCGCAGGGTCTGCGCCAGCCACAGGACAGCCTCCTGCTCGCCGGGCTCCAGCGCACCCAGCATGAGCACCAGCCCCTCCGCCGCGCGGAAGCGCAGCATCTGCGAGAGCGCCACCAGCGAGCCGCGGAAGGGCGGCGGGGCGGGTGCCTCCGCCACCTCCAGCAGGCTGAGCTCGCCGCGCGCCTCATCCTCCCCGGTCGAGCGCACATGCACATGCAGAGGGAAGCCGTCGGCCAGCATTTCGCTCAGGGGCGGCAAATCGCTGACAGCGCAGGGCAACTGCAGCACGGTGGTGGGCGCAAAGCCCCCGAAGAGCCCCTCGGCTTCCTCGGCACCGGGCGTTCCGGTGCCGCCGCCGTCCGCAGCCTCGCCGAAGCTCAGCACCAGCAGAGGGCGTCGCTGGTAGTAGGCCGCGGTAACGGCGGGGAGCATGGCGGCGGCATCGCTCACGCTGCCGGCGACCACGGCCACGGGGCGCGCCGTGGCTTGCGCGCGCCCGAGGGCAAAGAAGGCGGCGGTCGCGGCATCGCTCACCGCCCAGCGGTGCACCACGGGGCAAAGGCTCAGGCTGCGGCAAAGCGGCGCCGTGGCCGCGCCGGGGCAGCACACCCATTCGGCCGTGCCGGCGATGGCAGTACAGGTAATCAACGTGTGCATCGGATTGGGGGGAGAGGAGGTAAAACAGACAGGGGCAGCTCCACCTGCTCGCCCAAGAAGCGGGGGGCATGCGGCAGGAAGAGCTCCAGCAGCATCAGGACGCGCGCGGCGCGCTCCCGCAGCATCTGGCGCAGGTGCGAGCTGCGCGACAGCCCCACCAGCGGAGCTTCCAGCCCCTCGGCGGCCAGGCCGAAGTGGCGCGCCAGCAGCACGGCGCGGTGCACATGGGCTTTTTGGCTCACCAGCACTACTTGCTCGGCGCCGAAGATGCGGCGCGCGCGCAGCACACTGTCATAGGTACGCAGCCCGGCGTAGTCGCAGACGATGCGCTCCGCGGGCACGCCGCGCGCCACGAGGGCGGTGCGCATCTCGCGCGGCTCGTTGTAGTAGCGGTCGCTGTTGTCGCCGGAGACGATGAGGCAGCGCACCCGCCCGGAACGCCAGAGCGCGGCGGCGGCCTCCATGCGCCCCTCGAAGAAAGGGCTGCGCACCCCACGGCTCAGGTAGCGGCTGCACCCGAGCACCACCCCCACCCCGCCGCTGCGGCAGTCCTCTGCGCGGCTGCGGCAGTGGGGCGCTGCCTGCAGCTCCGTCCACAGGTCAGCCGCCGCCACGAGAACCAGCACCGCCACCACCGCCGCGGCACTCAGGCGCCACAGCCAACGCAACAGCGGATGCCGATGAGAAACGCGCTCGGGCATCAGGAAACGGGAATCACTTGGATGCGCGTCGTCAGCTCATGCCGCTCGCCGCAGCGCAGCAACAAGTTCTCGGCCGGCACCGCCGTGGTCTCCACCGCGAGAAAGCCGCACGCCTGCCCGGCGCCCAGGTCGCCCATGGACGCCCCCAGCGCTTCGCCGGGGTTCCACACCACCGCCGACCCGCTGCCAGCGCGGCAGATGCGGATGCTGCGACCCCAGGCGGGATCATGCAAAATCAGCTCGGTGTTCTCGGGAACAGGGTGGTAGATGCGGTCGATGTGCCCGGCGGGGATGAGAGGATCCTCGGCGTGGGGCACGGCATCCGCAGCGTACTCGGTGAAGGCGCATTCTTCCAAGCCCGTGAGCGCCACCTGTTCGTAGTCGCTCACGGCAAAGTAGCTGTGCATGGCTGCGGAGAAGGGCATGCTGCGCGGCACATCGAGGGTGATGAGGCTCAGCGTGAGCTCCTCGCCGATTTCCATGGCCACCGCGCCGCTCGGCATGAGCTCCTGCTCCGGTGGCAGCGCCAGCAGCAGGCGCACCCGCCCGTCCTCACCCTCCTCGCAACTTCCCACCTGCCACAGGCTCGTGCGCGCGATGCCGTGCGAGGGCAGTGAGGGATCTTCGCTGTTCTTGCCGAACCAGGGCCAGCAAAGGGGAATCCCCCCGCGCAGCGCCTTGCCCTTGCGGAAAACGGCCTTGGGACTCATGTAGAGCACGGGGCGCTGCCCGGCGGGAGCCCAGCGCAGCACCTGCGCTCCGTAGAGCGAAACCTCGGCGCTGCACAGCTTGGTGTCAATGCGGATGATGGGGAAATCCTCCCCGTAAGGATACTCGGTGGTGACCATGGCGTGCTGAGGCGATATTAGCAAATGCCGCCCGCGCATGCAAGCGTGCATTGCCCCGCCCGCACAGAATCCCGAAGCGCTCCCCCTCCCCCGCCCGCAGGCGCGCGCCACCATCACACGACAAGCCACCATGCACGGCCGGAGCGGCCATGCATGGTGGCTTGCAAAACAGCGTAGCGACGGGGCTTAACCGATTTCGGCGCGGCCGGACAGGCGCACCCCTTCCTCCATGGAAAGGACGCCGGTGGTGATGTCGCCAGCAACGGCGGCGCGCCCCTTGAGATGGCAGCGCTC
This sequence comes from uncultured bacterium, assembly GCA_945831585.1. Lineage (GTDB taxonomy): Bacteria > Verrucomicrobiota > Verrucomicrobiia > Verrucomicrobiales > Akkermansiaceae > Akkermansia. The sequence goes on along the minus strand of CAMACY010000002.1, from coordinate 9,428 downwards.
GCTGCGGACATTGCCGTCCACATGGCCGTAGATGTGCACCTCACCCGCGTGGATATCGCCCTTGATGTTGGCCATTTCACCGATGGTCACCTTGCCGGAATCCGACAGGATTTCGCCTTCGATTTTGCCGTCGATATGCATGTCGTTCTGGAAGCGGATGGAACCGATGATTTCGATTCCCGATGCCAAGACATTCGTGCTGGGAGTACTCATAACAAGACAATTGGTTAAGATGAAGCGTAGCTTACACCGTCATGATTTCCTTTTCCTTGGCGGCGAGCTTCTCGTCCACCGTTTTGACATACTTGTCCGTCAGCTTCTGGACTTTTTCTTCCAGACGGCGCACGTCATCCTCGGTGATGACGTTGTCGGCCTTGAGCTTCTTCACGCCGTCCATGCCGTGCTTGCGGGCGGCGCGCACGCGCACCTTGGTGTCCTCGCCCTGGCTCTTGACATACTTGCAAAGCTCCTTGCGGCGCTCGCCCGAGAGCTCAGGAATCGGCAGGCGCACGGAGCGAGCGTCGATGATGGGGTTGAGGTTGAGCTTGCTCTCGGCGATGGCTTTCTTGATGTCGTTCAGGGTGCCGGGGTCAAAGGGTTGGATGAGGATGGAGCGGGCATCGGGCGTGGAGACCACGGCAAGGCTCTTGAGCTTCATATTCGTGCCGTAGGAGGCCACATAGATATCCATATTGTCCACGAGCGAGGGGGAGGCTTTCCCCGTGCGCACGCCGGCGAGGTCGGTGTCGAGGTGCTCCAAGGCCTCGTCCATGGCGGATTCGACCTCGAGCAAGAGTTCTTCTGCGTCCATTGTTGTGTGATGTGTTAGAGAAACGGGTCAGCTGATGATGGTGCCGATGGTTTCACCCAGCAGCGCGCGGGTAATGTTGCCGCTGCGGTGCATGTCGAACACCATGATGGGCTTGCGGTTATCCTTGCACAGGGTGAAAGCGGTCTGATCCATCACCTTGAGGTTGCGGGCGATGCACTCTTCGTAGGAAATGGTGTCAAAGCGGGTGGCGGCGGGGTCGAGCTTGGGATCTGCGGTGTACACACCGTCCACACTGGTGGCCTTCATCACCACTTCGGCGTTGATTTCGCAGGCGCGCAGCGCCGCCCCCGTGTCGGTACTGAAGAAGGGATTGCCCGTGCCGGCGGCGAACACGACCACATGCCCGGCGCGCAGGTAAGCGCGCGCCGTGTTGCGCACATAGGGCTCGGCCACGTTCTTCATCTCGATGGCGCTCAGCACGTGGGCGGGCACGCCCGCCTCCTGCACCGCCGAGCAGATGGACAGTGCATTCATCACCGTCGCGAGCATACCCACATAGTCTGCCGTGGGGCGATCCATGCCGCGCACGCTGGCCTTGGCCCCGCGCCAAATGTTGCCGCCGCCCACCACGATGGCGATCTGCAGCGGCGCTTTGCGCGTGGCCTCGGCAATCTCGTTGGCGATGCGCGCGACAATCTCGGGCGAGATGTTGTCGCGACTCCCGGGGGCACGAAGAGCCTCCCCGCTCAATTTCAACAAGATACGCGTATAAACCGGCCTAGTGTCGCTGCTCATATCCGAAAACTGCTCTGCTGTTCCTGCTCAGTCTGCCATGTTCTCCCCCAAAAAGCGAGCCCAAAATGCGTGCTGTCCCAAAAAGCGGGGCTGTTTCCGCGCGGCGCGGTCGCGCGATAGGATGCGGTGCAACATTGTTCCAAAGGATGTTTGACAAGCGGCGTTCTACGGCTTACAATGGGCGCGTGAGTGCCCCCGAACATCAGGCTTCCCCGCGCCCGCAGGCTCCCCGTCGGGGGGCTCCCGCCCGCCGAACGGCGGGCAAACACCCTGCCGCTTCTGCCCCGCGCGCCTATCAGGGGGGCGATGCTCCCGAGGGGAGCGAGCACTGGCTGCGCCCTTGGGTGCAGTTGAAGTATTTTACCTACAATCCAGCGGTGTTTCCGCGCATGCTGGGGGCGGTGAGCCCCGATGCCGTCGCGGGGGGGCTGATTCATGTGTACGACAAGAACGGCGAGCTCTTCGGCGGCGGTTTTTGGAACCCGCGCAGCCGCACGCCGCTGCGCATGCTGCGCCACGGCAGCGAGCCGCTGACGGAGGAGGATCTGCGCGAGGCGCTGCGCCGCGCCGTCGCTTGGCGGCGCGAGGATTGCGCGCTCGATGCCGCCACCTCGGCCTACCGCGTGGTGCACGGCGATTCCGACGGGCTGGGCGGGCTGATTTGCGACCGCTACGGCGATGTGCTGAGCTTGGAGGTGAGCTGTTTGGGGGTGTGGCTGCGCCTGCCGGAATGGTTGCCGCTGCTCCACGAGCTCTGCGGCACCAAGCGCCACCACATCAGCGTGGATGAGGGCGTGGCGCGCATGGAGGGCATCGACCCCGCGCAGTGCCCCGGGAGCACCCCCGTGCACCGGGTGCGCATTGCCGAGAACGGCGTGCAGTTCGAGGTGGATTTCGACAAGGGGCACAAGACGGGCTTCTTCTGCGACCAGCGCGACAACCGCGAGCGGCTGGCGCAGCTGGTGGCGGGCAAGTCGCTGCTGGATCTCTGCTGCTATTCGGGCGGTTTTTCGATTTATGCCAAGCTCAAGGGGCAGGCGGGCGAGGTCACAGCGGTGGATTTGGACGAGAAGGCCATCGAGATGGCCAAGCGCAATGCGAACATCAACGGCTTGCAGGGCGCGCGCCGCATCGATTTTGTGCATGCCGATGCTTTTGTCTACGCGCGCCAGATGGTGCGCAACGGGCGGCAGTTCGATGTGGTGCTGCTCGACCCGCCCAAATTCGTACTCGGGCGCGATGAGGAGAAGGAGGAGGGACTCAGGAAGTACCACGACCTCAACCTGCTGGGCTTGCAGTGCGTGCGGCGCGGCGGGCTCTTCGTCACCTGCTCCTGCAGCGGACTGCTGGCACCCGCAGAGTTTGAGAAGGTGGTCATCAAGGCGGCGCAGCGGCTGGGTCGCCGCCTGCAAATCCTCGCCATGAGCGGGCCGGGCTGGGATCACCCCTTCCTGTCCACCTACCCCGAGGGACGCTACCTCAAGGTGCTGTGGGCGCGCGTGCTGGCCTGAGTTTCCCGCAAACCACCCAATCCCCCACACACCGCGATGATCGCCACCCTTGCCATTGCCCTGACGCTCGCGCTGCTGCTGGGTATGCTCGCGCAGCGCCTGAGGCTTTCCCCGCTGGTGGGCTATTTGGTCGCCGGCATGCTGGCGGCACAGCCCTGGAGCGGCACCGCCATTGATGAGCAGATGGTGGCGGAGTTCTCGCACATCGGCGTCATTCTCCTGCTCTTCGGCGTGGGCTTGCAGTTCCACTTCAAGGATTTGCTGGCGGTGCAGAAGGTGGCGGTGCCGGGCTCGCTGTTCTGCATGACGCTCATCACCTCGCTGGGCATGCTGGCCTTTTACCTGCTGGGCATGGGCGAGCATGGCTGGCTCAACGGGCTGATGTACGGGCTGTGCATCTGCGTGAGCTCCACGGTGGTACTCACGCGCGTGCTGACGGACAACAAGGTGTTCCACACCCCGGCAGGGCATACGGCGTTGGGCTGGTTGGTCTGCGAGGATATTTTCACGATTGTGCTGCTCGTGCTGCTGCCGGCGGTGTTCAGCGGGCAGGCGCTCGCGCCCGCGCTGGGCATGATGGCGCTCAAGCTGGTGCTGCTCATTGCGCTCATGTCGCTGCCGGGGCGCAGCCTGATTACCAAGACGCTCACCGCCATCTCGCGCAGCGGCAGCGGCGAGCTCTTCACCCTCGCGGTGCTGGTCTGCGCGCTTGGCATCGCCGTCGTCTCCTCTGCCGTGTTCAACGCCAGCATGGAGTTCGGTGCCTTTCTCTCGGGCATGATTGTGGGGCAAAGCCGTTTCGCCAGCCGCGCGGCGAGCGATGCGCTGCCCATGCGCGATGCCTTCGCCGTGCTCTTCTTTGTCTCCGTGGGGCTGGGCTTCAAGCCCGCCGGCATGCTGGAGCACTGGGCGCTCGCGCTGGCGACCTTCTTCATCTGCTTCAGCATGAAGCCGCTGGGCGCCTGCTTCGTCATGCACCTGCAGGGCAAGCCCCTGCGTCTGGCGGCCATGGTGGGCGGCTCGCTCTCGCAAATCGGCGAATTTTCCTTCATTCTGGCGACCCTCATCGCCGGCACCTACAAGATGCTGCCCGCCGAGGCGGCCAATGTTATCACGGGGGTTGCAATCTGCACCATCGTGCTTAACGCCGCGCTCTACCGCTTTGTACCGAGCATCGTCAATCGGCTGGAGGCGCGCGGCATCGGCCAGCGCCCGGTGGAGGGCAGCGTGCCGCCGCCCGGTGAACTACGCGACCGCATCATCCTCGTGGGCTACGGCCCCACGGGCGAGCTACTCGGCACCCACCTGCGCCGCTTCAACATCGACGTGGTGGTCGTCGAGATGAACATCGACACCGTCAACCGCCTGGCCAAGGCGGGCATCCCAGCCCTGCTCGGCGATGCCCGTCGACGCGCCATCCTGAGCGCGGCGGGGGTGGAAAAAGCTGTGGGCATCATCATCACCGCGCCGGCGGCTCCCGCCCTGCAAATCTCCGAGGCGGCCAAGGCGCTCAACCCGGACATCTACGTGATGGCGCACACCACCTACATCCGCAACGCCGTGGAGCTGCGGCGCTCGGGGGTGCAAGAGGTGTACTCCGGTGAGGCCGAGGTGGCCTTTGCCATGCTGTCGCGCGTGCTGCGCGTGCACGGTGCCACCGAAGAGCAGGTGAACCTCACGCGCCAAGGTGCCCGCCGCCAATTCTTCGGCGAACTCAAGGCGCAGGCCACCGCCTCAGATGAGCCGAAGAGCGTGTTGCCTCAACAATAAACGCCGCGAAGGAGACACCTTTTCCGCTCGCTGGGCGAGCCTACCCCGGGGCATCGGATTCCTTGCGGGTGGCGCAACGCCCATGTGGCGTTGCGCGGCAAGGCTCCCCGGCTCAACATGTCATGCATATCGCTTGAAAAGGAAGCTCTCCTACGCTAGAATGGAGCGTAGCATGAAAGCTCTTTTCTTCCTCCCCGCCCTCGTCCCGGTGCTCCTGTGCAGCTGCACCCCGGGCGAATATCATCCCGAATATCTCAACGAGGCCTCCGCTCTGGATGCCCCGGGCATGGGCGCCGCGCGCGAGGCGCAGCGCAACCGCCTGGTGCAGGAGGGGGCGTACGCCCCCGGCGAGGAGCTGGAGGTGCAAGAGGGCAAGGTGTACCTCTTCAACCGCAACCCAGATACCAACGAGCATGCCACGGGCAGGATGGTCGCCTGCGAAAAGGCGACCATCATCTCCTGCGAAGGGCTCTATTACTTTGTCAAGCTCGACGAAGGCAGCAAGGGCTTCCTGCGCGAAAGCGATTTGGTGAATCCCGTCAAGCTGGTCTCCACCCTGCCGGAGGGCGAAACTCCCGGACCCGAGGGCTGGGTGGACGCCACCAACCAACCCGACACGGTGCAGCTGGATGCCGACCAAACCCTCATGACGAATACAGCCGGACGCACGGTGGTGGTCGTCAGCAAGAAATCGGAGAGCAACAGCGAGTTCCAGCAGCGTAAGGAAGCACTGCAACAGGGGCACGAACTGCCTGCCGCTCCCCTGCCGGATCCCGCCGCCGAGCCCCTGCCCGAACCCGCCGGGAGCGGGCGCTGATGCCCGAGAGCTTCCACGACGCGCAGGAGTCTTTCCTGCACTACCTGACCGCCGAGCGGGGGCTCAGCGCGCACTACCGCGCCTCGGTGGCGCAGTCGCTCACGCGCTTTGGGCGGTGGTGCGGCGACCGCGAGCTCGCTCTCGAACGCGTGCGCACGGAGGATTTGACCGCCTACCGCCGCAACATGCACGAGGCGGCGTTTGCCGATTCCTCGGCACGGGTGACCATGGTGCACCTGCGGATATTCTTCCGCTATCTGGCGGCGGAGGGCTTGCTGCCCACCGACCCGGCGACCCTCATGGCGAGCCCGCGCGCGGAGCGCTCCGTGCCCGAGACGCTGTCGGCTGAGCACGTGGGGCAACTGCTGGATTCCGTGGATCCGCAGGAGCTGCCCTTCGGCGCGCGCGATCGGGCGCTGCTGGAGCTGCTCTACAGCAGCGGGCTGCGCGTCAGCGAGCTAACGGCTCTGCACGCCGACCGCGTGGACTGGGATGAGCGTTTCCTGCGCATCACGGGCAAGGGGAACAAGACGCGCTATGTGCCCTTCGGCGAGGCAGCAGCAGCGGCACTGGCGCAGTACCTGCGCGCGGCGCGTCCCCTACTGCAGCGCCGCGGCAAGCGAGCCGATGAGCTCTTCCTCTCCGAGCGCGGCACAGCGCTCACCCGCGAGCGCGTGCGGCAAATCATCAAGCAGCGCGCCGCCGAGGCCGGGCTGCCCGAAAACGTCTACCCCCACCTCCTGCGGCATTCCTTTGCGACGCACCTGCTGGAGAACGGCGCCGATTTGCGCGCCATTCAGGACATGCTGGGGCATGCCGACCTAGCCACCACCCAAATCTACACCCATGTGGACAGCAAGCGCCTGATGAGCATCGTGCAGCGCTACCACCCCCGCGGGCGCAAAGACCATTCATAAGCTCCCGCAGGGCGGCAGCGCGATCATGCGCGGAGCCACCCCCGCCAGCAGGCCGAGCAGGCGGTGCAGCAGCAGCGCCAGGCCGATCTTCAGCGGCAGCAGCAACAGCAACATGGGACCGGGCGCGTTGCACACCCACACGGCCGCTAGCAGCAGCCCGCTCCCCACCAATGCCGCGCGTAGGCGCAGCGGTGCCGCGCTCACCATGGGCAGGTTGAGCAAGATCGTGAGCAGCAGCACCGCCGACACCACCGGCTGCAACAGATCCGCCCCCGCCCACAGCACCCGCCCCGTGACGAGCGCGAACAAGACATTCGCCACATCCGCCCCCGCAGCGGGTAGCGCGAACCACAGCGCCGCCCGCGTCAGCGGCAGACCTCGCTGCGCCGCCAGCGTACACTGGCACCACATCATCAGCAGCACCAGCAACAGCAGCAACACAGCCTGCAAAGCCTCCGCCAGCAAACCGCAACAAACCGCCGGCAGCGGCAGTCCTGCCAAAGACAGCAGCACCTCAAGCGCCGTGCCCGCCACCGAGCCCCAAAGCACCCAGCGCGCCGCACGCGCCGCGGTCGCCATCGCCCCCTTCACCAGAGGGAACAGCATCCACTCCTCAGGCATCCGCCGCCCCCTCCTCCGATCGGCTCGGCGCATAGCCCAGCGGGAAGCGAGCCTTGCCGCTGCAATCGTGCAAAAGCTCCGTGCGCTCGTAGCCCAGCTGCTCCATCAACGCGCGCACCGTCTCGCCCTGGTCGTGCCCCACCTCCAGCATCACGAGCGCCCCCGCCGCCGCGTGCGGCAAGGCCTCGCGCAGGAAACGACGCACCACATCCAAGCCATCGGCGCCGCCATAAAGCGCCCCGGCAGGGTCATGCCGCACTTCGACCGACACACTCTCCCCCTCCGGCACATAGGGCAAATTGGCCAGCAGCGCCTCAAAACAGCCCTCCGCCGGGGGCAGCGAGCCCTCCACAGGGGCATCCCAGGCCGCGAACAGGTCACTGTGCAGCGTCGACACGCGGGCGCGCAGCGCCGTCGCATTCTCCAGCGCCAGCGCCAGCGCCGCCTCCGAAACATCCGCCATCACCACGGTGGGGCGGCAGTCTGCCAGCTCCAACGCCAGCGTAATCCCGATGACCCCGCTGCCGCAGCCCATGTCCAGCAAGCGCAGCCCCGGACGCCTCGGCAAGCGCTGCAAGGCCAGCTCCACCAGCTCCTCCGTCTCCGGGCGGGGGATGAGGGCGCGCGCGTCCGTGCGGAACTCGCGGCGGAAGAACTCCGTGCTGCCCAGCAAGTGCTGCAGCGGCTCACCCTTGCCGCGGCGGCGCAACAGCGCACGGAGAGGCTCCAGCTTCTCCTCCGGCAGCGGATCCTCGTAGTGCAGATAGAGCCAAGTGCGATTACAGCCCAGCACATGCACCAGCAGACTCTGCATCGAGTGGCGCGCGCCCTCGATACCCCGCGCCTCCAGGTAAGCGGTGCCGCCCTGCAGCACCTCGCGAATCACTTTCATCCTCAGCTCCTTTCGTTCAAACGCTCCTCCATCTCGGCGCGCTGCATGTGCGCCACCAGCTCATCCAGCGCCCCCGTTGACATCACCAGATCCAAATGGTAGGCCGTGTAGCCGATGCGGTGGTCGGTGATGCGGTTCTGCGGAAAATTGTAGGTGCGAATCTTCTCCTCGCGCCCGCCGCTGCCGATGAGCGCCCGCCGCCGCGCCGAATAGCTCTGCTGCGCCTCGCGCTGCTTCATCTCGAACAGGCGCGCGCGGAGAATGCGCATCCCCGTCTCGCGGTTCTTCATCTGCGAGCGTTCCTGCTCGCAGCGCACCATGATGCCCGTGGGCAGGTGGAAAATCTGCACAGCGGATTCCGTGCGGTTCACATGCTGCCCCCCTGCTCCACCGCTGCGGCAGGTCTCGATACGGAGGTCTTCAGGGCGAATCTCCACATCCACCTCCTCCGCCTCGGGCAACACCGCCACCGTCGCCGTCGAGGTGTGGATGCGCCCCTGCGTCTCCGTCGCGGGCACGCGCTGCACGCGATGCACCCCGCTCTCATACTTGAGAAAGCGGAACACCTCCTCGCCCGTGATGCGCGCCGTCACCTCGCGAAAACCGCCCAAGGCGTTAGGCGCGGCATCCAAAATCTCCATCGTCCAGCCGCGGCTCTCGGCATAGCGCCGGTACATCTCCAGCAAATCGGCGGCAAAGAGCGCCGCCTCATCCCCTCCCGTTCCCGCGCGCAGCTCCAAAAGCGCATCGCGCTCCTCCGTCGCATCGCGAGGCAGCAGAGCGTAGCACACCCGCTCCTGCAAGGTCTGCACCCGGGGCTCCAGCTCCTCAAGCTCGGCGGCAGCCAGCTCCGCCAGCGCGGCATCCTCATCGCCCAGCAGGCTGCGATTCTCCCGCAGCTGTTGCTGCGCCTGCTCCCACTGCTCCCAATCTGCCAGCAACTCCTGAATGCGGCGGCGCTCGCGCAGCGCCTCCCCCGCGCGGCGAGCCTCCGCAAAAAACTCCGGCTGCGCCATCATCTGCTCCAGCTCGGCCAAGCGCGCGCGGCGTTTCTCAATCAGCGGAGCATAATCCATAGACAAAACGGAACGGGCAAGGGAACGACAGCGCGCAGAGCAAAGAAAATAGTCTCGCCTGGATTCGAACCAAGACTAAGGGAATCAAAATCCCTGGTGCTAACCATTACACTACGAGACCACGCAGGTGCCGCCGAAGCAGCGCGGCGTTTATAGCACAGCCGCCGCGAGCGTGCAAGACTAAACTGAGGCGGCAGCTACATTTGTAAGTTGCAAAATCAAATGCGACACCGAAAAGCCGTTGCAGAACACCTTGT
>CAMACY010000001.1 GCA_945831585.1 uncultured bacterium | reverse complement strand
TCTTGGGTGGAAAAATGTACCCCCCAAAAGATTAACCCTTTTTTTAGAACCAAGTTTTACCCAAGTCCGTGTTTATAAAAACCCCCCCCCCCCCCCCCCCCCCCTTACGGCGCATTTTTCGGTGACCGTTTTTTTTGAGTCAATACGAAGTCCCCTATAGTGTTTGGCGAAGCAACCTTACAGCCACCGGCTGCCTTTTTTTCAGGTCAGGATTCCGCCTCATAGCGGCTCTGCCTGACTTTCCCTGCGGTTCGCATCTCGCGTCAGTCATACTCCAAGGCCTCCTTCAATTGACAATCGAAGGAGACCAAGAGCCCAGTAAATCAAAGATTATTTTTTTCCTTAAATAAGCATAATGGAATCCATATGTATTGGAGTATCAGTATATCTACAACAAGCATAGGGATAGTCATCCACAAGGGCCATCCTTGACTTCTCAATCTGCCTAAAATTACACATGAAGTTGCATATAATAATCCTATGAATAGCCCTAACCAAATAATCAGGAAAAAGGTATATTCTACGATTAACCAATTATTATCAAAAACCATAGTGTTTTCTTGATTAGATAAGGCAAGCATAAAAGGATGATCCTTAGCTGCGTACTTGACGAGCAAATCAAATATTATCTGTACAATAAATCGAAAAACTACAAGCAAAGGAAAAACTATACAGATAAACTTCTTCCTTGATATGCTTTCTTTAAACGTAAATAGAAACCTTAAATACATAACTGGAGATTTGGTTTATTGTTGCGATAATTTCTTTTGCACTCGTCCATACATACTTTATATTGAACAAACGCATAGATTAACGCCGAAAGTACAACTATCCCTTGAGAAACTCCTGCTCCTTCTCCAACATTGGGTCCGCCTATAGAAGAATTCGCACCTGATGCTCTATCGTAAAATTCTTGAGCTCCATATATTTCTCGAATACGCTGATTCACGCATCTTTCGGTACATTTCTTATATTCCTCCTCAACTTGCCAAGTTTTGATACTGTAATCACATACATTATCAATCATATCTAATCCTAAAGAGTCTACATGAAGAGTAGGAGATTGATGCAAGAAATTATACAAAGAATATCTGCAAACCATCTCACCCTCTTTATCACGAGAAATCCACCTGCCATCCAGAGAATTATAATGCCGGAAGTTATAATATGTCAAAGCAAGCTCAGTGTCGAGGCATTCACTACTCCACTGAAGGGGTTGAGTAATATCGCCACTTTTCGAAACTTTTCCATAGGGGGTATAGCTGTAGGTGGTTCGGACATAGCCATTTGGGCCGTAGAGCTCCATGATGTTTTTTGTCAGAGCCCAGCCGTAGGCGTACCAGGTGCCGTCTTTGCGGATGGCAAGGGGACGCGTGGCGATGCTTTGGGTCGGATCCCACACGAGGAACCATTGGAAGGTGCCACTGATGGCATCAATGGCAGCGATTTGCAGGTAGCCCCGGTAGATGAAGCGCAGGTAGCTGGTGACGGAGCCATTAGTTGTTACCTTCTTGGTGGCGCGCCGTCCCATGGAGTCGTAGGTGCATTCGACTACGGTGTTGCTCGCGTTATTCGTGAAGCTCACGGGGCGGTTTTCGGCGTTGTACTGCACTGCCCAGATACCGGTGGAGCTTTTCACCAGTGTTTGGTTGCCATCGGCATCAAAGGTGGGTGTGAACGCGGCTTCCTCGCCTGTTTGAATCGCGGTGTATTGGTTGAGGTTGTTGGACGCATACGCAGTGATGTCCCCGACCTCCGTGGCAGTGGTGCGGTTGCCGATGTTGTCGTAGGCGTAGCTGTAGCTGTCGCTGCCGAGGGTGGCGGCGCTCAGCTCGCTGCGCTCGTTGTGGCTGAAGCTGTCGTTGCGCGTGGGTTGACCGCTGCGGGTGGTGCTTCGGGTGAGCGGTCGACCCAGCGTGTCATAAGTGTAGGTTCGCTGAGCCACGAGAGCGGTACCACCTCGATGATAAGCCATGCCCGTGAGCAGGTCGCGCTGCGATTCATAGCTCTGCGTCAGCGTCATGTTGTTCGGCATGGTGAGCGTCTGCAGGAGATTGCTGCCGGGTAGATAGCCGTAGGCAAACTGCTTTTCGCTGTTGCCGTGCAGAAAGCCTGCGGTGGCGATGCGTCCGTCTGTGCCGTAGCCGGTGGTGACGCGGTGCTGCTGCGCGCCGCTGCGGGCATAGGTGTAGCCGATGCTGCGCCCGTAGCTGTCGCGTTGCTCGGTGATGAGGTGGGTGTGGGTTCCGGGGTTGAGGGAATCGCTTTCCTGCTCACCGTAGGCGTTGTAAGTGATGGTGCGTGTCCCGGCGTCATCGACCACTTGAGTGAGCTGACCGAGGTGGTTGTAGGCGTAGCTGCGGGCGGTGGTGGCGGCGGTGCCCTCGACCACGCTGTAGGTGGTGCCCAGCAGCAGGCCGCGTGCGCTTTCGTAGGTATGCGTTTTCACGTTACCGCGCGCATCGGTTTCGGTGGCGAGGCGGTTGAAAACATCGTAGCTTTTCACCACGCTGCTGTTGTCGGCGTAGGTCTTGCTGAGCTCCAGCCCGGAGGCGGGGTCGTAGAGCCAGATTGTCACATCACCGTCCGTTCGCTCGCTCGGGTCGCTGCTGATGGTTTCGCTGCCCGCGCGGAAGGTGGTGAGTGAGGTCATGTTGTCTCCATCATCGTAGCCGAAGCAAGCGGGTTGAATTCCTATTCCCCATTCCGCGACTTTGCGTCCGCGGGCGTCGTAGCGGTAGCAGGTGGTGTTGCCCTGAGCATCGGTGATGAGTGCCGGCAAATCGTGCGCGATATCGTAGGCGGTGGTGGTTACGTTGCCAGCGCCATCGGTCACGCTCGTGGTGCGCCCGGCGATATCCGTCACCGTGGTGGTGGTGTTACCGCGCCCGTCGGTCTGCGTGAGTACCATGCCGCTTGCCGTGTAGGCGCGCGTGGCAGTCGTGATAATGCCTGCGGTATCCTTTTGCGAGCGCGTAAAGCCGTCCACCGTCACGGTTTCTGCCGTGATCGTCGATGTGGGCACGGAGCTGTAGCGCATGCGTTTCGTGCCTGTATCATACACACTCCACTGCGTGGAGGTCAAGCCTCGTTCGCTAAGCGACAGCATTTTACTTTCGAGCGTTACGCTCAGCTGCGAGATGAGCTGCTTCTGCGTGCTTGTGAGCGCTTGTCCTGTGGCGTTGTAGCGTGTCTGCGTGGTCACGGAGTACACGCCATCCTCCAGAGCTGCGACCGTGTAGCTCATTTCGATTACAGGCGAATTGTCCTTGGTGGGCGTTTCGCTCAGAGCGAGGGTCTGCTTGCTGATGTTTCCGAAGCTATCGTACTCGTACAGTGTGGGCGCGGTGGGCGTGGTGTCTGCGCCGCTGTACTGATACTGCTTCAGCAGTTCGCCCTTAGCATTGAACTCGGAATGCGTGTAGATAAAACCATTCAGCGTATTGGGAACGGCTTGCACGATCGTCTGACCGAAGCCATTGGTAATGATTTGCCCCAGAATAACATCATTTGCCAGTTTAGTGGTAATTCGTTCATTGTTACCGTTAAGGTCATATACGTAAAGTTCTTCACGCTGACCGGAACCGGCAATACGAGCCGTAGAACCATCAGTATTCTTTATTGTGACGAATGTTGCCCCAGCGGGGGATGTAACGGTGGAGGTAAGGCCATCGGAGCTGTAACTTGTGGTAGTGACGCGTCCGAGAAGGTCTACCGAACGAACAACTCGCCCCAATAGGTCATATTCCGTATATTCGGTGGTAGACATAGCACCTACATCCTTGCGAACAGAGAGCGTACGCCCCATCGCATCGTAGGTGTAGGAAGTAATGGTTTCGGGAGTTACGATAATCCTGCTATCCGTGCCATCTTCTGCCGGAATGATGACCTCGCTGCGAGTCGTTTCCACCAGTTGGCGTGCGAGGTTATAGCCATAGACTGTGGTAATGCCGTCCTCATCCGTCTCAGACAAGACCTGACCGGAACAATTCAACGTTCGGGAGGTAGAACGCCCATTGTCCTTGACTGTGCCTACGAGACGATTTTTCTCATCATAGGTATTAGTGACACCGGAAAGCAGAGCCCAGGTCTCGCCATCGGACAGCAGGGCATATTCTTCCTCTCGCATGGTATTGCCGTTGGCAGCAACGTACGCCACCGTGCGGCGGCTCTGCCCCGGCACAGCGGCACCGTTGACGCGCGTCTCCGTAGTCACCGTATAGAGCGCGCCGTGAGCCGAAGTGGCAGCATACTCATAGTGCGTCTGCACGCCGTTGACTGCCTGACGCATCTTGACGCGACCGCGCGCATGGGGATTCGTGGCATTGGAAAGCCATGTTTCATGGACAGTTACCTGGGGTTCGGATACACCTGCGGCGGCGCTGCTCATTTCGACACGGCGAACGCCATTAGCTTCCGTATAGGTGTAGGTGTCCGTCTTCAGATCTACTACATTGCCGGACGAAGTGACCACGCTGTGTACCACCTTGGCAGGGTCAGTATTGGAGGAACCGGCTACTCGATAAGTAGTCGTGGTGAGTCGCTTCTGTCCACCCGCCCAAGGAGAAGATTCAGCAATCACGCGCCCATAAATATCGTACACCGTTTCGTATACTGCGCCGGAGTGTTCCACTCGTCGAATCTGACGACCAGCCTCATCATACTCAAAGGTAGTAGTCTGAGCAATGTCTGAACCATAGGCATCCGTACGAGAAAGGAGGAGTTCACCATTGCCGGTGGAGGTAAAGACCTCACAGACACGAGATGCTACCTCATTGCCCTTGGAAACGGTCGTCACAATCTGGTAATTATCCGTCCCCTCAATAGCAGACTTAACGCGAGTTTCGGAGATGATGTCGTCATCTTCACCAATGACCTTGTTCCAGCCCGCCTCAGAGTGAGTCCAAGTCGTTACATAATCCGGTGTGTTTTCAGGGAGACTCCAGTCGCGTTCACGAATAGTCATCGTCTTAGCAACTGCATCACCGGACACAGTAAATGACTTGAACGGGCTCCCGGTAAAGGTGAACAACTGACCTTCCTGCTCAGGAGCGGCAATCTGGCTCGGCAGATAGAGAGAAATCGTATAGCCGTTGCCATTCGTTGCCGGGACAACATCCGCCAGACCATCCCAGTAGTTCCAAATCTGGCGAATGATGCCAGTCTCCGTATCGCGGATGATGGAAAGCTTTTCGTCAGCCAGAACAGTGGCGCCATCAGAGGTGATAAGTGCAGCGAATTCGTTGCTTTCAAGGTCATAGAAAACAGCGGAGTCATCTGCGGCGCTAATGCGTACATAATTAGCCGTCGAAAGGTTGCAGACGACGGAATCATCCTTGCTGATGGCCGAAACAAATCGTACCACCTCAGATTTCTTCGTGGTAGCACCAACACCATAGGCTGCGGAACCGTCACCGGCCACAATATAGTTCGTATAGGCAGCACCGTCAAAGATGCGGAAGCCCTCGTTCACATCCACGGTATCGCCCTCGGGGACAAGGACAGAAGCCAGAGGATGCTTGTAGGTGAGAGATGCGGGAGTCAGCAGAGATTCATCGTAATTGAATGCTACGATTTCCGGCTGACCGCCGGGGATGTTGCCCATGCCTCGGAATGAACCGAATGCGAAAGAAAATCGCATGTGACGCGCATTAGCCATGCGCACAACACCACCACCGCCCGAGGAACTTGTAAACGGAGCAATAGTAATATTGTCGATAGAACGCGTGTTGGAAGGCACGGCGCCACCCGCATTGTTGCCGGGAGCCCCGCAGGAGCAGGAACAGGGGTCACACTCGAGCTCCTCGTTCTCATCGGGGATGATGATGACGGGCGGGCAAGGGCCCAGCGAGCCCCTGAGCTCGGAAACATTGCCCGCCGGGTGGTTCATGATATTGTAGTGATTGACCTGAACCGGGTAAATACCGGCGGGCATAGCATCGCCCGAAGACACCGAAAAGGCGTGGGAGGCACCGCTTGAGCTCGTGAAGTTGATTCCGGGGGCGACAATGGTCACCTGGTCATCCACAATCCCCGAGGCACTGACCACCGCAGGCGCCGTCAGCTGACACATGCGGGAAATGGCGGAGTGGACATGCGTGGCATCCGAGGGCACCCCGTGCCCATAGTCGAAGCTGATGGTATCCGCAGCGCGTGCAAGAGAGCGGGTGATGGCGAAGGACGGTTTCTTGTGGCGAGCCGCAGAAGCGGAGGAAGTATAACGTGTATTCATAAACTATCTGCCTGCGTCATGCAGGTTCTGCGTGTGAGTATAGGGGGCTGGGTGGGGCAGGCAAGACCCCTTCAGCCCTCGCAGCAGCTGCCCGCCGCCGGGCAGCTGCTGCGAGGCTTCCGGTGCGGGAGCGTTTTCAAAAGTTGTCCCCGCTTGCTCCTCGGTGTTTCGTTAGGGAAGCGCTGTACTTCTATCCCAATTCTCTCCCTTATAGCAATCATTAATCTGTAAGCTAGAAGGGTGTTTGTTAATGCGAAACTTTATTTTTGAAAAACTTTCATTTGACTTTATAGCATCCTGCTCAGGTGCGCCCAAGTAACCGGAGCCCCCGTGCATCAGCAATCCTGCCTGATCAAGTCGCTCCTTAAGATCGGAAAATATTTTCTCTCCTATCTGATGTTTCTCAAGTAGATGTCGGAATTGGAGCAGCGTCGTAGCGTCCGGAACTTGCTCTTGATCAACGTCTAGCCTCATGAATGATGTCATGGCGTAACGATCGTATATGGCATCTTCCACGCCGACATCAGATCAGTTAAACCATATCTACAGCAAATATATACGCAGCATCGTTTCTATTCCGCGAACAGGTCTCCCTCTTTCTCCTGACGGGTAATCGGTTCATGTCAGCGGCTTCATATTTCACCCTTGTTTCTTAACAATAAGGATCTTCCTCAACAACAGGCAGAGGAAATGCTCAAGGGGCATTCTCCGTGCGGAGAATGCCCCTTGGGAAAAGAGTTGATGCGCGGGCGCTTAGGCCTCGGGCGCTACGTTGACGCGGCGACCTTCGCGATCGAAGAAGACGCGGCCGTCAACCAGCGAGTAGATGGTGTAGTCGCGCCCCATGCCCACGCCTTTGCCGGGGTGGAACTTGGTGCCGCGCTGGCGCACGATGATGTTGCCGGCGATGACTTCCTGACCGCCGAACTTCTTGACGCCGAGGCGCTTGCTGCGGGAGTCGCGACCGTTGCGTACGGAACCTTGACCTTTCTTATGTGCCATGACTTGTCTTGGGTGTTAGGGGTTAGGCGTTGATGGCGGTGATTTGAACCTTGGTGAGGGCGGCGCGGAAGCCGATCTTCTTGTGGAAACCCTTGCGGCGCTTGAACTTGAAGGCGATGCCTTTGGGCCCGCGGGCGGCAGCATCCAGCACTTTGGCGGTGACGCTCGCGCCTTCCACGGTGGGGGTGCCGACCTTGGTCGCGCCCTCGTTCTCCACGAGGAGGACTTTGTCAAAGGTGGTCGTGCCGTCGTTTTCCAGCCCGGCGAGTCGATCGATGGTGAGCACGTCACCAACGCTCACCCGGTACTGCTTGTTGCCGGTGGTGATTACTGCGTATGCCATAGTTTTTCGGATTTTGAGGTTGCACCCGCGCGGGCGGGCTGGCACATTATAGCTGCACGCCGTTGTTTGGCAAGAAAAATTTCACACAAAGATGCACAATTCGGAAAAAATTTTCTCCGATGAGGGGATTTTAGTTCGCAGTGAGGGGGAGATGGTGGCGCTGGGGCGGCGCTTGGCGGAGCTTTTGGAGCCGGGGGATGTGCTGGGTCTGGTGGGGGATTTGGGTGCGGGCAAGACGCACCTGGTGCAGGGGGTGCTGGAGGGTTTGGGGGCGTCGCAGCCGGCGGCGAGCCCGACCTTTGCGCTGGTGCATGAGCATGCGGACGGGCGTTTGCCGGTGGCGCATTTCGATTTTTACCGCATGCGCGCGCCCGAGGAGGCGCTCGGGCTGGGCTGGGATGAGTATTTGCGCGGGGAGATGGTGCTGCTGGTGGAGTGGGCGGATCGCTTCGACGGGGGACTGATGCCGCCGGGGACGCGCTGGCTGGTGCTGACGCATGAGGGGGAGCACCTGCGGCGGGTGGAGCTGCGCGCGTGAATTTTTCATTTTTTTTTGTTGGGGTGTAGATGGTAGCGTCTTTTTTCGTTCTCAGGGGCAGAGGGGAGCGCTGATGGCTCCCCCCTGCATCCCAAAAACGATAAACACGGATACACATATATGAAAAAGTCGATTCTGATTGCTTTGTTCGCCGCGATGCCCCTGTTTGCTCAGGAGGCTGCTCCCGAGGCCGCTGCTCCCGCTCCTGCTCCGGAGACCGCTGCCGCTCCCGAGGCCGGTCAGCCCGGTTGCGGTTGCCGCCGCCACCATGGTCAGCGCCCCGAGCTGACGGAGGAGCAGAAGGCTGAGTTCCGCGCCCGCATGCTGGAGAAGTTTGATGCCAACAAGGACGGGCAGCTGGACGAGCAGGAGAAGGAGGCGATGCGTGCGGCGCACCGCGCCCACCGCGGCGAGGGTCGCTGCTGCAAGGGTCCGCGCCCCGAGGGTAAGCCCGGTTGCGGCTGCCCCAAGGGACCGCGCCCCGAGGGTCGTCCCGGCTGTGGCTGCCCCAAGGGCCCGCGCCCGGAGCTGACGGAGGAGCAGAAGGCCGAGTGCCGCGCCCGTATGCTCGAGAAGTTTGATGCCAACAAGGACGGTCAGCTCGACGAGCAGGAGAAGGAAGCGATGCGCGCCGCTCGCTGCGCCCACCGTGGTCAGCGCCCCGGCTGCTGCAAGGGCCCGCGTCCCGAGGGGCGTCCCGGCTGCGGCTGCCCCAAGGGTCAGCGCCCGGAGTGCAAGCCCGCTCCCGAGGCGGCTCCTGCGGAGGCTCCCGCTCCTGCGCCCGAGGCCTGATCGTTGTTCGTTCGCATTGAACCAACCGTGAATACGGAGAGGCGGTGCCCCTTAGGGTGCCGCCTCTCTTGCGTATCGGAGCCTGTTTCTCAGCTGCGGGCAGCGAAGAAGTTTTCGACGTACTTGGCGATCATGTCGACTTCAATGTCGACGATGCTGCCGATGCGGTAGCGGTGCATGATGGTGCGCTGCCAGGTGTGGGGGGTGATCCAGAACTCCAGCAGTCCGTCCTCGCCTTTGCGGGCGATGGTGAGGGAGATGCCGTCGATGGTGATGCTGCCTTTGTCGATGGTGTAGCGGCTGTATGCCGCAGGGATGCGGATGCTCACGCGGTGGTCTTGCCCCACGGGGGTGATGTCGGTGACGCGCCCGGTGCTGTCCACATGCCCCATGACGAAGTGCCCGCCGAAGCGCCCGCTGCCGCTCATGGCGCGTTCGAGGTTGCAGAGGTCGCCCGCTTGCAGTTGTCCCAGCGAGGTGACCCGCAGGGTTTGGGTGAGCAGGTCGAACTCGACCTGTTCCCCCTCGATGCGGTCGACGGTGAGGCAGCAGCCGTTGACGGCGACGCTGTCCCCGAGCCGCAGTTCGCCGGCAAAGGGGATGTCAATGACGGCGCGCGCGCCCGTCGCGACGGGGTTCATCGCCATCACTTTCCCCGTGCATTCTACAAGGCCCGTAAACATTTTTTGGTTGGGTGTGTTGTGTCAATGTCCCTCATTTGAGGGGGAGACGGGGTGTTTAGTCTCCGAATTGGATGAAGTTGAACATGCAGAACATGATGAGCGTGGGCAGCAGAGCCCAGAGGAGCAGTTGCAGGGCGCTGATGCCTTTGAAGTATTTGCCCAGGATGGCCTGCCCCGCCGGGTTGGGGGCGTTGGCGATGACGGTGAGCCCGCCGCCGGTGACAGCCCCGGCGACAACGGCGTACTTGATGCTTTCCGGCAGGTCGGGCACGGTGCTGGAGAGGAAGGTGACGCTGGCGTTGTCGTTGAAGGCGGTCAGCACGCTGGCAATGCCCATGGTGATGCTGCTGCCCAGCTCCGCAAGCCCTTGCAGCACGGGCTGCATCCACCACCCTTGCACGCCGCCCATGATGAGCAGCCCGGCCAGGAAGAAGGCGACCAGCAGCGGCACCTTGATGGAGAAGGCGTTCTGGTATTGCGGCGTGGCCATGGTGAAGCCCAGGAAGAAGAGGAAGCCGCCGATGAAGATGGCGGGGTGGTGGGCAAAGTAGACGGTCCAGGCGAGGAAGAGGATGGAGACAACGTAGACCCACACGGGGATGATGTCCTGGCGGTCTTCCCAGGTGTTGGGCACGCGGGTGTCGTAGGCGCTGTTGACGCGCTGAACCTCCGCCAGCCGTGCAAATTCCTTGCGGAAGCAGAGGAAGTAGATGGTGTTGGAGAGGGCGATGCCGACGATGGCTTTCCAGCCGAAGTGGGTGAACATGTGCAGCATGTCCCAGTTCCATTTGCCCGCGACCATGACGATGGGCGGCGCGGCAAAGTGGGTCAGGGTGCCGCCGACGGAGACGTTGACGAAGAGCAGGGCGATGGTGGCGTAGCGCAGAGCCATGCTCGGCTTGAGCTGGTAGAACTTCTTGGAGAGCAGGATGGCCGCAAGGGTCATGGCGGCGGGCTCGGTGATGAAGGAGCCCAGCAGGGGGGCGATGCACAGCACGGAGAGCCACCAGGCGGCCGGGGTGCCGCCGCCCATGCCGGCGCCGAATTTGAGGGTGTTTTCAGCCAGGCGGTAGATGGGGCGCGAGGAGGCGATGACCATGACGACGGCGACGAAGAGCGGCTCGGTGAAGCTGGTGTCGTGGTCGATGTAGCGCAGGAAGTCATCCATGCTGTAGTAGTGCTGGCAGACGAGGGCAAAGGGGATAATCCAAAGCCCGAAGACGACTTCCACCTCGCCGAGGAAGTGGCACATGGTGCTGGCGAAGGAGACGGGCACGCGCTGCTCGGGGTGCAGGATGCTGAACTTGGCTTCGCGCAGTTTGCGGCGGTGGGCGTCTTCCAGAGTGTGCGCCAGCCGCTGGAAGCGCGGGGCGAGGAAGGTGTGGATGATGGCGAAGAGGAAGATGAGCGAGGCGGCGAGGTTGAAGGGGTCAACCTGCACGCGGTGGACGAGTTTTTGCCCCAGGCTCATGCCGGCTTCGGCATCGGCGTAGGTCTTCAGGGGGATGGGGAAGCGGCTGAACTGCGGATCGCTGTCGGTCCAGTGGGGGTGCCAGGCGGGGGTGGCGTTGTGCCCGCCCTGAGCGTGGGTGTGCCCCTTGAGCAGGGTGGCAGCGCAGGCGGGGCAGTTGGGCGGGGGAAATTGGATGTGCTCGAGCACCTCGGCGGCGCTCTTACCGTCGTGTTCGCGGATGAAGGCGGCGAGTTCTTTGACGTTCATCGCCTTGGAGGCGCGCATGAAGAGGTTGTATTGCTCGAAGGTGAGCTGCCCGCACTGCTCCTCGAGGGTGGCCAGCTTGGCGTCGAACTCGGAGCGCAGCACACGCACGTTTTCCTGCGCCGTGAGCAGGGGGGCGGTCTCCGGGTTGCGAGCGATCTCGATGAGCTTTTCCTCTTTCTCCTCGGGGGTGAGTTCGGTGACTCCCTCGGCGGCGGCCAGCTCGGCGGCCTTGACTTCGGCCTCGGTGGCGCCCTCGGGGACGGCGGGCGCATGTTCTTCCTCCGTGGCGGGAGTCTGTTCCGCCACAGCTTCTTCTTCCTGGGCCGAGAGGAGGCAGAGCGCCGGCAGCAGCAGGGCACAACACAGCATTCTCTTGATTCGGATAGAGAGCATAGTTTGTCGAATGGTGTCGAATCGCGGATAACTTAGCACAATCTCAGGGGCTTGGCGAGTAGAAAAGACGGCGCCGGAACGCGATTTTCGCGTGGTTGCCCCGCCAAGCATGCACGGGGTGTTTTTCTTGCCCTTCTTCCGCTCGGAAAGCTGTTTTTGACTTGACTTCAACTCGTCTGACCGCTATCGTGGAGTCACTACTATGACTGAACCTCGCATTGTTATCACCGGCATGGGTGCTCTTTCGCCCCTCGGCAATTCGGTGTCGGAGACTTGGGACGGTATGAAGAACGGCCGTTCCGGCATCAGCCGCATCGAAAGCATCGACACCGCTCCTTACGCCGTGCATATCGCCGGTGAAGTGCGCGGGTTTGACCCTACTCCGTATTTCCGCAAGGATCCCAAGACGGCGCGCCGCTGCGACCGCTTTGAGCAGCTGGCCATGGCCGCCGCCGTCATGGCGGTGGACGACGCCGGGCTCGACCCCGAGAAGACGGACAAGAACCGCGTCGGCGTCATGATTGGCTCCGGTATCGGCGGTCTGGATATCCACGGCGTCAACCTGTCGACCATGCTGAAGAGCGGTCCCCGCCGTGTGTCCCCCTTCTGCATCCCCTACATGATCACCAACATGGCCAGCGGCCTGGTGAGTATGGAGTACGGCTTCGGCGGTCCCAACATGAGCATTTCCACGGCCTGCGCTACGGCGAATCACTGCATCGGCGAGGCGTGGCGCATCATGAAGTTCGGCGATGCCGATGTCATGATTTGCGGCGGCGCGGAGGCGGCTATCCAGCCCATCGGGCTGACGGGTTTTGCCAACATGAAGGCGCTTTCCACCCGCAATGACGATCCGACCACGGCGTCGCGCCCCTACGACCTCGATCGCGACGGCTTTGTGATGGGCGAGGGCGCGGGTGTCATCGTGCTGGAGACGCTGGAGCATGCTCAGGCGCGCGGTGCCAAGATTTACTGCGAGCTGGTGGGCTACGGTCTCTCGGCCGATGCGTATCACCTGACGTCTCCGCTGCCCGAGGGCGAGGGCGCCAGCCGCTGCATGGAGATGGCGCTGCGCCACGCCGGCTTGCAGCCCTCGGAAGTGGACTACATCAACACGCACGGCACCTCGACCCACGTGGGCGACATCTGCGAGACGAAGGCCATTAAGCGCACCTTCGGCGAGCACGCCAAGAATGGGCTGGTGGTGTCCTCCACCAAGTCGATGACGGGGCACCTGCTGGGTGCGGCGGGCGGCATTGAGCTGCTGGCCTGCGTCAAGGCCATCGAGGAGAATTTCGTGCCGCCGACCATCAATGTCTTCCATCAGGATCCCGAGTGCGATCTGGATGTCTGTCCGAATGTTGGCCGTTCCATGAAGGTGGATGTGGCGTTGAGCAACTCCTTCGGCTTCGGCGGTCACAATGCCTCGCTGATTGTCAAGCGTTTCACCGCCTGAGGCGGCAGATTGCGTTCAACGGCGGCGGCAGCGGCTCCTCCGAGCCCCGCTGCCGCCGTTTCTCCCTCCTCCGATGACGATTCCCCCGCATCTGCGCGCTGTCCTGCGTCGCCTGTTTCCCGCGCCCGGGTCGCTGAGCGCGGGGGATGCGCTGTGGCTGCGCTTGCTGGGCACGGCGGCGGCGGCGGTGGCGCTGACGGTGGCGCTGGGTTTGACCGGGCTGACGGAGCGGCTGGAGTGGGAGCAAATTCGCCTGCTGGCGGGCAATCCCTTCTACATGGATGCCGCGGCGGTGCAGGTATCGCTGCTGTCTCCGGGCGCTATGCTGCTGCTCTGTGTGGCGGTGGCGCTTTATCTTAGTGCGGTGCTGCTGCATGAGCGCCGGGCACTGTGGCGCTTCAGTATCATGATTCCGGCGCTGACGGCGCTGGCGCTGCCCGGCTTGCTGTGCTTGTTTTGGGGCGGCGTGCTCAACATGGCACCGCCCCTGCTCACGGCATTGTTCTGCTGGCTGGGGGTGGAGTTGCAGGAGTGGCGGCGCAGACGCAGGGTGCAGGGATGAAGACGCAGGATTATCCCGCAGCTGTTCTGGAGCTGATTGCCGCGCTCAAGCGCATGCCCGGCGTGGGCAGTCGCGGGGCGGAGCGGCTCGCCCTCTGGTTCCTGCAACAGGGGCGCGGCGAGGCGCGGCGGCTGGCCGAGGCGCTGACGCGCGCGGCGGACAGCGTGGGGTACTGCCCCGAATGCGGTTTTTTTGCCGAGTCGGGCGCGCGCTGCACGGCCTGTAGCGATGCGGCGCGCGATGCGGGCTTGCTCTGCGTGGTGGAGCAGGCGACGGATGTGCTGCCCATTGAGCGCTGCGGCTGTTACCGCGGGCTCTACCACTGTTTGGGCGGGCGTATTTCGCCCTTGGACGGGGTGATGCCGGAGGATTTGAGCGTGGAGCGCCTGCTGGAGCGGGTGCGCGCACACCCCGGCTGCGAGGTGATTTTGGCTCTGGGGTCCGATGTGGAGGGTGAGGCGACGGCGCTGTATCTCGCGGAGCAGCTGGCGGCGCTGCCCTGCCGCACCACGCGCTTGGCGCAGGGGATGCCCGCCGGCGCGGGACCGGGGCATGCGGATGCCATCACGCTGATGCGGGCGCTGGAGGGGCGGCAGCGCCTCTGAGGACATCGCAATATGTGCTTGCTAATGGGCAACCGCGCCGCTACAATCGCGGAGGTGCGTATCGGTTTATGGCTCGGCGTAAAAAGGGAAGGTTATTCGGGGCTCGCGGCGACGGCGGCGGGGCAGGGCGGCGTGTGCTGTTGTGGCTGCTGGTGCTGGCGGCGGGGCTGGGGTTGCTGACCTTGCTGGCCTGGTATCAGATGCTGGCTTTTGTGCAGGGGGATAGCTTCCGCACCCTGCTGGAGGCTCAGGGGCGCCAGGCGCTGGGGGCTCAGCGCTTGGCGTTGGAGAGCAATGTGACCCTCGACGGCGATTCCCTGAGCGTGGAGGGCTTGCAGGTGGAGGACGCGCGGGCGCTCCGGTCGGTACATTTTGCTGACATCCGCATGGAGTATGACCGCGGGGAGCTCTTGCGCCGTGGGGTGCATGTGCGCACGCTGAGTGCGGAGGATGGGGAGCTGGTGTTTGAGTGGCGCCGCCCCGACTCGCGCGCCGCAGCACCGAAGAAAGCTGCGGCAGCGGTGGAAGCGAAGCCCTCTGCCTCGAGTGGTGCGGCGTCGCCGGGCGCCGGCATGGTGTCGATGTTTACGCCGCGCTCCTACCGGGTGGATGCGCTCTCGTGCAAGAACACGGATCTTTGCCTGCGGCGCGCCGGGCAGGAGTACCGCTTGCTCAACAGCTCGGCCACGGCGATGCCGCGTCCGCAGGGGGGATGGCAGTTGCAGTTGGAAAACGGGCGTTTGCACTGCCCTTGGGCGGTGTTGCGCGAGGCAAGTCTCAAGTCGGCGCTGCTGCGTCGGGATGCACAGCGCACCGAGTTGAGCGATGCGCGCATCATGCTCTCCCCGGGCGAGCTGCGGCTCAAGGCGCAGCTCGCGGAGAACTCGGGGCGCTGGTCGGCCAACCTGACGCTCAACAAGGCCAGCGTGGCGCGCCTCTTGAGCGAGAGTTGGCAGCAACGGGTGTCGGGGGAGCTCTTCGGCAAGATGGTGCTCAACGGCTCGGCGGCGGGAATTTCGGCGGCGGAAGGCAAACTCTCGCTGCAACAGGGGGTGCTGACCGACTTGCCCTTCTTGGCCGACGTGCCGGTGGAGGGGGCGTACCCCTATCGCCGCTTGGAGCTGGAGCGGGCGGAGTGCTCCGTGCGCTACCCCTACCGCGACGCAGCGCGCCATGTGCAGGACGCCTGGCTGTTCGATGATCTGAATGTGCGCTCGGCAGACGGGCGCCTGCTGCTGCGCGGGCATGTGCTGTTGGGGGCGGACGGCAGCTTGGGCGGCACGCTGCGCGTGGGGCTGCCCAAGACGGTGCTCGGGGCGCTGCCGCAGCAGGAGCTGCTGGGGCGTTTGTTCCGCAGCTCGGAGGAGGAACCCGGCTATTGGTGGCTGAATATCAACCTGAGCGGCACCTTGGAGGCGCCGGAGGAGGACTTGAGCGTGCGCGTCAGCACGCTGGTGCAGACGCTGCTTCCCGCAGCGGCTGCTGCGGCGCCCGCTCAGCTCTTGCAGCAGCTGCTGCAGCCGCCGTCAGCTCCGCCTTCTCCTGCTGCGCCTGCGGCGCCGGTGCAGCGCTCGGCCGAGCAGCTGATTAAGGCGGGGCTGCGCTCCCTTTTCTGATGATGAACTACTATCCCTCCCAGTACATTGATGCGGTGGCGCTGATTCGCGAGCGCTTTGCGCCGACGGCTTTTCACGCGCTGCTGCCCAACGGCAAGGAGACGGTGGCCTTTGTGCAGCGGCGCGAGGCGGCACTGTTGGAGCAGATTCGCCCCGGAGACCGCGTGCATGTGGTGCTGAGCCCGGCGGATTTTGACCGCGCGCGCATCGTGGGGATGGCCGACGGAGACGTGCAGTCATGAGCGCGGATCCCGGCAAGCCCCCGTTCCCCCGCCCCGAGCTGCTGGCTCCGGCGGGCAATTGGGATTGCGCACGCGCGGCGGTGGCCAATGGGGCAGATGCGATTTACTTCGGGCTCGACCGCTTCAACGCACGCATGCGGGCGGACAATTTTACCTTGGACGACCTGCCGCGCTTGGTGCCCTACCTGCGCGCGCATGGGCTGCGGAGCTATGTCACCATGAATGTCCTCATCTTCCCGGCGGAGATGGAGGAGGCGCTGCGCTATCTGGCGGCGCTGGATGCCGCAGGGGTGGACGGGGTGATTGTGCAGGACATGGGGCTGGCGCAGCTGGTGGCGCAGCAGCGGCGGGCGGGGCGCTGGCGTCTGGAGCTGCATCTCTCCACGCAGATGACGATCAGCTCGCCCGAGGCGGTGCGGCTGGTCGATGCGTTGTTCGACCCGCAGCAGATTGTGCTGGCGCGCGAGCTCTCGTTGCGCGAGATTGCCGCCTGTGCCAAGGCCACAACCAAGCCCATCGAGTGCTTCTGCCACGGCGCGCTCTGCGTGGCCTACAGCGGGCAGTGCCTCACGAGCGAGAGTATCGGCGGGCGCAGCGCCAACCGGGGCGTTTGCGCGCAGGCCTGCCGCATGCCCTACCGCTTGGAGGTCGATGGGCGCTTGCGCGATTTGGGCGAGCGCCGCTACCTCTTTTCGCCGCAGGATTTGTGCGCCTACGACCGCGTGGCGCCGATGCTGGAGGCGGGGGTGCACAGTTTCAAGATTGAGGGGCGCCTGAAAACGCCCGAGTATGTGGCGGCGACGGTGCGCGCGTACCGCGCGGCGCTGGATGCGGCGCTTCGGGGCAGGGGAATCGAGCCGCGTCGCCGGGCGGCGGATGTGTACGCGATGCAGATGAGCTTTTCGCGCGGGTTCTCCACGGGTTGGCTCGACGGCACGGATCACCCGCTGCTGACGCACGGGCGCTTCGGCAAGAAGCGCGGCCTGCTGATGGGGCGCATTGCGCGCTGCGGCGAGGGGTGGGTGGAGCTGGAGGGCGCCTCCCTGCCGCCTGTGGCGGCGGGCGATGGATTTGTGATTGATGCCGGGCGCGACCGCAACGAGGAGCAGGGCGGGCGCATTTGGCGCGCGGAGGGGCAGCGGCTGTATTTCCACGGCAAGGGCAGCCGCATCGACTGGCGCAGCGTGCGCCCCGGCATGCTGCTGTGGAAAACGGATGACCCCGCGCTCAACAAGCGCTTGCACGCCGCGTGGAGCCGCTCGGCGCTGCCCGATGCCGCGCTCGGCGCGGTTCCGCTGGAGCTGGCGGTGGAGGGGCGCTTGGGCGGCGAGCTCGTGCTGCGGTGCTGCGGGCTGACGGTGCGCAGCGGGCAAGCTCTGGAGCGCGCGCGCAAGCACGCGTTGACGGAGGAGCAGCTGCGCGAGCAGTTCGGGCGCTTGGGGGGCACGGGCTACTGCCTCGCACACTGTCGCGCAGATGTCGAGCCCGGGCTGATGATGCCGCTGTCGGTGCTCAACCGCATGCGGCGCGAGCTGGTGGAGCGCTTGGACCCGCCGAGCGCGGTGCCCGCCGCGGCGTCGCCGCTGCCGGAGCTTGCGCGGGTAGGGGTCGTGGCGCCCGCGGAGCGCTGCGAGCTCTCCGTGCTCTGCCGCGAGGAGGCGCAGGTCTTTGCCGCCGCCCGTGCGGGCGCGCAGCGCGTGTATTTGGATATCAAGGATTTGCGCCGCCTGGAGGAGTTGGCGGCGCAGTTGCGCGCGCAGTTCCCCGAGCTGAGCGTTTGGGTGGCCACGCTGCGCATCATGAAACCGCACGAGGGGGGCTACTTCAAGTACCTGAGGGCGGCGCAACCCGACGGTGTGCTGGTGCGTAATTTGGGGGCGGCGCAGTGGTGCCGCGAGCACGGGCTAGCCATGGCGGGCGATTTCTCACTCAATACCGCCAACCCGCAGAGCGTGGCGCTCTGGGCGGCGTGGGGCATGCAGTTTTCCACCGCCGCCTACGATTTGGACGCGCAGCAGCTGGCCGATCTGCTGGCTGCGGGCTGCGGGCCGCAGCTGGAACTCACGCTGCACCAGCACATGCCCATGTTCCACACGGAGCACTGCGTGTTTTGCAGCTTCCTGTCGCGCGGCCATAGCTTCAAGGACTGCGGGCAGCCCTGCGAGCACCATCGCGTGCGGGTCATGGACCGCACGCACGCCATGCACTACCTGCGCAGCGACGAGGGCTGCCGCAACACGCTCTTCAACGGCAAGGCGCAGAGCGCCGCGCGCTATGCGGCGAGCATGCGACGCTGCGGGCTGGGGCGCTTCCGCGTGGAGCTGCTGGAGGAGAGTCCCGAGCGTGCGGAGCAGCTCGTCGCCCTCTACCGCGACCTGCTGCACGGTCAGATGGAGCCCGAGGAGCTGCTGCGGCGGGCGGATGCGCTCGACCGCATCGGCATCATCTGCTGAGGGGGCGCCGCGCGCACGCGTCGTGCGTTCATGCCCTCGGCGGGGCATCATCGGCGGATGGGAAACTGCCCCGGGCTCGCGCAGATTATGCGCTTGACCGCTGCCCGAGCATGGGGTAGAACAGGGGCGTGACAGCCATCAAATGCCTTCTGCCCCTCTGCGTCCTGCTGCTCAGCGCCTGTGACACCCTCAAGAGCGATTGCCGCGCCGTCGCCGAGCGCGAAGCCGCCATCGCCACCGAGCCCAAGGGCGACTACTACATCGGCCGCCGCTACCACATCCCCTACACCCGCTTTTGGGGCTACCTGCGCCGCCCGGGCGAGAGCTGGCGCAGCGCCAAGCTCGTCATGATGGACGAAAGCAAGGTGCACACGCCCGACCGCGGCCCCGAGCCGCCGCTGCCCAACGCCGTCTACGGCAGCGATCAGAACGCCGAATATTACGTGTACGGCAGCTACACCGGCGAGCAGGGCTACGATTCCGGCACCGACCGCGCCTACCCCCTCTTTTGCCCCACGTCCTTTGCCCTGCGCAGCCGCGAGCCCGGCTTCCTCTTCCGCCCCTCCGAGAAGTACTCCGAGGAATACGTCACCCTCATGCCCGAGCTTGTTCCCACGCCCGAGACCTGTCGGCAGGTTTTGCAGCAGAACTGAGCACTTATGACGCGCATTCCGCGCGCGCGGCGGTGCTGCATCTGATATAATCCCCGATACTCCCACACGCTTTCACGACCATGGCTCAATCCAAAATTCTCGTCGGCCTCGAAATCGGAACCTCCAAGACCTGCATGGTGGTCGGCGAGATTCGCCCCGATGCCACCGCCACCATCATCGGCATCGGCGAGGTTTCCAGCGCGGGAATCCGCAAGGGCGAAATCATCAACCCCAGCATGGCGCGCCAGTGTATCTGCGACGCCTGGCAGCTCGCTCAGGATCATGCGGATGTTGACATCCTCAACGTCTACCTCTCTGTCACGGGGGAGCACATCGTCGGCGAGACCTGCACCGGCTCCTTCCGCCTGCCCGATGATGAGCACATCATCGACGAAGAGC
Organism: uncultured bacterium; assembly: GCA_945831585.1. Taxonomy (GTDB): domain Bacteria; phylum Verrucomicrobiota; class Verrucomicrobiia; order Verrucomicrobiales; family Akkermansiaceae; genus Akkermansia. The sequence continues at coordinate 78,679 of CAMACY010000001.1, read as the reverse complement.
ACGTGAATATCGCCAAGGAAAAAGCCGAAAAGCTCGAACTGGGCTCCGATCGCTTCGTCTTCAACCGCGAGCTGGGCGGCTTTTCCATCGACAGCGGCGAGCCGACGCAGTACCCCATCGGGCTGACAGGGCGCACGCTGGATGTCAACTGCCACATCGTGCACGGCATCGCCACACGGCTGCAGAACTCGCTGCTCTGCGTGCGCAAGGTGCCGCTGGAGGTGGAGGACATCGTCTTTGCCCCCCTGGCCACGGCGCAGATGGTGCTGACCCGCCAGCAAAAAGATGCCGGCGCGCTGCTCATCGACATCGGCGGCGGCACCACCGACTACATTTGCTACAAGGGCGGCGATGTCATCGCCTCGGGCTGCCTGCCCGTCGGCGGCAACACCATCAACGCCGACATCGTGAAGCACACCGAGCAGCGCATCAACAACCGCGCCGCCGAATTCTTCAAATGCACCGAGGGCAACGCCTTCGGCGATGTCAAGGATCAGTCGCTCGCCAAATACACGGGCGAACACGGCATGCACGAGGCCACCATCCCCCGCGGTCTGCTCAACAAAATCATCCGCGCGCGGCTGGGCGAAACCCTGGTGATGGTGCGCGAGCGCATCGCCGCCGTTGACCCCGAGCTGCTGCGCACCCCCGGCATGAGCGTCTACTTCTCCGGCGGCACCAGCCTCATGCGCGGGCTGGACGGGCTGGCGCGCTACATCTTCAACCTGCCCGTGCATCAGCCCGCGCCGCTGGAGCCCGGTCGTGGCTACTCCTACCTCGCCGACCCGCGCTACTGCACCGCCATCGGCCTCATCCGCTACGCCCAGCGCGATGACGACGACGCCCTGCGCGGCAACGACATCGGCATCATCCGCCGCTTCCTCAACTTCTTCCGCAGCTCGCACTGAGCCCCCCCCGGCCACCCGATTCTCCCCACGGCTCCCATGCTCCGCTATCCCGACACCCCCCATCGCGAAGACGGCATTGTCATCATCGGCCTCGGCGGCGCCGGGGCGCACATCCTGCAACAATTCAGCGGCTCCAGTGCCGAAAACGTCCGCATGTGCATCATCTCGCCCGACGAACGCCTCGGGCGCGAGCGCGGCAACGTCGAGTTCCTGCAACTCGGCGCCGCCTTCAACCACGGGCTTGGCTGCGGCGGCGACCCCGAAGTCGGTCGCATGGCGCTGGAGGAGAGCCGCGCCGCCATCAGCGAACTGCTGGCCGAGGCGCGCCTGCTCGTCATGGTCGTCGGGCTGGGCGGCGGCACCGGCTCGGGCGTCGCCCCGCTGCTGGCCGAAATGGCTGCCGAAGCGGGTGTGTTCCTCGTTTCCGTCGTCATCATGCCCTTTGCGGGTGAGGGGCGCCGCCGCCGTGCCCAGGCCGAGCAGGCGCTCGACGCCGTGTCTGCGCGCTCCGACATTGTCTGCTGCTTCGAGAATGACTACATGGAGGAGCTCTTCAACTCTAAGGACTCCCTGCAAAGCGTCTACGATGCCGCCAACGCACTCATCGCTCAGCTCACCGCCGCCATCCCCATGATGGCCACCGCCCCCGGGCTGCTCAACATTGGGCTCGACGAACTCATCGCCGCCCTGCGCAACAACGACGCGCGCTGCATCTTCGGCAGCGGCAGCGGCACCGGTCCGCGCCGCGCCGAGGAGGCTGCCCGCGCCGCCCTCGAATCCCCCCTGCCGGCCTACCACCAATCGCTGCGCTTTGCCCACACCGTCATCGTCCACATCGCCGGCGGCAGTACCATGTCGCTCGCCGAGCTGCACACCGTCATGGACGTCATCCGCGCCGGGCTCCCGCAGGGCGAGGACGCCGTGCAACTCTTCTTCGGTGCCGGTGTCAAGAAACGCCTGGGCGATGAAATCCGCGTCAGCCTGCTGGCCGGTATCGATGCCGGTGAATTCCGCGCCGCCGTCGAGGCGGAAAAAGCCGCCGCCGCCTGTCCTCCCCCTGCGGTGGAAGAGGAGGACAGCCCCGAAGAGAACGCCGAGCCCGAGGAGGACGCAGACAGCAGTGAGACCGCCGCCGAGGACAGCGCGGAGGACGACATCTTCGGCAGCGAGCCCCCCGAGGAGCCTTTGCCCGTCGTCCCCGAGCCGGAGCCCCGCGCTCCCGAACCCCCGGCACCTGCCGAGCCCGCGCCGCCGCCTTCCCCCCGCCGCAGCACCCCCCAGCAAGCCGTCTTCCGCCTGGATGAGGACAGTTTTACTCCCGATGACGACCTCGCGCGCTTCGCACCCGCCTCGCAGACCGGCACCCTCCCCGTTCCCCCGCGCCGCCACGGCACGCGCGACACCGTGGACTGGGACACCCCGCCCGCCCTGCGCAACAACGACCTGCGCGACATTTTCCCTGAGTGAGGCGCAGCGAGTATTAGGCGGCGTTGCAAGGCGCTTGCAGTCAAAGCTTTGCAAGTAACTTATGCAATTTTGCAGCGCGGTTGCAGAAAATTTGCAGTCACGCTGCAAATTTGCATATTGACAGGCGGGGACTAATGCCGTATCATGCTGCCGGCATGAGTGAGCAGCCTCCCTACACCCGCAGCATGTGCGCCACAGTGCATCGTCTGTCGGCGCTCTTTCCCTGTGTGCTGGTGACGGGGGCGCGTCAGGTCGGCAAATCGACGATGCTGCGCTCGATGCTGCCGCCGGGGATGCGCTACATCACCCTGGATGATCCGGAGCTGGCTGAGGCAGCACAGCAGAACCCGCAGGGTTTTCTCGCCCACTATGAGGGACCGCTTTGCCTTGATGAGATTCAATATGCCCCTGCGTTGTTGCGAGCCATCAAGCAGAGGGTGGACGCGGAGCGACAGCCCGGCATGTACTGGATGACGGGCTCGCAGCGCTTTCGGCTGATGAAAGGTATCAGCGAAAGTCTGGCGGGACGCATGGGGATTTTGGAACTGCGCCCCCTGAGCAACCGCGAGCAGCTGCGCTGCCCCGAAAGCTTTTTTGCTCCCGATGCGGCAGCCGCGGGACCGGCTCCGGAGCCGGACAAGCTGTACGAGCGCGTGATTCGGGGGGGCTACCCGGAGCTGATTGCCCGCCCGGACATGGAGCCCGAACTCTTCTTCCGAGCCTACGTCAGCACCTATGTTGAGCGCGATGTGCACGACCTTGCGCAGATCGGCAACCAGAGTGCCTTCATCCGGCTGATGCGCTCGGCGGCTTCCCGCACGGGACAACAGCTGGTGTACAGCCATTTGGCGCGCGATGCGGGGGTGGCTGTCAACACGGCCAAGAGCTGGGTGAGCATTTTGGAAGCCTCCGGAATCATCACGCTGCTGGAGCCCTACCACTGCGCGACCTCGCAGCGCCTGACCAAGTCACCCAAGCTCTACTTCAACGACACGGGCTTGGCAGCATGGCTCTGCCGCCTGACAGATGCCGACGAGCTGGAGCGCAGCCCGCTGGCGGGGGCTTTTGTCGAAACCTGGGCATTCAACCAGCTGATGGCCGGCTACGAGAATCGGGGGCTGGTTCCCGACCTGTGCTATTTCCGCAACAGCAATGGTGCGGAACTGGATTTCGTGCTGCATGAGCACGGCCGATTGTACGCGATGGAGGTCAAGAGCAGCACACATGCTCAGAGCCGGGATCTGCGGCATGGGAGCTCGCTGCCTGTTCCGTCCCACCTTTCGCTCGGTCCCGCCACCGTCCTCTGCAACAGCGCGGAGGCGGGGCTGCTGCCCGGCGGCAACCGCTCCTACCCCCTCACCGCTTTGTAAGGCGCGGCCTCAGCGCTTCGTCGTTGTCTCCTTGTCCTCGCGCACACCGGGGCGCAGGCGCGGGTCGGTCAAGCGGTGCATGGATGGCTCGATGCGCTGATCGAGGTCCTTGACAACCTCGTCGACGCTCTCCTCCATCTCGCGGACGAGGGAGCTTCGCGACACAAAAGTCGATTGACGACGGCAGCGCCTTGCGCTAGGATGATAGCATGGGCGTCCGTGGGGGGATGCTCGGCACATCTTTTTTCCGCAAATGATTGAATCTCTGGTCATTGGTCTGGCGCTGGCGCTGCTGTTGGGCATGCTCGCCCGCAAGCTGCATCTCTCGCCGCTGGTGGGCTATCTGCTGGCGGGGATGATTGCCGGCTCACCGCAGGTGAGCGAGGTGGATAACCACATTGTGCAGGAGTTTTCGCACATCGGCATTGTGCTGCTGCTCTTCGGGGTGGGGCTACATTTCCACTTCCGCGATTTGCTGGCGGTGCAGCGGGTGGCACTGCCCGGCTCGCTGGCCAACATGGTGTTGCATACCCTGCTGGCGGGCGCGATTTACTACGCGCTGGCGGATGCCTCGCTCGCCTCGGCGGCCATGTTCGGCGTCTGCTTCAGCGTGGCCAGCACGGTGGTGCTCACCCGCGTGTTAGAGGACAACTGCCTCTTGCAAACCCCGGCGGGGCACACGGCGCTGGGCTGGCTGGTGGTGGAGGATATTCTGACCATTGTGCTGCTGGTGCTGCTGCCGGCGCTGGTGAGCGGCGGCTCGGTGGGCGAGGCGCTGCTGGGCATGGTGCTCAAGCTCATGGCGCTGATTTTCTGCGTGGCCTACCTCGGGCGCATTGTCATCCACCGCCTGCTGACTTCGCTGGCGCGCTCGGCCTCGGGGGAGATGTTCACGCTGGCGGTGCTGGTCTTTGCGCTGGGCATCGCGGTGCTGTCGGCGCGGGTGTTCGGCGCCTCGATGGAGTTCGGTGCCTTTCTCTCCGGCATGGTGCTGGGGCAGAGCCGTTTTGCCGCCCGCGCGGCGGCAGAGGCGCTGCCCATGCGCGATGCCTTTGCCGTGCTGTTCTTCGTTTCGGTGGGCATGGGGCTGCATTGGCAGGAGCTGGCCGAGACCTGGCAGCTGGCGCTAGCCATGCTGTTCTTCACGATCGTGGTGAAGCCGCTGACGGTGTACTACAGCGTGCGCTGGCTGGGCAAGCCGGTGCGCATGGCGCTGCAGGTGGCGGGCTCCTTCAGTCAGGTGGGTGAGTTTTCCTTCATTCTGGCGGCCTTGGCGGCGCAGGAGTGGGGGCTGTTGGATGCGGCAGCGGTCAATGTGGTGACGGGGGTGGCGGTGGTGTCCATCACGCTCAACCCGCTGCTCTACCGCCTGATTCCGCGCCTGCTGCGCGTGATGGAGCGCGGGGAGCCGAGCGCGCCGCTACCCGCGCTGTCCCCGCCCTCGCAGGATTGTTTCCGCGTCATCATGGTGGGCTATGGCCCCGGCGGCGAGCTGCTGACGGGGATTCTGCGCCGCCACTCGGTGGATGTTGTGGTGGTGGAGATGAACATCGACACGGTGGAGGCGCTGGCAGCGCAGGGTGTGCAGGTGCTGCACGGCGATGCCCGCGCTCGGGCGATTTTACAGGCGGCCGGTTGCGAGCAGGCGATGGCGATTGTCATCTCCTCCACGGCGGCTCCCGCGCGCGAGATTGCGCAGGCGGCGCGCTCGCTCAACCCTCGCATCGAGGTGCTGGCTCAGACGCAGTATATCCGCACGGCGCGTGAGCTGCGCCGCGAGGGGGCGGAGATCGTCATCGCGGGCGAGGAGGAGGCGGCGCTGTCGATGGCGGGTGCTGTGCTGCGCGCGCTGGGGGCGACAGAGGAGCAGGTGAGCGCCGAGCGCCGCGAAGCGCGCCGCCTGTGGCGTTGACAAACGGGCGGGCTGCCTGTATAATGCCCGTCGTTATGGAGAATCAGACGACGACCCATGTGGATCTCTCGGCGCTCGACACGGCCGCCATGCGCAGCCGTCTTTCCGAGCTCGGGAGCTATCTTTGACCTCGATGGCATTGCAGAGAAAGTGGCCGCGATGGAGTCGCGGATGAGCGCGCCGGACTTTTGGGATGACCCGCAGGCGGCGCGCGAGCTGATGAACGAGGTGAACCCCCTCAAGCGCCGCATGGAGCAGTATCGCGCGCTCGAAAGCGGGCTGGAGGATGTGGAGGTGGCCGTGGAGATGGCCGCCGAGGAGCCCGAGATGGCCGCCGAGGCGGAGAGTGAGTACAAGGCCTGGGTCAAGCGCCTGGAGGAGTTTGAGCTGGTGACGCTGCTCAACGGTCCGCACGATGCTGCCGGCTGCTACATCACCATCCATGCGGGCGCGGGCGGCACAGAGGCCTGCGACTGGGCAAGCATGCTCATGCGCATGTACCTGCGCTACTGCGAGCGCCACGGCTTTACCAGCGAAATCATGGAGAGCACGGACGGCGACGAGGCGGGCGTGCGCTCGGTGACCATCAAAATCGAGGGCGAGTATGCCTATGGCTACCTGAAGAACGAGCGCGGCATTCACCGCTTGGTGCGCATGAGCCCCTTCGACGCGGCGGGCAAGCGCCAAACCTCCTTCTGCTCGCTGGATGCCACGCCGGAGATTGCGGACGACATCGAAATCGAGGTGAAGGAGGCCGATGTGAAGATGGACACCTACCGCTCGGGCGGCAAGGGCGGTCAGAACGTGAACAAGGTGGAGACAGCCGTGCGCCTGACGCACCTGCCCACAGGCATCATTGTAGCCTGCCAGACGCAGCGCTCGCAGCTCCGCAACCGCGAGGAGGCCATGCGCATGCTCAAGGCGCGCCTCATCCAAATCGAGGAGGATCGCAAGCGCGCGGAGGCTGACCGCCAGTATTCTGAGAAGGGCGACATCGCCTGGGGCAACCAGATTCGCTCCTACGTTTTTGCGCCCTATCAAATGGTGAAGGATCTGCGCACGGGCTACGAGTCCGGCAACATTCAGGACGTGATGGACGGCAACATCGACGGCTACATCGAAGCGATGCTGCGCCACAACGCCCAAGCCTGAGCCCCCGCTGAGAGGGATAACCCGCCCGACCCGCCATGCTGGAGATTGATGTGCTGACGCTCTTCCCGGAGATGATCACCGAGCCGCTCTCGCACAGCATCATGGGGCGGGCGGCGGCGGGCGGGCTCATCCGCATCCGCGCTCACCAGCTGCGCGATTGGACGCACGACAAGTACCGCCGCACGGATGACTACCTCTGCGGCGGCGGGCAGGGCATGCTCATGAAGTGCGAGCCCATTTTCGAGGCGGTGGAGGAGCTGCGGCGCGAGCACACGCGCGTGCTGCTCATGACGCCGCAGGGGCGCGTTTTTTCACAGGCGGTGGCGCGCGAGCTGGCGGCTCCCTGCATCGCGGGGGAAGAGGCGCATTACATCATCCTCTGCGGGCACTACGAGGGGGTCGACCAGCGGGTGATTGACACCCTGGTGGATGAGGAGATTTCCATCGGCGACTACATTTTGACCAACGGGGCGATCGCCGCCGTGGTGGTGATTGATGCCGTGGCGCGCCTGCTGCCCGGGGCGCTGGGCGATGCCCGCAGCAGCGAGGAAGAGTCCTTCGCGGACGGGCTGCTGGAGGCTCCCGCCTACACCAAGCCCAATGTGTTCCGGGGCATGGAGGTGCCCGCCGTGTTCCTCTCCGGCAACCACCAGGCGATTGCGGAGTGGAAGCTGGAGCAATCGCTGGAGCGCACGCGCCGCAACCGCCCCGATCTCTATGAGCGCTGGGCGGCGGCACACCCCGAGTATTTCGAGCCGCGCCGCCGCAAGCGCACACGGCTCACGAGCTACAAACCGCGCAAGAGCGCCGAGCCGCCCACTGCGCCCGAGGAGGGATGCTCACCCGACTGCTGAGCGTGCTGCTGCTTGCCCTTGCGCTGTCGGCAGGGGCGGAGACGCCCGTGGTGGAGCGCGTGGAGCTGCCGCTGATTGGCTGGGCCGAGGGCCCACCCGCTCGCATGGTGGTGGTGAGTGACCTGCATGCCGCTGCCGGGGAAGAGGAGGGCATGCGGGCACTGGCGCAGCAAATCATCGCCCTGCACCCCGCCGTGGTTGCCCTGCTGGGGGATTATGCCTATAGTCTTGAGCCCTCGCGGAGCATGGCTCCCGAGACGCTGGCGCGCTGTCTGGCGCCGCTGGCGCAGAGCGGGGCGCGGGTGCTCTACATCCTCGGCAATCACGACACGCCCGCGTGGGATGCGGCGTTGCGCGCGGTTGGCTTCACCCCGGCGGACGGTCGGGTGCTGCGCCACCGCTTCGGGCGCGGGCGCCAGGTGAGTTTTGCGGGCATTTCCTTTATCTACCAAGGCAGCCGCGCGGATGTGGCGCGGCGCTTGCCGGCTCGCGCGACCAAAGGCGCGCCCCTGGTGGTGCTGACGCACAGCCCCTATCTTTTCCTGAAATACGCCTTTCCGCAGGTCAGCGGCGTGCTGGCGGGGCACACGCACGGCGGGCAGATCTGCTGGCCGAGCGGGTTGCCCCTGCGCCGCAACGGCAAGTACAGCCCCGAGATGCAGCGCGGCGGGCGCCACGAGTTGCCGGGCGGCGGCTGGCTCTACATCACCCGAGGCATTGGCTACAGCCGCGTGGCGTTGCGGGCGAACTGCCCGCCGGAGATCACCCTCATCGAGTTCGTGCCGCGCCGCTGAGCCGCCGCCCGACGCTCAGCCGAGCAGCTCGGGCGGGAAGGGCAGGGCGCGCGCGGCGGCTGTGTCGGGGCAGGAGACGAGCGTGACGCGCACCTGCGCGAGTGGCAGATCCAGCGCGGCGGCAACCAGCTGCCGGTAGGCGCGCATTTGCTCGCGATGGCGGCGGAAAAGCTCCGGCGCATCGGCACGGTCGGTCTTGTAGTCGATGATGTCGGCGGCGAGAATGCGCGTGCAGGCGGCATCCGCACCGTGCAGCACCAGGCGGTCGATGGTGGCCGAGAGCCAGGTTCCATCGCGCAAAACGGCCTCCAGCGGCTGTTCGTTGAGCACGGTGCAGGGTGTTGCGGGGCGGGTGAAGAGCGCGCGCACCGAGGGCTCGCGCAGGGCGGCGCGCACCAGAGCCCGCGCCTCCTCGGGCTGTCCCGTCGGCGCGGGCTCCTCGTCTGCGCGCAGCCACTCGAGCTGCTCGAAACAGGCGTGCACCGCCGTGCCGAACGCGGCAGCCTCGCGCCCGGCGGCGTTGAGTACAGAGGGGGCAGGAGCCGTGTCCTCATGCAGCGTCGAGGGCGTGCGCTTGCGGCGCTGGACCTTGCCCGCCCGCAGGCCGCAGAGGGGGGAGACCACCGCAGGGCTCGGCGCAAGCGCGCGTCCGCGCCACCACTCGGGCTCCCCCTCCTCCATGAGTAATTCGCAGCCATCGGGTTGCTCGCGCTGCGGCTCCTTCATGAGGTTCAGCGCGCGCATGATCAGTGCGGAGGTGGTCATGGAAAGCTCCTTTTTGTATCTCTTGGTTTTGGAGTCGACCTTGTAGGGGCGCGCCTTGCCGTGGAGCAGGATGTAGAGCGCCTGTTTGGCGCGCGTGACGGCCACATAGAGGAGGTTGTACTCCTGCGCGCGCCGCTGCGCCCGCCAGCGCTCCACCGCAGCCCCGAGCCCCAGTTGTTCTCGCAGCTTGGTATCCCCGGGATTCAGCAACACGCTCTGCCCGTCCTCCGTGCTCAGGTAGCTGAGTGTTCGCGTGTCGTCGATATTTTGGGAGCTGATGAGGGGCAGAATGACGGCATCGAACTCCAGCCCCTTGCTCTTGTGCATGGTCATGAGTCGGATGCTGTTCTCGGGCGGGTCAGCCGTGTAGCTGAGGCGGCAGATGGATTGAACCCACTCCTCCGTTGTGCCGCCCTTGGCATCGAATTGCTGCGCGGCCTGCAGCCACTCCTGCGCGGTTCGACCGCGCTCCCCCGGGTCGAGCAGCGCGAGCAGCCGGTGCACGACCGCTGCGTAGCCCTGAGTCTCCGCCAGGTGCTGCCAGTCATCGGCGCCGTGCTCCAGCATGAGCTGCCGCAGCGGCGACATTTCCAGCAGCTTGCGGCGGAACTCATCGCTCGGGTGCAGCAAGTGGCGGAAAAACTCCAACATCAGCTCACCCATCACCGTGTTGAGCGCCACAAACTCATCGCTGACCATGCAGAGCGGCAGCGAGTCGCCGAACACCGAGCGCAGGTAGCTGTATAGCCCCAACAGCTCCTTATTACTGCGCAAGAGCACGCCGACACTGATGCCGGGGCGCAGGCGACCGCCCTCGCAGAGTTTGTCGCGCAGGATGGCCTCCACCTCGCGGTACATGGCCTCGCGCGTCTCCTCGGCATCGCCCTCCGGCAGCGCCTGCACCGACAGATAGCCCGCCAAATCCTGCCGTGCCGAGCCGTGGTGGTAAAAATCCGGCGTCAGGGCGGCCGCATCCCCGGGGCGACCCTCCTCCCGTGCCATGTCGTGCAGACGGCGGAAAAGCCGATTGACAAAGCCCGTGGGGCACGCGGGGTCGTGCCCCAGCAGCAGCGGAGCCGAGCGGTAGTTGAGCTGCAGCTCGGTGGGTGCCAGATAGGAGCGCCAGCGGTTCGGGCGGTCGCCGGGCAGCATCTGCTGCAGGATGTCGGGGGTGCCGCCGCGGAAGGCATAAATGCTCTGCTTCACATCGCCCACCACAAAGACACTTGACTCGTGCGCCACGTAGCGCCCCCTCCCCTCCAACTCATACTCTGCGGGCAGACTGCTCTGCAGCGCATCGTCCAGCAGGGGTTCCAGAATGGCCCACTGCTGCGGGTTGGTGTCCTGGAACTCATCCAACATCCAGTGGCGCAGGCGGGTGTTGAGGTCAAAGGCCGCCTCTGTCGGCAAATCGTCCCGCCGCAGCAGCTGCGCCGCCGCCCGAGCCACATCGTCAAAGGTACAGCGCCCTTCGCTCAGCACGCTGCGCTGGTAGGCCGCATCGTAGTGCTGCATCAGACGGTACATGCCTTGCGTGCGCCGGATGGCCTTCTGCGCCCGCTCATCATTCGTCGGCAGGGCAAAGGCGGCGCCCGACCACTGCTCTGCGTGCGGAAAACGGTGGAAAAGGCTCAGGAAGGTTTTAATCTGCCCCTCCAGGCGCTGCACCATGTTGTCGGAAGACTCGTCGGCGACATCGCGATACAACTCGCAGAAGGCCTCCTCATGAGCTTCGGCGGCCTGCAACAGCGCACGGATGGCCGCGCGGCGGGCTCGGTCGGCATCCTCGCCCGTGACGGGATGCAGCTCGCTGATGCCCAGCTCCGTGCAGTGCGCGGCGGCAATGCGTTGGAAAAAGCTGTCGAAGGTGGCGAGCGTCAGCCGTGGCATGGCGCGCACCAGCTTCTCGAGCAGTTGTTGGAAAAAGCCCTCATCCCAATCTGCGTGGAGCTGCGGGTACGCGTGGCAGAGCTGCTCGGGCGCCTTGGGCGGCTGCGCCTCCTCGCGCTGGCGGCGGCAGAACTCCTCCATGAGCGCATCCGCGCCCGCGCCGAACTCGGTGCTCGGCAGCAGCGGCACGGGGTTGCTCGCGGGATGCAGCAGGCAGTCCTCCCCCCGACCCACGGGCACCAGCCCCGAGAGCGTTTCCAGCAGCCGCACCGTCAGCGGGTTGCGCTGCCCCGGCGCAGGAGAGGCCGCCGCACCCGCGGCCAGATCGCGAAAAATGCGCGTGCAGAACTCGCCCGCCGCCTTGCGGGTGAAGGTCAGCGCCACCAGCGAGGCGGGATCCGCCCCCAGCGCCATGAGCGCCAGGAAACGCGAGCTAAGGCTGTAGGTCTTTCCGGTGCCTGCTGAGGCAGCGATCACATTGCCGGAAACATAGGGGAGGGTGTCAGGCATCTTGGGACGTGGGTTGAGCGGTGGGCAGAGCGGGCAGCCCGCAGAGCAGGCGCGGATCGTGGCGGCTGAGGAGGTTCTCCTCCTTGACCGAGGGGGTATTCTCCCCCAGCGATTCGGCAGAGAGCAGGCACTCGCCCCGGCGGAGGAAGCGGCAGAGGGCACGCGCCCAAGTCAGCGCCGATTCAAGCCCCTCGCCATCAAAGGACGCCCGGACATCCGCCGGGGCATGCAGTTCCGTCAGCGTGGCGGGGGCTCCGTTGCGGGGCAGGTTGATGTAGGCGAGCTGCGGCAGGCGGCGCAGAGCCTCCCGAGCCTCGGGATGCTCGCGCAGACAGGGCAACAGCGCCGTCGGGGGCTCGTCCGCCAGCTGTTGCAGCGCGTAGGCATAGAGCGGGAGCTGGAGATTGCGCCAGCGGTGTAGTGAGCTCTTGCGGGTGCTGCGGACAAGGAGCAGCGGCAGCTCCGGCAGCAGTGCTTCCATGCGCGCCGGGTCGCTCGGCCGGCTGTGGTGTTCCGCATCAGGTGCATTCTTGTGCGTCTTGTAGTCGAGAATGCGCCAGCGCTGCTCCCCGGGGTGATAATCCACGCGGTCGAGGGTCATGCTTAACCGGGCGGGCGGCATGTTCCCGCCCAAATCGAGCGCTACCAGCAGTTCCATCTCGCGCGCAACGACCTTCCAGCCCCGGTGCAGCTCCTGCTCGTGCAGAGCGGCGAAAGACCGCAGACTGTCGCCCATGAGCTCGCGCTGCATCCGCAGCGGCAGGGACAGGGACGTGCCGAAGCTCTGCTCGTAAGCCGTCTCCAGAAGTTGTTGCGCCACCACCGGCATATCGGTGCCGAGCGACAGGGAGTCCGCCGTGGGGAACTGCTCCGTCAGGCGGCAAAGCAGCTTGTGCAGCAGGGTGCCGTATTCGGACGCATTGAGATCCACCTTGTCCTCGGGGTAGAGCTTATCGGGATTCAGCTTAAAGAGCGTCCGGAGCCAAAAGCGCAGCGGGCAGCGCAGGAAGCTGTTGAGCGTCGAGGGCGAAATCGGCTTGTCCGGGGCAGCGTAGGGGTTGTCTGTATTGCTTTTGCCCAGCAGGGTGATGGATTCGCGCCCTGCGCTCGTTGCCTCTCGCGCGGGGAGCAGGGTGGTCGCCGCTGCTTCGGGGCGCGGCGGGGGCTCGGGCGCATCGGCAAACAGCCTGCTCGCGCGCTCGGCCAGCTCGCGCCCCCGAGCGCGCAGCAGCAGGGGGGAGGGCTGAAGGGGCGTGCCGTCCATCTGCTGCTGCGCTACCAGCAGGTGCAGCTCACCCGCCGGGCGGCTGTGCAGCAGCGCGGTGAGCAAAAAGGCATCGCGCGCCGCTCGGCTCTCGACGGAGCAGAGCCCCAGCGTGCAGCTCAGCGCCTCCGGCAGCATGGCATGCTCCGGCGGCGGCTCGGGCAGGCAGCCGTCGTGCATCCCGCAGAGCAACAGCCGGGGAGCCGCCGCGAAAGCCGCCTCGCGCCAGCCGAGCAAATCGGTGTGGGTTTCCCACTTGGGCAGAGGGGACTCGGCCGTCGATTGCAGAGCCTGCCCCATGCCGTGCTCCGCCAGCAGCAAGGCGCGTTCCGGCGGGCAGGGCTGCCGCGCGCACAGCGCCGCAATGTCCCCCGCCACCGCCGCCAGCGCCTCGACGGCGGGAACGGTCTGTCGGCGCAGCGCCGCCGCCAGTTCCCGCCAAGCATCGGCGTGCTGCGGAGCCGAGCCGAGCCGCTGCAGCCACGCCAGAGTCTGCCGCAGTGCGGCGGCCACATCGGGAGCCTCCCCCGCCAGCAACCGCTCCAAACGAGCGGTTTTGGCGGGCAGGTGCTTCTGCTGCACCTGCTCCAGCGTGGCGGCCACCCCCGCCGGGGAGCTTGTGCAGCCCATGAGTCGCAGCCACAGCCCCGAGCGCAGCAGCGCCGTCACCGCCAGCTGCGCCTCCTCCTCCGCCGCGCGCAGCGCCCCCTCGTTCTCGCGCCGCGCCGCTGCCTCGAGCGCCTGCGCCTCGACCGCCGCGCGCAGCAGTTTGGGCAGTCGCGCCGCCTCGCAGCCTGTCAGGCGGCGCCCCGAGGGCACAAATAGCTGCCAGGGCTCGCCCTTGCACGGGTGGGCAAAGTGATAGCACAGAGCCGCATCCAGCGAGCGGTCGCAGGACACCAGCGCCACCTGCTGCGGCGTGCAGTCGTCGGCCAGCCGCAAGGCCTCCTGCGCCAGCGCGCGCGCGTCCTGCGATGTGTGCAGCGTCTCGAGCGGCAGGGGAATATCGCGCTGCGCCCAGGTAGCAAGCGGCTGCCCCCAGTCGTCCAGGTTCCGCCTCTCAGCCTCCGGCGCGTTGATCCAGAGCTCCACCACGGCCCCACCGAGGATAGCCCGTGCGAGATAGGCGCGCAGCTGCGGCGCGAGCTCCGGCACGCAGAGCAGCACCACGCGCCCGCGGAAGGGAGCAGGGTTTTGCAGCAGCCGGGCGATGGCCTCCTCTTGCGGCACCCTGCCCGCCGCGCGCAGGCGCGCGTCCACCCGCGCCCACAGGCGCTGCAGCAGCTCCCAGCGCTCGCCCATGCGCTCCCTATAGGCTCGGAACTTCGGTTCAGTCGCGGCATGGTGCAGCTGTTGCCAGCCCTCGGCGTAGCGCTGCGTGGCGCACTCCTGCTCCAGGCGGCGGCGCAGCGCGCGCAGCATGTTGGCCGTATCCTCGACCCAGACGGCGGGCTTGCCCATCGGCGGCGCGGGGAAAAGCGCTGCCCAGGGGGAGCCGGAGGGCTCGTGGAGCAGCGCGTCGGCAATGTCCTCCAGCTCCGCGAGCCAGGCCGCCTGCGTCTCCGTCTCGCTCGCGGTGCTTTGCGGGTCGGGGCGCATCAGCTGCTCCGCCAGACACACGCGCGGCATCAGCAGCGGGCGCGGCGCGCAGCGCTCAGCCATGTGCTCGCGCAGGCGGCGCCCGCTTTCCGCAGAGGGTACCACCAGCGTAGCGCGGCAGAACTCGAGCGGGGCGCGCTGCTGCCATTGCCATAAATGCTCAGTGACCAAATCCAGCGCTGGGCGGTTCCAGCCGAGAAAACGGCGCCGAGGGAGAGCAGGGGTATCAGGCATGGGAGGGAGGGAGGGGTAGGGGAAGCTGCCCGCCATCGGGCAGTGTGCGTATGCCCTGTGTAGCGCAAAAAAGGCTACGGGTCAAGCGAAAACGGCGCGCACCGCTGCTCGCGATGCGCGCCGGGGAAAGAGCTAAGCTGCCGGGGGCTTACCAGAAGAGGATGTAGAGCGCCACGGTCAGCACAATGACCACCGCACCGAACACCTTGGCCTTGGTCGAGGGCTTGATTTCGATGATGCCCTTGTCCGTCAGCACCACGGCCTCGCCGCCGCGCGCGGCGTTGACCAGCGTCAGCACCAGACCGCAGAGGCAGACAAAGAGGAAGGACACCGCCATGCGGTCGAGGAAAGCCCAGTCCGGCAGGATGAGCCACTTGCAGGAAGCGTAGGCGACAGCGCCCAGCACAATGCCCAGCCAGCCGAACACGCGCGGGCACTTCGGCACAAAGAAGCCGAAGAGGAACACCGCCAGCACCCCCGGGCTCAGGAAGCCCTGGAACTCCTGAATGAAGGTGAAAATGCCGCCGAACGCAGGGTTGTCCAGGAAGGGCGCGATGAAGGTGGCGATGAGCGCGCAGACCAGCACGCCCGCCTTGCCCACGCGCACCAGCTGGGTGGGCGTGGCAGGGCTGCCCGCCACTTCCTTGGCCTTACCGTAGATGTCCATCGTGAAGAGCGTGGAGGCCGAGTTGAGCATGGAAGCCAGCGAGCTGACCACCGCGCCGAAGAGCGCCGCGAGCACAAACCAGGCCCAGCCCGTGCCGGGCAGCAGGCGCTTGAGCAGCGTGGCAAAGGCCGAATCGTAGTGGTAGCCCACCAGCGAGGTGGTCGACAGGTAGGCATCTGCAACGGCGCGGGCGTCCTTGGTCGCCTTGGCATCGTTCTCCAGCAGGGCGGCGGCCAGTTCGGCGCGCGCGGCCGTCTCCCCGGCGGGCAGCGCCAGCAGGGCGGCGGCCTTCTCCTTCAACACCAGCATGTGCTCCTCGGGTGCGCCGACCGTCTCCAGGTTCTCAGCCAGCTTGTTGATGGCATCCTCGGCGCTGTCGGGGCGCACCAGACGGTTGGCGGCCAGGGTGTAGAGGATTTTCTTGCCGTCGGCGTTTTGCTGCGCGGCAGCGACAATCTTGTCGGCGTTGCTGTCGGCCAGCTTGGCGAGGTCATCGCGGAAGAGGTTGTAGGCCAAAATGCCGGGAATGATGACCACAAAGGGAATGAGCAGCTTGAGGAACGCCGCGAACACCACGCCCAGCTGACCCTCCTCCAGACTCTTGGAGGCCAGCGTGCGCTGCATGATGTACTGGTTGAGACCCCAGTAGAAGAAATTGGGAATCCACAGCCCCAGCAGGTAGACTGTCCAAGGCATGACGGGGTCGTCCGCCGGGCGCATCATGTGCAGCTTGCCGCCCAGGCCGTTGAAGGAGGCGCCCGTGTCGCCGCCGTTGAGCTCCATCAGGCGCTGCAAGCCCGCGCACAGGTGGCTGCCCTGCGTGGCGGCGCTATCGGCCGCCGCAGCACTGCCGATGGTGGCGGTTTCGGCCACGGCACGCCCCGCCTCGCTGCTCATGTCGAGCGCACCGAGCGAGGTGACGGCAAAGTAGGCCACCACGCCGCCGCCCACGATGAGCGCTGCACCCCAGATGAGATCCGTCCAGGCGCAGGCCTTCAGCCCGCCGATGTAGACATAGACCGTGGCGCAGGTCGCGATGATGACGCAGCCCTGCCACACCTCCAGATTGAAGTAGACCGACACCACATTGGCGCCCGCGTAAATCACCGTGGCGGTGGGCACACCCACGAGGATGATGAGGTTCACCAAGGCCATCGTCACGCGCGAGACGCCGTTGTAGCGCTCCTCCAGGAACTGCGGGATGGTGAACACGCCGCGCTTGAGCAGCATGGGCAGGAAGGTGAAGGCCACGATCACCAGCACGATGGCGGCGAGCCATTCATAGCCCGCGATGGCCAGCCCCAGCCAGTCGGCGGCCTGTCCGCTCATGCCCACGAACTGCTCCGTGGAGATGTTGGCCGCCAGCAGGGAGAAGCCCACGAGCCACCAGCTCAGCCCGCGCCCGGCGAGGAAGTAGTCCGCCGCGCCTTTTTCCTTCTTCTCCTCCTCGCTTTCCGTGGGATCGCCGGATTTCCAAATGCCCAGCCCGATGACGCCGATGACCACCAGGCAGAACACGACCATTTCCCACAGCTCCAGCGCAGGGGTGGCAGCAGCGGGGGCGGCGGCATCCTGCGCGCAGGCAGTGCCGGCGGTGAGGGCGAGAGCGCCCAAGCCGTAGATGAGTTGCTTCATAAGTAATCGCATGGTTGAGATGAGAAGGGGAAATCAGGCTTGGTACAGCACGCGGGCACCTTCGCCCGGGCGGGTGATGAGGTAGTCTGTCTCGATGCCCAGAGCGTTGCGGTAGCCCTCGATCATTTGCTCGGCCACCGTCTGCACATCGGCACTCTTGACCAGCGCCACGATGCAGCCGCCGAAGCCGCCGCCCGTCATACGCGCGCCGTAGACCGAAGCGGCGGCGGGGATGGTGTCTGCCAGGCTGACGAGGGTGTCGACCTCGGCGCAGGAGACCTCGAAATCATCGCGCAGCGAGGCGTGCGAGCCGCGCATGGCCACACCCGCGGCGTTCCAATCGCCCTTCTGCACCGCCTCGGCAAAGGCGGCTACGCGCAGGTTCTCGCCGATGACATGGCGGGCGCGGCGGTAGCAGAGGTCGCCCAGCTCGACCTTCTTGGCCTCCAGCTGCTCCAGGCTCGCCTCGCGCAGGGAATGCACGCCGAGGATGGCGCAGGCGTCCTCGCAGTTCTTGCGGCGGGCGGCATAGCCGCCGTCGGCCAGGCTGTGCTTCACAGCGCTGTCGATGACCAGCACACTCACAGCGGGATCGCTCATGGGGATGAGCTTGTAGGAAAGATCGCGGCAGTCGAGCATCAGCGCGTGGTCGCGGCGACCGTTGGCGGAGATGAACTGATCCATGATACCGCAGGGCACGTTGACGAACTCGTGCTCCGTCGCCTGACCGATGAGGGCGCGGTCGGTCGGGGACACATCCGCGCCGCAGAGGGCGGCCAGAGCCGTGCAGACCGACACCTCAAAGGCCGCCGAGGAAGACAGACCGCCGCCGCGCGGCACGTTGGAGTCGATGAACAGATCCACCGCCGGCACCTTGATGCCGCGGCGCTCCAGCATGGTGATGACGCCGCGCACATAGTTGCTCCAGAAAGGCTCGCCGGGCTGTGCCGTCTCGGCCGTCTCCAGCTCGATCATCTCCTCGCCGGGACCGCCGATCCAGCGGTGCTTGCCCGTGGGCGAGGGGGCAGCGGCCACGACGTTGATATTGTTCAGTGCCATCGGCAGCACGAAGCCCTCGTTGTAGTCGGTGTGTTCACCGATGAGGTTCACACGCCCGGGGGCGGCGGCCACCACTGCAGGGCGATGCCCGAAGGCGACCTCAAATAAAGGGGTGATGGTTTCTGCGCTGATCTCGCGTTTTTCTAAATCCATAACAGGAAGTTTTTAGCATATTCACCCCGCGATGTAAAGCTCAAGCTTCGGTCAAGCTCCCCCGGGGGCGGGGAAAAGTTTGCCGGGGCAGCAAAAAGCCCCCCTCCCTCCGGTGTGGGCGCGGTCTCGGTGACGGCGCGGCCTCTCGGTGCACCGGGGCAGCAAAAAGCCCCCCTCCCTCCGGTGCGGGTGCGGCCTTGGTGACGGCGCGGCCTCCCGGTGCAGCAAAAAGCCGCCCACCCCCGGGCGAGGGAGCGGCGGCCTGAGAATTTCGGAACAGTGTACGAGTCGGGGGACGGCTTCGCTCTGACGGAGACTTACTTCTTCTTGCAGCTGCGCTTGGCGCAGGTCTTCTTGGCGGGCTTAATCACCGTCTTGAAGGAGGAGGAAGGTTTGAAAGCCAGCGTGGCCGAGGCCGCAATCTTCATGGCCTCTCCCGTTTGCGGGTTACGACCCGTGCGGGCGGCGCGGGTCTTCATCTCGAAGGTGCCGAAACCGACAAGCTGGACTTTGTCCGTTTTGACGGCCTCACGAATGCTCTCAAGCACGGCGTTGAGGGCATCTTCAGCGAGCTTTTTGGTAGCCGGAATAGGGAGTTTGGTCTGAACGATGTCGACGAGCTGGGTCTTGTTCATAGGTCTCTATGTTAGCACGCAGAGCACATGATTCAAGGGAAAAACAAAGAGTGCGCCCGAAAAAGTGCGATTCACCCGCCGGGGGTCACCAACTCAGGCGCGCGATAGCCTCCTTCATCTCCCGCACCGCTGCCGCGAGACCGATGAACACGGCGCGGGCAATGATTGTGTGGCCGATGTTCAGCTCGCTGAGGTGAGGCACGGCGCTGAGCTCGCGTAGGTTGCTCAGCTGAATGCCGTGCCCGGCATGCACCTCGAGCCCCAAGGCGTGCCCGAGCTCGGCCGCGGCGGCCAAGCGGCGCGTTTCGGCGGCGCGGGCAGCTCCCGAGCTGTTGGCAAAGCGCCCCGTGTGGAGCTCAATCATGGGGGCACCGAGGGCGCGGGCAGCCTCCACCTGCGCCGTTTCGGGGTCGATAAAAAGGCTTACACGGCTGCCGTTGGCCTGCAGGGCAGCAACCATGGGGGCCAGCTCGGCGGCGCGTCCGGCAGCATCCAGCCCACCCTCGGTGGTGATTTCCTGCCGCCGCTCGGGCACCAGGCAAATGTAGTCCGGGCGCAGAGCGAGCGCAAAGTCCAGCATGGCGGGGGTAGCCCCCATCTCCAGATTGAGCGGGAGAGGAATTTCGCGGCGCACGGCGCGCGCATCCGCATCCTGCATGTGGCGGCGATCCTCGCGCACATGCAGCGTGATAGAATCTGCCCCGCCCTCCAGCGCGGCGCGCGCCGCCGCCAAGGGGCTAGGCTCTGCCTGCGGTGCGTCGGGCATGGCGGCGTAGCGCGCCTGGCGCAGGGTCGCCACATGATCGATATTAACTCCGAGTAGCATAGTAGGATTTTTAGAAAACCGAAAGGGGAATCCCCCCGGCGGGGGTTCCCCTCGGTCGTGGGTTTAGTGCAGGAAGTGGCGTGCGCCCGTGAACACCATGGCGATGCCGGCGGCATCGGCCGCAGCAATCACCTCCTCATCGCGGATGGAGCCGCCGGGCTGGATGCAGGCGGTTGCGCCCGCATCGATGGCGGTTTGCAGCCCGTCGGCAAAGGGGAAGAGACCGTCCGAGGCAATGACGCTGCCCTTGAGGCTCAGCCCCGCCTGCCCGGCCTTCCACACGGCAATCTTGGCCGAGTCCACGCGGCTCATCTGCCCCGCGCCGATGCCCAGCGTGCCGTTCTTGTCCGTAAAGACAATGGCGTTGGAATGCACCTGCTTGCAGACGCGCCAGGCAAAGCGCATGGCCTCCAGCTCCTCGTCGGTGGGCACGCGCTTGGTGACAACCTTGCTCTTGAGATTCTCCAGACCCATGACCTCGTCATCGCGCTTCATCGTCATGATGCCGCCGGGGGCGGTGCGAATCATCGGCTGCTTGCAGAACTGCTTCCACGCCTCCATATCGAGGCGCATGATGCGGCAGTTCTTCTTCTTTTGCAGAATGGCGCGCGCCTCGGGCTCGTAGTCGGGGGCGATGATGACATCGGTGAAGATGGCGCCCACGATGCGCGCCAGCGCCTCCGTCATCGGGCGGTTCATGACGATGACGCCGCCGAAGGGCGCCTGCGTGTCCGTCTGGAACGCGCGCTTCCACGCCTCGACCAAATCCTCGTCATCCTGCCCCACACCGCAGGGGTTCGTGTGCTTCAGGATACCCACGGTTGGGCGGCGGAAGTTCATGATGAGCGAGGCCGCTGCGTCGAGGTCGAGCACGTTGGTGTAGGAAAGCTCCTTGCCCTGCAGCTGCGTGAAGATGGCATCGAAGTTGCCGTAGAGCATGCTGGGCTGGTGGGGATTGTCGCCGTAGCGCAGCGCCTGCGCAAAGGGCAGGGAAAGCGTAAAATTGTTCTTGGTGCTGCCCTCGGCACGGTGCCCCAGGTAGTTTGAGATCGCTGTGTCGTAGGACGAGGTGCGCATAAATACCTTCACCGCCAGCTTCTCGCGGGTCTTGAGCGTCGTGTTGCCGTTGTGGCTGCCCATCTCCTCCAGCACGGTGTCATAGTCCGCGGGGTCGGACACCACGGTGACCGCCGCGTAATTCTTGGCGGCGGAGCGCAGCATGCTCGGCCCGCCGATGTCGATTTTCTCGATGGCCTCGGCCAGGGTGACGCCCTCCTTGGCCACCGTCTCCTCAAAGGGGTAGAGATTGACGCAGACCAAATCGATGGTGGGGATGTCGTTGGCCACGGCCTGTTGGCGGTGCTCCTCGCAGTCGCGGCGCTGGAGCAGACCGCCGTGCACCTTGGGGTGCAGGGTCTTCACACGCCCATCGAAAAGCTCGGGCGCGCCCGTGTAGTCGGAAATCTCGGTGACAGGCAGCCCCAGCTCGCGGAGATAGCGGCAGGTGCCCCCCGTGGAGATGAGCTGAACATTCAGAGCCACAAGCCCCTTGGCAAACTTATCCAAGCCCGTCTTATCCGAGACGGAGATCAGGGCGCGTTCAATGCGTGCGGTTTCCATGAGTATGCGTGTTAACGGTTGTGCGAACCGCCGAGGGCGGTAACGCAGGGTACACCAAAGCCCTGTCGATTGCAAGCCTAATGTGTCCACGCGCGCGTGCGCGCAGAAATGTCATTTTTCGGAGGAGCTGGAGGCGTACCGTACCGTTTGAGCATTGCCGCTCCTGCGTGGAACGTAAAAAAGTCTTTCGTGCCGGGGGGGGGCTGTGGTAGAGTGGCAGCATGAAACTGTTTGTCGTTGCCGGTGAGAAAAGTGGGGATAAGCAGGGCGCGCTGCTCATCCGCGAGTTGCAGGCGCGCTGCCCGGGAATCGAGATTAAGGGGCTGGGCGGCAGCGCCATGCATGCGCTCGCCCCGGCGGTGGAGGATTGGGCAGAGAAAGCCGGCGTGGTCGGCTTGGTGGATGTGCTGCGGCACATCGGCTTCTTCGCTAAGCGCCTGCGCGAGATGACCGAGCGCATCGTGACCGAGCAGCCCGACGGGCTCATCCTCATCGACTACCCCGGCTTCAACCAACGGCTCGCCGAGCGCGTGCGCCGCCGTGCGCCCGGGGTGAAAATCGCCTACTTCATCGCCCCGATGGTCTGGGCCTGGCATCAGGGGCGCATCCCCAAGCTGGCCGCCGTGCTCGACCTCATGCTTTGCACCTTCCCCTTTGAAAAACCCCTCTTCGAGGCGGCGGGGCTGCGCACGGAGTTCGTGGGGCACCCGCTGGTGGACGACATCCTCGCCAAGCGGCGCACGGGCGTGCGGCAGCCCAATCTCATCGGTCTCTTCCCCGGCAGCCGTCGCCGCGAGGTCGAGCGCCACTTCCCCATCTTCTGCGAGCTCGTCAAGGCCTGCCGCCGCCGCCACCCCGAGTGGCGCTTCAAGACCAGCGGCAGCAACCCGCGCCTTGTCGCCACCATGCAGCGCATGGCCGCCGCCGCCGGGCTCGCCCCCGAGGAGGTCAACATCACCCTTGGGCTCTACCATGACCTCATGGACGAGGCCGAGGCCGCCCTCGTCACCAGCGGCACCGCCACGCTGGAGAGCGCGTTGCACGAGCTGCCCTTCGGGCTGGTCTACCGCGTCAATCCGCTCACCTTTGCCATCGGGCGGCGGCTCGTCAAGATTCAGTGGCTGGGCATGGTCAACATCCTCATCAATCGCAGCATCACCACCGAGCTGTTGCAGGGGGACTTCTGCGTCGACAAGTGCATCGCTGAGCTGGAGCGCCTCACCAGCCCCGAGCCGCGCGCACAGGTGCTGGCCGACATGCGCGAGAGTGTCTCGCTGCTGGGGCACGGCGGCGCCGCCGCCAAGGCCGCGGAGGCCGTGCTGAGCCTCTTCTGAGTTTCGTGGTAGGTCCTGCGCTGTTCTGAAACAGCCCCAAAAATGCTCAAAAAAGAGCCTTATTCGTTTCTTTGTGGTTGACACAGCATGGGGAATGCTGTACACAGGTTAATAGCGATTTCCCTCTTTCTGCTATGAAATTACATCTCCCCTCGCGGCTGCGCGCCGCCCTCCTGTCGTGCATGGCCTTTGTTTCGCCGATGCTTCCCACCTTGTGCTCCGGCACCCTGCTTGCGTCGGCAGTCGTGTGGTCGACGCTTTCCCCGGCTTACGCCGCTTGGAATGAAGGCAAGACCGTCTACACCTACACCAGCGAAGACCAGACGGCCGCCAAGAGCTTCTCCGCCATTGCTGCAGAAGCCACGGAGGGCAGCAATTACACCATCGCGTTTGCCGAGGGCGTGACCTACACCCTGACGGGAAGCATCAATCTGGTGACCAGCAGCGAGGAGGGCTCCGCCATCACAGGCGGCTCTCTGCAGATGACCGATTGGGGCGACGCCTGCAAAAATGCCACCTTGGCAGGCAACGGGGATCTGACGGTGAATCAGCTGACCTTCGGGCGCGGCACCAGCACGATTCAGGGCACCTCGGCAGAGGATAAGGTTCGCTTGAACGTACTGGGCAGCGCCGGATGCAACTCTTGGTATGACACGAAAATCAATGTCTCCAACGCTGTCCTGAATCTGCAACAGGGAATCACCCTAGTAACAGGCTACAGTAGTGTGGCCTCATGGGCCGCGCGCATGACGATGAGGGATACGGATGTCATCTTGGGTGCGGCCATGGTCACTCAAACCGTGAACGACACCATCACCTTCAACGGTAACTGCTCGATTGATGTCGCCGGGTTGCAAACCACCACATATTCGGAGGCCTTCCCGGACTCGGATGTTGAACGACCGGAGAGCAACGGCTTCGCTACCTCGCGCTCCGGCTATCGGATTCTCGGCGGCACGAGCCGCGGAATTCTGGGCGAGTCGGCCACCCTGACGGTGAAGAACGGTGAGACGGTGCTCGCCACCTACAGCAATGGGGCGGACATTGCCACGGCGCTGAAATTCGTAACCACGGATGACATGCCGATCATCACCTCCACCGTCTATTGCGTGACGGACATCAAACAGTTCTCCTGGGATGCTGTCGAGAGCGCGACCAAGATTGTCTTCTTCGATTCCCAAGTGTCGGAAACATCGAATGTCTATGATTTGGAGAATGGTGTCCATGCCGTCTCCATGGAAATTCGGGACGGGGTGACGTTTACCACCTCGCACAACGGAGGCACAGCTTTCTGGGGCAATGGCAACACCTTTACCATCAAGGGAGGGGCCACGCTCATCACCACAGCCAATGATGCCATCGGCTACAACAACGCCTCGACCCGCCTGGTGATGCAGGGCGAGGAGGGCAAGGAAGCGCTGTGGCAACTCGGCAGACGCGTGACCACCACCTCGCGCGTTGAGCTCAACGGCAACGCGAGAATTGTCGCCCCCGAGGGCGCGGACTTGGGTGCGAGCGGCGGCGGAGATCGCAGCGGTTTGGATCTTCACGGCGGCACGATTGCCGTGACCGGGCTGAATAATGTCATCGAAACGAATGTCTTTACCCGCAGCGACGGCGGCACCTCGACGCTGGACATTGCCGAGGCTGGCGAACTGACGTTGAAATACGGCATTACGAGCCGCTCGGGTAATAGGGCTATCGACAAGAACGGCAGCGGCACGCTGATTGTGGAAGGAACCGTGGCGCAGACCGGGGGCACGTTGAATCTCACCGCGGGTTCCGTCGTGTATCGGAACGCGACCGTCTCGCAGGGTACGCTCAGCATGGGCGCCAACACCAAGCTGATTTTCGAGGCGCGGGACACGCTGACCGAGCATACCCTCACCACGCTGAGCACGACAGGTGGCGGCGGGCTGATCAGCATCGGCGCCGGCAACAGCATCACCTCGGGCTCCCTGAACATCAGTTGGGCAAAGAACCTCGCTGTGGACGGTGTACTGAGCATCGACGGCAATGATGAGGGCGGGCTGACTTTGGCCTATGCCAATGTCGGTACCGTGAGCGGCAGAGGCAGCCTGTCCACCAACCGCCTTATCATTGACAATAGCACGCGGCTTGATTGGAAGCTGGGTGCGGTCTCCTCGGTCGGCACACTGACGATGGGCGGCACAGGGGAGAACGTCGGCACCAACAACAGCCTGACGCTGCAGAGTGCGATGACGGTTTCCGGCAATGCTACGCTGACCAACGGTGTGCTGACGGCTCACGACACGCTGAGCATCGGCGGTGCGCTGACTCTCCGTGCCACTGCTGCCTTGAGCACGGATAAGGCTATGAGCATCACGGGGAATGCCACTCTGGAGGGCGGTGTGCTGACGGCTCACGACACGCTGAGCATCGGCGGCGATCTGAGCGTGCTGGGTGCAGCCACACTCGTGTCGACCGACGGGGTGAGCGTCACGGGCAGCTCTACCCTGACCTCCGGCGCCACGCTGGGCACCTCGATTTCCGCCGGGCAGAGCAGCATCACCTACAGCGACGGAGCCAACGGTTTCCTGACGGGCGGCAAGGCTTACATCATCAAGGGTAGCGACATTTCGGTTGTTGACCGCGAGGGCGCAGAGGCCGAACTGAGCACGCTGCACTTCACCCTGGATGGCTTGGCGGTGGAGGATGCAACTCGCGCCGGGACAGATGACACGGGGCTCTACCTCACCATCGAAGCTGCGCCGAATGCGCTGTACTACGTCAACAGCGGCTCGGTGACGATGAATGACCACAGCACGGCCACGGGTTTTGTGCTGGCCGAGGGCGCCACGCTGGTCTATAAAGCTTCGGCGGCAGAGGATTACGCAGCCACGGAGGGTCTGCAGAGCATCCGCTCGCTGGGCGGTCATCTGAATGTATTCAATAGCGCGGGAACCACCAACCTGCTGACGCTGGAGGGCGCCTACAGCGGTGTCACGCTGAACAGCAAGCTGGACAGCTCGATTCAAGTGCTCGGCGGCACGGTCGCCTCCGGCTCGACGGCGGCGCTGACCGTACACTCCGGCGCGACGCTGGATCTGAACAACGACGGTCTGGTGCGGGGCGCCGCCATTACGGTCGAGAGCGGAGCCACGGTCTCCGTGAACGGTAATCAGCGCTACCAAGGTAACATGCTGCTGCAAGGGACGCTGGTCCTCGGGCGGACGGATGCCTTGGATTGGGGCTCCTCCGGCAAGCTGACGATTGACGGCGGCACGGTCGAGGCAGGAAGCACCCGCATTTCGATTGACTCCAACAACCTGGAACTCCGCAACGCCACCATCAACGGCGCGGGGGAGGCTGTCAACGGCGTGCTGGACTTTGCCAGCGGCGCGCAGAAGGTGGTGGTCGCAACCGGGACCAATACGGTCGAGGGGATGGTGCGTGTGCGCGGCAACGGCGGGGTCTGCTTCGATGTGCAGGGGCAGTCGGACACGCTGAGCCTCAAGAATTTGGGCCTGGCTAATCAGACGACGGGGCTCACGAAGGGCACGATTCTGACGAAATCCGGGCTGGGCACTCTGACGGTGAACGAGGCCTCGGCTCTGGCCACGGTCGAAGTGCAGGGCGGCACGCTGAAGCTCACGGGCACCAACGCCATCAGCTCCACGACGGTGGCGGGCGGGGCAACGCTGGGCTCCACGGCAGCCGGGCTGACGCTGGGCGGCGCGCTCACCCTGCAGGACGGCGCGAAGCTGGATGTGACGAACGGCGTCATTGCCCTGGGAGCCACCGACAGTAAGCAGGCGCTCACCTGGAATGGCGACATCACGCTGGTCGGTGCAGACACGCGCAGTGTCGACCTGCTGAGCGGTATCAGCAGCATCACGGGCATTGACTTCGGCTCGGGCGATACCGTCGCGGCGGCCGATTATATTCAGGGGGCATCGGAGAATGCGCTGCTCCGCTTTACCAACGGCACGCTGACCTTCCTGAGCTCGGATGACAGCATCCTGGTGGTAAGCAACGCGCACACCTATGACCAAGCGGACGCTAACAACACGGCGGTGACGAGCATCCGCCTGGCGGGCGGCACGCTGAGCATGGCCAATGTGGCGATTTCCCCTGAGGTGACGACACTGGACGTGACCGCCGCGGGCGGTACGCTGACAGGCACGGGCACGGTGCACACCCTGAGCTTCGGCTCCGTGAACGTGAACGGGCAGCTGACGCTGCAAGACGGCGCCACGGATCTGACGCTCAAGACGCAGCAGCTGAGCATCGGTGAGAACGGCAGTATCGTGCTGGAGGCCGGGCAGACCCTCGACCTCACGGAGCTCACGCCCGGCGGAGCGGCCACCAGCGGATATACCCGCGCCACCGATGCGCTCAAGCTGACTTTGGGCAAAGTGACGGGAGCGGGCAGCGTGAAGCTCTGCGGCGCCACTTCCATCGGCGATGACAACCGCATCATGACCCGCATGCTGAGTGATACGGCTACCTCCGTGGCCTACCTCAGCGAAGGAGCCCTGGCCGTCAACGGTTCGGGCAGCAGTGTTGCGCTGAACATCGGCAGTTCGTTCACGGTGGGCGGCGAGTTCCGTCTGGAGTCCGGAGCCCAAATCAAGGTGACGACCGGCGGTGCCTTGAGCGTCAACGGGAGCATCAACATGGGGCACGCCGACGTAGCAAACAACAACGGTTCCCTGTCGATGAGCGACGGCAGCATCACCACCGACGGCATCGGCTTTACCCGCACTAATGATCACGGCACGGGGAGCAGCTTCACCATGAGCGGCGGCACGCTGACCATCAACACGACGGCAGGCATCGCCTCGGGCATCGGCATCACCATCACGGGCGGCACGCTGGCCACCAACGGCGCCGACTGGGGCATGAGCAACGCCACCATCGGCGGGGCTGCCATCAGCGGGACGAACACCATCAGCCTCAGCGGCAGCACGACGCTGACGGGCACGCTGGACAACAGGAACGGCAAGCTTGCCCTCAGCGGCAGCGTGAACATCAGCGACACAGACGCGTTCCAAACTCAGTCGACAACCACCGGCTACAGCGATGGGGCGAAACAGGGCTTTGCCTCACAGGATGTCAACTACACCATCGCGAAGGACGGCAGCACCGAGCACCTGAGCATCGCCGACGGCACCACCTGGACGGTCAACGGCGAAGAAACCGGCAGTCTGGTGGATCTCAACGGCTCCAAGGTCTACCGTGTCACGGGAGTACAGGGAACGGCGTTCCACATCGGCACCAATGATGTGACCTACAGCACCATCAAAGAGCGCACCAACAGCGCGGGGCAAGGCATCACGGAGCTGGTGCTCTGCGGCAAGGGGCTGAACCTGGACGAGGCCTTGGCCAACGGCGTCACCGTGCGTCTGGATGCGGCGAGCTCGGTCATCGCGCTGAGCAGCGGTGTCTCCCTGAACAAGGCAAGCGTGACAGGCGGCGATGCCGCACACGCGCTTGATCTGCGCGGCAGCGGCACCTACGCGCTGGGCAGCGACACCGGTTTGGGCGAGGGCGTGAGCCTGAACGCGACCGAGTGGACGGGCACCGTGAGCATGGACAGCTGCGCGGGCGGCGACCTCTCCGCGCTGGGCAATGCCAACTCGACCATCGCGGTGACGGGGGCGCTCTCGGGCACCTCGGTGACGACCTCCTCGGCCTTGAGCGTGGGCGGCTCCGCCGCGCTGACCAGCGGCGCCAGCAGCGCCAAGTCCTTCAACGGCACCGATTTGACGCTGGGCACGGCCACCGAAACCGCCACGCTGAGCACCACGGGCGCACTCTCCCTCAGCGGCTCGCTGACACTGGCGAGCGTGGGCTCCTCCGTGAACGTGGGCTCGGTGGGCGGCACGGCGCTGGCCCTGGACATCAACAACGCGCTGGCCGGAGATGCGGGCAGCATTGCCAACTGGACCCTGATGACGCTCGGCACCGCCTCCGACCTCGTCACCCTGGCGGGCGGCACGGCGACGGACACGGGCTTCGAGCTGCGCGGCGGCAAGGACAACCTCTACCTCTACACGCTGGAGTGGCAAGCGAACGGCACGCAACTCGTCCTGACGGGCAGCACCCTCTACGGCAAGGTCTGGGGCGGCAAAACCGGCGATGAGTTTGACAACGGCAACACTTGGGATGACACGACGACGGACGAGAACACGGATGTCATCTTCGCCGGCGACGGCTCGGGCACCGTGGCCGTGGACGGTGATGTGAGCGTCAAGAATATCACCATCAGCGGACGCCCCTCCGACAATGAGAACTATGAGTTCACGGGCGATAGCATCGACGCTTCGGGCTCGCTGACCGTCATTGCAGGCAGTGGTCTGAGCATCGAGAATGCGACGCAGGTGGAACAGGGCGGCAGCATCGGCGACGGCGGCAGCCTGAGCATCGGCGACGGCGGCAGCCTGAGCGTACAGGGCAACCTCAGCAACGAGGGCAGCCTGAGCATCGCGCAGGGCGGCAACTTGAGCGTGGACGGCGACCTCAGCAACGAGGGCAGCCTGAGCATCGCGCAGGGCGGCTCCATCGCCTTGGGAGATAACGCCACACTCAAGACGGACAGCATCACCATCACGAAGCTGGATTCGGCGCAGGGTGCGCTGGTGCAGGGCGGCAAGCTGGCGAGTCTGACGCCGGGCGCTGACATCACGCTCTCGCTGAGCAATGAGTTGCTGACAGCGGTGCTCGCCGCTGCCGATGTCGAGGACACTCAGCGCTATGCGCTGGTGAATGTGGCGGATCTGGCCGCCGAGCTGCAACTGGACGAGACTCAGATGCAGGAGATCCTCAAGAGCGGGCGTCTGGCGGAGATTGTCTCCGGCGGAGCCACCACCTTTGCGCTGCGCAATGCAGCGCCTGCGGAGGAGCGCAACCTGATTCTGCGGCAGCAGACGGAGCGGGAGTCCACCTGGACCATCGGCAACGCGACCACGCGCGCCGGACTCGTCGTGACGGATGGCGGCAAGCTGGTGAGCGAGAACATCCTCGACAATGTGCGGCATGTGGACGTCAACGGCACGCAGGAGATTGACCTCAGCGGGCAGGATGCCTCCGGGGCGGAACTGACGCGGCTCACGCTTAACGGGGTGAGCGGCAGCGGCTCCCTGGCGCTCAAGGGCGATACCACGGATGTCATCACCATCACCACCGAGGATGCTTACACGGGCACCCTGCGCGCCGAGGGTCTCAAGCTGACGATGCACACGGGCAACAAGACCATCGTCTCCCTGGGTGAGGGCACGCTGACGCTGGACGGTGCTTCGTCTATGAATGGCGGCGTGCTGGCAGCCACGTTGCCGTTGGATCGAGATCAAATCAATCAAATCACGAACGGCGAGACCATCACGCTGGTAAGCGGCAACAAGCTGGCGCTCCACGGCACGAAAGTGGTGCTCGACACCGAGGCTTCGACGCTGGACCTCTCCCCGGATGACAAGCTGACCATCAAGCTGGGTGGGGACGACAGCACCGCTACGAATGTAACGACACAACTGCTCGGCACGCTCGGTAAATACTTCGGCAACGCGACCGTCGATAACGACGGCGTGCTGACGGCCGAGCGCAACCGCTCCTACTACAGCGACAAGCTCGCAGGCAGCGGCAACGGTGCCACGGGCATCGCCATGGCCGACGAGGTGCTGCTCTACGGCAACCCGCAGGCGCAGGCCACCGCCCCCGACAGCGACCTGGCCAAGCTGCTCGACGCGCTCGATGCCTGCGTGGCAACGGGTGACAGCGCCGCCGCCGCCCGCCTGAGCGAAGCCTTCTCCGGCGCTTCCGCTGCGGCCATGGGCGCGGCGCTGGCCGGTACGGTGGAGAGCCGCCTGGAGTCCATCCGCAACCGCACCACCACCATGGGTGTCAACCAGTGCGTGGTCAACGAGGACATGCCCTACTTCAACGCCTGGCTCAACGCCGAGGGCGACTACCGCGAGCTCAACAGCGACGGCAGCATGCCGGGCTACAAGCTCAGCAGCTGGGGCGGCACCGTGGGCTTCGACGTGGACTGCACGCCGAGCTTCACCTGCGGCCTGGCCTTCAGCGCGCTCTACGGCAACTTCGACTCCAAGGGAGCCGACCACGCCACGGGCGACCTGAACACCTACTACCTGACGGCCTTTGCTCGCTATGCCAAGCACCGCTGGACGCACACCTTCGTGGCGACCGCCGGTTTGGCAGACACGAGCCTGGAGCGCACGGTCAACGGCGCCAAGGTCGAGGGCGATTCGGACGGCAGCATGCTGGGCGCGCTCTACGAGGTGGGCTATGTGTTCGCGCTGGACGAGGAGGCGACCACCTGCCTGCAACCCGTCTTCAACGTGGCGGTGACGCACAGCACGCTCAAGGGCTACACGGAGAGCGGCAGCACGGTGGCGCTGCAAGTGGACGACACGGAGCTGACGCGCGTGAGCTTCGGGCTGGGTGCGCGCTTGCAGGCTGTGGTGGGCGAGAGCGTGTACAACCGCTCGTCCATCCTGGAGATGCGCGCGCTGCTCAAGGCAGACGCGGGCGACCGCGAGGGCGAAACAAAGGTTGCCCTGGCGGGCACGGAGCTGCCGACGCACAGCGTGAAGAGCGCGGAGAGCGGCGCCATTGGCTGCGAGCTCGGCGCAGGGCTGACGGTGCCCGTGGGCGACGAGGGCGGCAACCTCTTTGCCGATGCCTCGGTGGAGCTGCGCGCGGACTACACGAATGTGAACGCCACGCTCGGTTATCGCGTGAATTTCTGAGCTCTTTAGCTCCGGAGCTTGGCGCGGTCGGGATGCCTGCGGTATCCCGACCGCTTTTTGTCGTTCTGCCTGTCGTAAGTTCCGGACTATTCGTCTACCCGGCCCGGAAATTTTGGGGACACGTGTGCAGCGGGACGGTGGAATTTGATTGAATCTTGGGGAAGATCCTGTTAGCATAGAGAGTGCAGATTCCCTTGCTATGAAAATTTCCTCTCGCTCTCTCCTTGTGTTGTTGTCGCTACTCGCTGCCGCTTCGGCAGATGCGGTGATCGTGGAAGGTGTTGATGTGAACAATGTCGCGTCCTCGGAACGCTTTTTCGACAGCGGAAAGGGCTATTACTTCCGGGACAACTCTTCAGACATGAGTCAGTACTTCCGGACTCAGTATCAGTCTCAGGGAGCTTCGTTCATGGGGGAGTGGAAGTCCTATCTGCAGGATGGGGAAACAACGAGCGCCATCACGCAACATTTGCAGAACGATGCGAATACCTGCTGGTATCAGGTGGCGAGCAACTGCATCCAGTATTGGCAGACCTACTACGGTATCTTCTCGTCAACGCCGGGCACCCCCTACGGCTATGCCTATGATAAGCAGCATGTCTCGGGACTTGGCGGGACGCTCTCCCTGAACGTGGGCAAGTATTTTTACGACCACACGGCGAATGAGGGGGGGAACGGTGCGTTTGCCTTTGATTGGTATTTTCGCGGGAACGCGCTGAAGGAGAATTTGTTTGAAACGAATACAGGGGGCTTTTATCGGGATTGGTTTGCCGGAGTTGACGCCTTTCACCAAACTTATTGGGAGAACGGGGCGGTCACGCTGATGCAGTTTTCGGAGTCGGTGCGGGGGGCGCTCTCGAGGCAGGGAACCCTGGTGGAATTGGGCATCTCGGCAGCTCCGGGCGGGCATGCGCTGACCCTGTACGGCTACGAGGAGGATGAGAATGGGATGCTGACATCGCTGTACGTGACTAACTCGGATGATGAACAATACGAGATTTTTGAGCTTTTTGTGGGCGAGAAGGACGGGAAACTGATGCTCTACACGGATAAGGAGCTCACGACGGCGTGGACCTATGCCTCGGCGAGCGATTGGTACATTGACGTGGTGGAGTATATGAACACCCCGGAGGCGCTGGTCGAGGCGCGGCGGCAGTACGATACGAAGGCGCTGCAGTGGACGGGGGAGAAGACCGAGTGGAACCCCGCTGATGCGGGCGCGGCGACGGTGGATGTATTGCCCTCCGGCACGGGCTGGGGCGTGGAGGCCGGGGGAACGGTGTATGCCTCGTGGTATGAGGCGGGGCGCGATGTGGCCTTCACGGATGCGGCGAGCTCGGGGGAGGTGACGCTGGCGGCGGATGTCTCGGTGCCGAACATGCGGGTGGAGAACAGCACGCTGGAGTACACCTTGACACCGAAGACGGGGAGCGAAGGCTTGACGGTGGCGGGGACGCTCACGAAGGCGGGTGCGGGGACGGCGCATCTGCAGCTGGCAACCACCGGCGGGGCGCTGGATGTGCAGGGCGGTACACTGAGCGCGGAGGGCGTTCGCGTGGAGTTCGGTGAGGTGCAGCTGGCGATGGGCGCGGTGCTGGGGCTGTGCGACGGAGCCGTATTGAGGGCAACAGATAGCATGACAAGCGCCGGCGTCATCAGCGTGAGCGGCAGCGGCAATACGTTGTCGGCGACGGAGCTGACACTGGCGGCGGGCTCTCTGTTCCGCTTTGATTTGACCGGGGTGGGGAATGCGGATGTGTGCCTGACGCTGAGCACGGGAACGCTGAACCTGTCGGGGGGCGTGGGTCTGGAGGCTCTCAACGGCACGGACGGCAGCAGCTATGTGCTCTTCCGCGGAGCCGACGATGCATTGTTCAGTGCCCTGCACAGCTACAGCGGCACCCTGACGCTGAGCGGCGAGACCATCACGCTGGTGTATCAGGCAACGCCGACCTGGACAGGCGGCGGCACCTGGACGGCGACCGAAACGGGCTCGCAGCTCAGCCATGGCACGGAGAGCCGCGATTTGGCAGCGGGTTCCTCGGTGCGCCTGGAGGGCGGTACGGCGGAGGCTCCGGCGGCGTTGGCGTTGTCGGGCACGGTGTCGATGGGCTGGGTGACGGTGGCAGGGTATGAGGCATTTTCGGGGTCGGATGCGGCGTTTGAGCATCTGACGCTGGCGGCGGGGAGCTCGCTGGCGAGCTCTGTGTCCTTCGGCTCCTCCTGCGCGGTGGAGCTGGGAACGGGGGCGACCTTGTCGCTGAGTGGGGCGAGTCAGCAGTGGAGCGCGCTGTTCATGGGAGAAGATTCCGCGCTGCAGCTGAGCGGGGAAGGGGCGCTCACCGTGGAGGTGGCGAGTGTGGGCAGCTTGGGCGGTACGCTGACGGTGGGGGCGGGGCACACGCTGCGGCTCACCGCGACGCAGGCGGCGGAGTTGGCGCATCTGGAGGGTGCGGGGCAGGTGGCGTTGCTCGGGGGAGCGGATTTCCGCCTGTCCGACAGCGCGGCGTTCACAGGAACGTTGACGGTGGGGGCAGAGACACAGGCCTCGGTGCAGGTGGCGGGGGCGCACAGCGCTCAGTTCGCTGTGCAAGGGACGCTGGTGCTGGAGGGCTCGGGCTCGCTGACGCAGGCGCTGACGGGCTCGGGCACGGTGCGCGTGGCGGAGGGCGCAAACCTGAGCTTTGCCGGGCAGAATGACGTGCTGGGCGGCAATCGGCTGGAGGTACTGGGCACGGCGACCATCGGCAGCGCAGAGCGCACGGCGCTGAGCAGCGCTTTTGCGAACGATGTGCTGGTGTCGGGCGGCAGCCTGACGGTGTATACCAACCCCAGACTGGGGGCTGATAAGAACAACAGGGTCACCTTGTCGGTGGAGAAGCTGGAATTGGCCGGTGGTCATTATCAGACGATATACAATTGGTCGGACGGCGCGTATTGGCCGTCTGGGAATCCCGTGGATGGATTGCAGCATATCGGAGAGCTGAGCGTTTCGGGCGAGAGTACGCTGGGCGTGAGCCATGTTCAGGGTTACATCGGGCGTTCGATGCGGACGACGATTGCGCAGCTCAGCGGTGCCGGAACCTTGCGTGTTGAGAACGATTCATACTTGATGGCTTCCGTGGTCGAGGTGACGGATGCGTCGGCTTTTAGGGGCGATGTGCGGATGGCTGCGGTGGGCTCCACATCTTCCACCTCCGGCTATTTCGGGGTGCAGGCGCTGGAGCTGGCGAACGGGGAGCTGGGCACGGTGTCGATGGAGCTGAGCCTCGGCGAGCACCGCAAGGCCGGTCTCGGTCTGCGCGGCGATGTGAGTGTGGCGGGCTTGGATTCGGACGCGGCCGCCACCTATGTGTACAACGGAGCCTACGATTCGGGTGGCAATACGAGCCGGACCTGGAAAGCCTGCGTGACGAATGATGAGTACCGGCATGAGCTGAGCATTGATACGGCGGATACGCACTCCTTTGCGGGCGCGGTGCTGAATGGCGTGGATCTGTACAAGATGGGCAGCGGCACGCAGCGCTTCACGGGCGACATGAGCGCCTTTGACGGCTCGGTCGCCGTGGAGGCCGGCACGCTGAGCTTCGCGACGAGCGCTCTGAGCGTGGGCGATTTGACCCTGGCTTCGGGCGCGCATCTGGAGGCAGGCTCTGTGGTGGTGCAGGGAGCCTACAGCGTTGTGTCGGACACGCTGGAGGAATACACCCCTGCGGTGGTGGATGCCGCCCTGTCGCTGGCAGAAGCGACAGCAGTGACGGTGTCGCTCACGGACAGTGCCGTGTCGCTGTCGGGGCATACCCTGACGCTGAGCGAGAGCGCCGTGAACGTTGTCCTGACGGGGGTGTCGTCCGCGCTGCGAGAGCTGGACGAGCTGACGCTGTTCACGGATGTATCGGCGTTGGTGCTCGGCGGGGTGAGCTACACCTCCGAGGTAAGGGAATGGGCAGCGCGTGATTACTTCACAGGCGATTGGGTGCAGGAGGAATCGCGCTTGGTGTGGACGGGGAATTCGCTGAAGATGACGGGCTTGTCCGTGCCGGAGCCCGCCACGGCGAGCCTGAGCCTCGCGGCGCTGGCCGTCCTGGCGCTGCGCCGCCGCCGCCGGGGCTGAGGAAAATCCGAGCTTGTCAGGACGCGGAGCTTTTGCTAGGATGCTTGCATGATACGCCGAGTGTTGACAGCCATGCTGTTGGGCTGCGAGCTGCTGTCCGCCGCGCTGACGGAGGCGGATTTCGCGCAGGCCGCGCCGCAGGAGAACCCGGATCCCATGACCTGGTGGCGCGAGGCGCATCTGGGCATGTTCATCCACTACGGGCTCTACTCCGGGCTCGGCGGGCTCTTCGGCGACAAAGCCTGCGGTGCGGAATGGGCGCAGAACAACCTGCAGATGGACTCGGAGCAGTACGCGCAGGGAGCCGCCCCCCTCTTTCAGCCTGCGGAGGGCTGCGCCGAGCAGTGGGCACGACTGGCGGCGGCGGCGGGCTGCCGCTACGCCGTGCTGACCACCAAGCACCACGATGGCTTTGCCCTGTTTGCGACGGAGACCACGGAGTTCAACGCGCAGAAGCTCACGGGGCGCGATGTGGTGCGCGAGTTTGCCGATGCCTGCCGCGCCAACGGGTTGCGCGTGGGCTTCTACCACAGCGTCATCGACTGGCACCAGCCGGACTACGACTACAGCATCCCCGGTGATTTACCCTACCCCGCCGGGCAAAAAAAATGGCTGGAGGCAGCGGGCATCCCCCGCAACCAAGAGAAATACCGCCGCTACCTGCGCCGCCAGGTGGATGAGCTGCTGACGCACTATGGCCAGGTGGATATCCTGTGGTGGGACTACTCGTCGGGGGAGATGCAGGGACCCGCCTGGGATGCCGAGGGGCTGGTGCGGCTCTGCCGAGAGAAGCAGCCGGAGCTCGTGATGAACAACCGCCTGTTTGCCTACCACGCCTTGCAGGCCGGGGGAGATGCCGCCGCCGCGCAGGGTGACTACGGCGACTTCCTGACCCCCGAGCAGCGCATCCCGAGCGAGGACTTGCAGGATGCGGACTGGGAAAGCTGCATGACCGTGGGGCGCAACTGGGGCTACAACCGCTTCGACGTCACCCTCAAGAGCCCCGCCGAGGTGATTGCCGCGCTGGAAGAATGCGTGGGCAAGGGGGGCAATCTGTTGCTCAACATCAACCCGCGCGGCGACGGCTCCGTGCCCGAGGGTGTGGCGGACGTATTTCGCCGCCTCGGCAACTGGATGCAGGTGAACGGCGCCGCCGTCTACGGCGCCCACCCCGTCGAGGAAGTGGACATGCCCGCGGGGATGTACCTCGTGGCGGTGTGGGATGAGCTCTTCGTGTACCTGCCGCGCGACGTGCCGGAGGGCGATGCGCTGGAGCTTTGGCTGCCCGCAGCGGAAATCGACACCGTGATGCCCGACATCCTCGGGCAACCCGACTGCGAGGTCAGCGTCGAGCGCGTGGAAGAAGAACCCGAGACCGCCGAGGGAGAGCCGCGCGCCTGGCTGCTCTACACCATCCCCACCCAAGCCTGGCACGACGCCGTGGAGGGTCTCCCCGTGCTGCGGCTCAGCGCCGAGTAAAGCCGCGCCGCAGTGGCAAGAGAATAGGCAGTGGTACACATTGACGCGCCGCAGCGGCACAAAAAAGGCGATAGCCCGCCTTGACGTGCGACCGTGGCAGCCAAACAGACGGTAGCCCGCCTTTACGCGCCGCCGTAGCGGAAAAACAGACGGTAGCCCGCCTTTACATGCGACCGTGGCAGCTAAACAGACGGTAGCACGCCTTTACGCGCCGCCGTGGCAGCTAAACAGACGATAGCACGCCTTTACGCATCAGCATTAACATTGTAAGACTAAAAAAATTAGTCGCGGTGGTAGGGGCTGTTGGCCAGCAGCGTGTGGACGCGGTACAACTGCTCCAAGAGCACCACAAGAGCCAACTCATGCTGCATCGTCTGGCGACCGAGACAAAGGATACAATCCGCTGCCGCGCGCAGCGCGGGACTGTGCCCATCCGCCGCCCCGACCAAAAACGCCACATGCTTCACCGACTGCAACTGCCAGCGGCGCACATGCGCCTCGAACTCACGCGTGCTCCAATTCTCCCCACGCTCATCCAGCGCCACACGCAAACAACCCTCCGACGCCGCCAACAAACGCGCCGACACCTCCGCCGCCGAACCATCCCGCACATAACGCAACTCCACCCTGCCCAGCGGGCGCAAGCGCTGCTCAAAAAACGCCACTCCCTCCCGAGCGTATGCAAGGGACGGACGCGCCGCAGCCACCACACGGAAATCCATCGCAACAGCCCTCAGGAAAG
Organism: uncultured bacterium; assembly: GCA_945831585.1. Lineage (GTDB taxonomy): Bacteria > Verrucomicrobiota > Verrucomicrobiia > Verrucomicrobiales > Akkermansiaceae > Akkermansia. Next base: position 40,964 of record CAMACY010000001.1, on the reverse strand, counting down.
CAACACCCCCCGCAACTCCGCCGCATCCGCACACAGCGGCGCCCCCCAAGCCGACAACTCCTCCGGGCGCGCATAACCCCAGCGCATCAGCACCAAGCGGCAGCCCGCATGGCGCGCCGTCTGCGCATCGAAAGGCGAATCCCCGACCAACGTCACCTCCTGCGGCTCCAAGCCCCAGCCACGAATAATACCCAACAGCGCCGTCGGATCCGGCTTGCGCGGCACGCCCGCCCGCTGCCCCACAATCGGGTCAAAAGGCACATCCGGGAAAAGCGCCCGCACCAGCGGCAGCGTCACCTCATGCGGCTTGTTCGACAACACCGCCAGCCGATGCCCCGCCGCCGCCAAATCCCCCAGCAACTCGGAAATCCCCGGAAAGGGGCGCGTCCCCCCCTGCCAGCACAGCGGATACTCGCGGCGGAACGCGCCGTGCACCGCCTCCAAAAGCTCGACCGGCGCCTCGGCCGCATCGGCATAACCGATCGCCGCCGCGCAGAGATTCGCTGCCCCGCGACCAATCATGCCGCGCACCGCCTCGCAAGAGTGCTCCGCGAGCCCCAGCGAACGCAGCGCACGGTTAAGCCCCTCGGCAATACCGGGCAGCGAATCCACCAGCGTCCCGTCCAGGTCAAAAACGAAGGGCATGAGACACCTCAGAGAATGCCGCGCTCACTGTCGCTGCACTTCACAAAATCGACAAAACGGCGCAGGCAGGGATTCTCGCCATGCGTCGCATCCGCCTCCAGCAGCGCGATCGCCTCCGCGCGCGAAAGCTCCTTGTGCAGGAACAACTTGGTGTAGGCAAACTTGATGGCGCGGATATCCGTATCGGAAAAGCCGCGGCGCTTGAGCCCCACGATGTTGATGGCGCGAACCTCCGCCGGGAAGCCCTCCGCAATCGTGTAGGGCGGCACATCGCGCGGCACGCGCGCGCACCCGGCCACCATCGCGTGCTCGCCCACATGCACAAACTGGTGCAGCGCCGCAAAGCCCGAGATAATCGCCCAGTCATCAATGCGGCAGTGCCCCGCCACCCCCGCAAAACCGGAGAAAATGCAGTGATTGCCCACGATGCACTCATGCCCACAGTGGCTATTGATGAGGAAATGATTGTGCGAGCCGATGATCGTCTTCGTCTCAGGACCCGTCGAGCGGTTGATGTTGCAATTCTCGCGGAACACATTGTCATCCCCCACCTCCAGGAAGGTCGGCTCGCCCTTGTACTTCAGATCCTGTGTCTTGAGACCAATGACCGCGAAGGGGAAAAACTCATTGCGCTCCCCGAACACCGAAGGCCCCCCGATGACCACATGATTGTGCAGCACGCAGCCCTTGCCCAGCCGCACATGGGGGCCGACCACGCAGTAAGGACCAATCTTCACGTCCTCCGCCAGCTCGCAGGTCGGGTCAACAATCGCCGTAGGATGAATCTCTGCCATGAGAGACATTCTACCCGTAGCACCCCTCTCCATCAAGGAGAAAATGCCGCAAGATAACGGTTTTGCGCCGCAGCGGAGACTTAGTAGCGCTCGGACGGCACAAATTTGCAGCAGAACACCTCGCAACCCGCCGCAAAGAGGTGCACCTCGATGCGACCGGGGTGGTGCTGCACCGTGTACGCATCGTGCTCCTCGGGCGGGCGGGGGCTGAAGCGCCGCACGCGGTCGGGAGCCAGCACAGCCGAGCGCAACACGCAGACCAGACGCGCGTTGCTCATGTCTTTCATCTGCTCGAAATCGTTGGTCGGCAGCGTGAGAGAAGGAATCGTTTTCGGCATCACGCGCGCACTATACACAGCAGGGCGCCCCTTGTCAAGAGCCGACTGCGGCCGCGCAGCACGCGTGCCACCCTCGTGCTGATTACCCGCAAACAAGCGGCAGGCAGCACCGCGCAGCGCTGCCTGCCGAACATCGAACGGAAGCCCCGAGCGAGCCTCACATCGTCATGCCGCCGTCGACCACGAGCACCTGGCCTGTGATGTAGCGCGCCTCATCCGAGGCGAGGAAGAGCGCGGCATTCGCAATATCCTCCGGCTTGCCGAGGTCGGCCAGCGGAATGCGCCCCAGCATCGCCTCTTTGGCCTTCTCGGGGATGGCATCCGTCATATCCGTGGCGATAAAGCCGGGCGCGATGGCATTCACCGTCACCTTGCGACCGGCGATTTCCTGCGCCATGCTCTTGGTAAAGCCGATGACCCCCGCCTTGGAGGCGCTGTAGTTGGTCTGCCCGGCATTGCCGCTCATGCCAACAATGGAGCTCATGTTGATGATGCGCCCCGCCGGGCTCTTCATCAGCGCGCGTTGGAACGCCTTGACAAAGAGGAAAATGCTCTTGAGATTCGTGGTGATGACGGCATCCCAGTCGGACTCCTTCATGCGCATCAGCAGGCCATCCTTCGTGATGCCCGCGTTGTTCACCAGAATATCCACCGCCGGGAACTCGGCCAAAATCTCCTTCACACAGGTCTCGACCGCAGCGGCATCGGCCACATCGCAGGGGAAAGCCTTGCAGCTCCCCGGGAACTCGGCATTGATGGCCTCTGCCGCGCTACCGCAGGACGCGGGGTTGCGGGAAATGAGAATCACCCGAGCGCCCTCGGCTGCGAAACGATGGGCAATAGCCTGACCGATGCCGCGCCCGGCACCCGTCACCACAGCGGTTTTACCTGCAAGTCTGTTCATAGCATCATTATACGACTCATCGGCGAAATAGCAAGCTCCTTTTCTCCGCCGCAACGCCTGCATCAAAAGCCCCCCTGCCCGGTGTGGCAGGGGGGCGAAAGGCGCTGTTGGGGCAGCTCAGCGAATGCGCTTGAGCAGCCAGTGGAGAAGCTCTTTGATGGGGAGTCGCTCCTGCTCCATCGAATCGCGGTGGCGGATGGTCACTGTGTCCTTGAGCTCCTCTCCCTCCTCGCCCAGCGTGGCGAAGTCGACCGTGATGCAGAAGGGCGTGCCCACCTCGTCCATGCGGCGGTAGCGGCGACCTACCGCGCCGCCCTCGTCATAAAAGACATTCATGAAGGGTCGCAGGCTTTCCTCAATCTCGTGGGCGATGCGCACCTGCTCGGGGTTCTTCTTGAGCAGGGGGAAGACCGCCGCCTTGATGGGCGCCATGCGCGGGTGGAAGCGCATCACCACGCGGATGTCGCTCTTGCCGTCCTTGCCCAGCTCCTCCTCATCGTAGGCCTCGCAGAGGACGGCCAGCACCGTGCGGTCGCAGCCGGCCGAGGGCTCGACCACGTTCGGAATAAACTTCTCGCGGCTCGCCTCGTCGAAATACTCCATCGGCTTGCCGCTGCCCTCGCCGTGGCGGGTGAGGTCGTAGTCCGTGCGGAAGGCGATGCCCTGCAACTCCTGCACGCCGAAGGGGAAGGCGTACTCCAAGTCGTAGGTCTTCTGGGAGTAGAACGCGCGCTCGCCGTCCGGCACATCGAGGATGTGAATCTTGTCGCGGGGAATGCCGATGTTCTCGTAGAACACCAGGCAGCGCTCCAGCCACTCATCCGTCAGCGCCAACCCGTCTTCAGGGCGGCAGAAATACTCAATCTCCATCTGCTCGAACTCGCGGGAGCGGAAGGTGAAGTTGCGCGGGTTGATTTCGTTGCGGAAGCTCTTGCCGATCTGCGCGATGCCGAAAGGAATCTTCATGCGCGAGGAGTCCAAGATGTTCTTGTACTGGCAGAAGATGCTCTGCGCCGTCTCGGGGCGCAGCCAGCCCGTCGTGCTCGGGTCGTTCTCATCGGCTGCGGCGCCGATGGTCGTCTTGAACATGAGGTTGAACGAGCGCGCCTCCGTGACGAGCGAGCCGTTGGCGGGGTTGTAGCGCACGCTGTCGCGCACCTCCTCCGTCGTTTCTTCGATGAGCTCGATGTCGGCGGGCGTCAGCCCATGCCCCGCCATCTGACTGTAGTACTGCGCCGCCCCCTTGCGAGCGGTCTTGGCATCCTTGGGCTCAGCGCTCGGCACCAGCATCGAAAAAGCCTTCTTCGTGCTCCAGCTGCCGTCCGCGCTGCGCGCGCCCTGCCACCAGAAGGCCGTGCCGCTCTGCGCGGGAATTTGGTCGGCGCGCAGGCGCTCCTTGCTCAGCAGGCAGTCGCAGAGCGGGTCGGTGAAGCCGCCCACATGACCGCTGGCCGTCAGCACGGAATTGTGCGTGAGGATGGAGCCGTCCATGCCCACGATGTCGGGGCGCTCCTGCACGTTGACGCGCCACCAGTAGTCCTTGAGGTTGCGCTTGAGCTCTACGCCGAGGGGACCGTAGTCCCAGCAGCCGTTGAGGCCGCCATAAATCTCTGCTGACTGAAAAATGAAGCCCTTGCGCTTGCAGAGGCTCACAATCTTCTCCATCTTGACCGGGTCGGTCTGGTTACGATCTGCCATAACGCCCCCTATTCTATCGCAAGGGGGCGCCATTGCAAGCCTTTATCACGCCGCGCGGGCTCACAGGCGGTTGAGCAGCGTGACCGTGGCGCGGGGGGCGCCGCGAACCGCCTGCGGCAGCGCCCAGCTCAGTTCGTGGCAGCCGGCCTCCAGGCGATAGAGCGTCAGGCTCTGTAGCCGCTGTCCCGGCTTGCCCTGCGCATGGACAATGGATGTGCCTGTGACCCCGCCCGTGATGATGCGGCGCCCGTCGTAGGCCTCCACCGTCAGCAGGATGGCGTAGATGCCGCGCTTGGGCGCGCGCAGCACGAGCCGCGCCACGAGAAAATCGTCCTGCGCGCGCGGGTGCCAGCGCAGGGGGTGGTCCGTCGGCGTGTCGACAGCGTGCTTCTGACCGGCGCGGGCAGGGCGGTAGAGCCGGCGGCGGCGGTTGTCGCGCCGCGCGCGGAGAATGACCCCCGCCTGCACAAAGAGCAGCACGCCGATGCCCAGCGAGAGCCAGGAATAGATGGCGACGGTCGCTGCCGCCGCGCTGCCTGCCACCAGCACCCCGCCGAGCAGGGCGCAGAAGAGCAGGGTGATGACCATGCCCGCGCGGAAGCCGAACACCATGCCCGGGAAGAGCAGAAAGAGCAGCAGGTAACGCAGAAAACGCCGCAGGTTGAGCGGTGTGCTCAGCAGCAGCTCGCGGCGTAGAACCGACTCGCTGAGCCGCAGCAGTTCCTCCTGCGAAGTGTGGGAATCAAGGCGCATCGCCGCAGAGCGTATCATGCTCGCGCGCGCGCGTCAAGCGGGAAGCGTGCGCCCGAAGACAGCGGATGCGCGCCCGCTGCGCTCCAACTGCTCGCGGCGGGCGGCGGGCAGGCTCTCGCGCGGCAGCTCGGCGTAGTGCAGGCGGTCGCGGAAGTAGGACACAGCGCTCTGCGAAAGGGCAAACACCCGCTCAAAGCCCGCCGCGCGCGCCTGCTGCTCGACAAAGCGGCACATGGCGCGCCCGTAGCCGTGCCCCTCGTAGTTCTTCTTGATGAAGAGGCAGCCGAGCTCGGCGCAGCGCTCCTCGGGGTAGGGGTAGAGCGCCACGCAGCCCACGATGGTGTCATCGAGCGTGTAGACGTAGTAGCACTCGCGGTGGTCGCGGATGCCCTCGTAGTCGCGCGGCACCAGCTTCTCGCTCACCACGCTGCTGGCAATCATGGAGAGCAGCTCGGGGATGTCGTCCTCGTGCAGCGGGCGAATCTCGCGGTAGGAGTCGGTGTGCACCATCGTGCCCACGCCCTCCTCAGAAAAAATCTCGTCGAGCAGCACGCCGCGGTGGCAGCCGTCCAGCAGATGCACGCGCGGCACCCCCCGGCGGCAGAGCTCCGCCGCCGCCGCCAGCACCTCGGGGTGCGAGCAGTCGGCGAGCACGGAGGCGACTTCGCGCTCGCGGATGGCGAAGATGGGCTGCTCGTGCTGCTGCGGCACCTCGCCGCTCTGCAGGCAGATGTACTTGGAGGCTCCCAGCTGCACCGCCAGCGCCGCGCTGCCGGCATCGAAGCGCCCGTCGACTCCTGCGGCAGCGATGGCCACCTGGCGCCGCGCCACAATTTCGCTCACGCGCTCGATGGCGCTGCTGCCGGCACTCAGCGGCTGCTCGGCGGGAGCCGCATGCAGCTCGCATTCCGCCGCGCGATGCAGCAGCAGGGAGGCATCGCTGCCCTCGGCCACCAGCACCAGCCGCACGCCGATTTCGTGCAGCGCGTCGACATCCAGCAGCGCGTCCACCAGCTCATCGGCCGCCAGCAGCGCCGCATCCACATGCACCACGAAGAGCCGCCCCCGGAAATAGGGCACATACTCCAGCACCGAGCGCACGTTCATGGCGGCAAAAGGGGAGGGGCTTAGGCTTGCAGGCTGCCGGAGTCGGCGCTTCCCAGCGTCTCGCCCTCGAGCTCCATGCTCGGCACGGGCGATGCGGGGCTCTCCATCACCAAATCCCCGCCTCCGGGGCGCTTGATGCTGGTGATGGAAATCTTCTTCTTGGGCAGCACCAGCTTCTTGCCGCCGCGCACCATCTGCGTGGGGCTGAGCGCCCCGCTGACGGATTCGCCCATGGCGGGCGCCGGTTCCTGAGCGGGCGGCGCCTCCGTCAGCGCCGGATCGGGAGCCTCCTCGGCGCCCGGCACAATGCCCGCCGCCGCCTGGCGCTCGTGAATCATGGCCAGCTGCTCGCGCAGGGCAGAGAGCAGGTCGCCGCTGCCCAGCAGGTCGCTCACGCTGCTGTCCTCCGCATCGGCCTGGCTCGCCGGCAGCGAGGAGAGGAAATCTTCGAAGGCCGAGAGGTTGGTGGTGCTGCGGAAGAGTCCGTTGAGAATCTCGAAGTCGATGTTGTGCATGAGCGCCTCGAAGAGCTCGTAGGCCTCCTTCTTGTACTCCACCAGCGGGTCGCGCTGCCCCTGAGCGCGCAGGCGCACCCCCTCGCGCAGGGCGTCCATGTCCGTCAGGTGCTTCTGCCACAGCTTGTCGATGGCTTGCAGGATGATGCCGCGCTCCATGCGATCCACGCGGTCGGGTCGCTCGCCCTGCACCTTTTTCTCGTACATCTCGCGCACCTTGTTGCCGATGAGCTCGGCCACCTCCTCGGGCTGCTTGCCCATCAGGTCGTTCTCGCGGGCGCTCCAACCCATGGGGAAGGTGGCGTTGACCCACTGCAGCAGGTCAGTGTAGCGCACGGCGCCCGTGTCGTCCTCCGTGAGGTAGATCTCGCATTTGTACTGCGTGCCGCTCTCCAGCGCGTCCCAGAGCATGCGGCGCGGGTCTTCCGTCTGCAGCGCCTCGTTGCGCAGGGCATAGACAATCATGCGCTGCTGGTTCATCACGTCATCGTAGTCCAGCACATGCTTGCGCCACATGTAGTTGCGCTGCTCCACGCGCTTCTGCGCGCCCTCGATAATCTTGTTCATCAGGCCGCTCTCCACCGCCTCGCCGTCCTGCATGCCGAAGCGGTCCATCATCTTGGTCATGCGCTCGCTGCCGCCGAAATTGCGCATCAGATCATCCTCGAAAGACAGGAAGAACTGCGAAGCCCCCGGGTCGCCCTGGCGCGAGCAGCGGCCGCGCAGCTGGCGGTCGATGCGGCGCGACTCGTAGCGCTCCGTGCCCAGCACGAAGAGCCCGCCCAGCTCCGCCACACCCTCGCCCAGCTTGATGTCCGTGCCGCGCCCCGCCATGTTGGTGGAGACCGTCACCGCGCCGCGCTGCCCGGCGCGCGCCACAATCTCGGCCTCGCGCTGGTGGTTCTTGGCATTGAGTACCTCGTGGGGAATCTTGGCATACTTGAGCATGCGCGAGAGCGTCTCCGAGGCATCGACACTCGCCGTGCCGATCAGCACGGGCTGCCCCGCGCGGTGCAGCTCTGTGATCTTGGCCACCACGGCGTTGTACTTCTCGCGGCGGCTGCGGAACACCTGATCATTCAGATCCTTGCGGATGCAGGGGCGGTTGGTGGGGATGGGCAGCACATCGAGCTTGTAGATGTCGTGGAACTCGGCCGCCTCCGTCTCCGCCGTGCCCGTCATGCCCGCCAAACGGCTGTAGAGGCGGAAATAGTTCTGGATGGTGATGGTGGCGTAGGTCATGTTCTCCGCCTCGACCTCCACGCCCTCCTTGGCCTCCACAGCCTGGTGCAGACCGTCGCTCCAGCGGCGGCCGGGCATCTCGCGCCCCGTGTTCTGGTCGATAATCACCACCTTGTCGTCCTTTACCACATACTCCACATCCTTTTCGTAGATGGTGTAGGCCTTGAGCAGCTGGCTCGTGGTGTGCAGGCGGGCGCCCGTCTCGTCCAGGCGGCGCAGCAGCGCTGTCTTGCGCGCCTCCTTCTCGCGCTCGCTCAGCTTGGCATCCTCGTCGATGTTGACGAACTCCGTGCCGATGTCGGGCAGGGTGAAGGCCTCGGGATGCCCGGGACTGATGACCTCGCGCCCCTTGTCGGAGAGGTCGGCATCGTGCGTCTTCTCATCCACGGTGAAGTAGAGCTCCTCCTTGAGCTTGAAGAGCTCCAGCTTGCGGGGATCCTGGTAGAGGAAGAGCTCGTACTTCTCCACCATGCGGCGGAACTCGGGGTCCTGCTGGCTGCGCATGTAGGCGCGGTTGCGCGGCTGCCCCAGCTTCACCTTGAACAGGCAGCGACCCGCTTTGTCGTAATCACCCGCCTTGGCGGCCTCGTTGGCCTGCACCATCAGCTTGTTGCACAGCTCCCTCTGGCGCTGCACCACCTGCTCGATGAGCGGCTTGAGCGCGTCGTACTGCTGCTCGCGCTCCACCACGGCGGGGCCGGAGATAATCAGCGGCGTGCGCGCCTCGTCGATGAGGATGGAGTCCACCTCGTCGATGATGGCGAAGTAGTGCCCGCGCTGCACCTGGCTCTCGCGGTTCTGCGCCATGCCGTTGTCGCGCAGGTAATCGAAGCCGAACTCGGCGTTCGTGCCGTAGGTGATGTCGCAGGCGTACTGGCGGCGGCGCAGCTCGGCGGGCATCATGCTCTGGATGCAGCCCACCGTCAACCCCAGGAAGGAGAACAGCGCGCCCATCCACATCGAGTCGCGGCGCGCCAGATAATCATTGACCGTCACCACATGCACGCCCAAGCCCGTCAGCGCGTTGAGGTAGACCGGCAGCGTGGCGACCAGCGTCTTGCCCTCGCCCGTGGCCATCTCGGCGATGAAGCCGCGGTGCAGCGCCACACCGCCCAGCAGCTGCACATCGAAATGCACCATGTCCCAGCGGATGGGCGTGCCGCACACATCCACCTCCTGCCCGCAGAGCAGGCGCGCGCCGCACTTGGCCACGGCAAAAGCCTCCGGCAGAATCTCCTCCAGATAGCGCGCGCGCATGCGGTCGAACTTCGGCTCAATCTCCGCCCAGGCCTTCTTGCCCGCCTCGATGGACTCCGGCGTGTTCTCCACCGTCGGCAGCTTGGGGAACTCCGGGCGCAGGCTCTCGAAGCGTGCCTGCAGCGCGGCGGCCACCTGCGCGCGCTCCTCCGGCGCCATGGCGAGGATGTGGTTGCGCGTCGGCAGCTCCAGCGGGGTGAAGCGGTGCAGGTGCTGCTGCCACGCGCGGGTCTTGCTCACGAGAAAATCGCGGTCTTTGTCGCTCCAGCTCTGCTCGCGGTCGAGAATTTTCTTCACGACCGGCCTGAGCTTGCGTACTTCGCGCTGGTTCTTGGAGCCGACGATTTTGTTGAGAATCCACTTGATCATGGTGAAAGGAGGGGATGAAACGTGTAAGCGACGCGCCCGCGCACTGTGTACGCGGTGGGGCATTCTAGCATGCGGGAAACCCCTTGGCAAGAGCGCGCGCTCAACTGCGCACCCATCATGACAGGATTCTGCCGCACCGCCGCTGCCGCGCGCGCAAACGCAGGGCTTGCAGGGGGGCGCCTTCTCTGCTACAATGCCGCGCATGTTCACCGAGATGCTTCAGGCCATTGACCAAATCGACAACCTGCCCGCGTTCTGCTACGCAAGTGCCATGGTCATCTTCAACCTCGTGCTCATCGAGGGGCTGCTCTCCGTGGACAATGCGCTGGGCATTGCCGCCATGGCTGCGCACCTGCCCAAGCATCAGCAAAAACCCGCCCTGCGCTTGGGGCTGGTCGGCGCCTACGTCTTTCGCGGCATCGCGCTGGCACTCGTCGCCTGGCTCATGCACAACATGTGGATCAAGTGGTTCGGCGCGCTCTATCTCATCTACCTCGCCGCCGAGCACCTGCAGCTGCACCCCGCCGCTGAGCGGCGCAGCGGGCACGCCCGCACGGGAGGGCACAAGAGCTTCCTGATGACCATCCTGAGCATCGAACTGATGGATCTCTCCCTCTCGCTCGACAACGTGGTCGCCGCCGTGGGTATGGTCAACGGCGTGAGCGAAATCCCCGAGGCGCTGCACATCGTGGTCGTTTGCATCGGCGTGTTCATCGGCATCGCCGCCCTGCGGCTCGTCGCGGGCTGGTGCATCGGCATCATTGAGCAGCACCCCATCCTCAACTACACCGCCTTCCTGCTGGTCGGCTTCGTGGGTGCCGTGCTCTGCTGTGAGCTGGGGCTGGAGGAAGCCGGCATCCGCTTCCACCTCGGCATCATCGGTAAATTCTCGGCCATTGTCGCCATTGTCTGCGCCTGCCTGGCCTACGAACGCTGGGCGCCCTTCCATCGCGGTATCTACCCCGCCGTCCTGCTCTTCCGCCTGGCTTGCAGCGCCTTGGTTCGCTGCGTCGGCCTGCTCTTCTACCCCGTCCGCTGCCTGTGCCGCCTGCGCCAACACTGATTTTGACTTATGAGTGAACCTGCATTAACCCCCGCCTTGATTCGCGCCGCGCTCACCACGGTGAAGTACCCCGGTTTTAGCCGCGACATCGTCTCCTTCGGGCTGGTCAAGAACATCGCCGTCAGCCCCGAGGGCGCCGTCACCGTCGACCTGCTGGTCGAGAGCAAGAACGCCGACGTGCCCCGCTACATCTACGAAAACGTCATGGGGGTGGTCAAGGAGCTGCCCGGCGTGAAGAAGCTCGACGTCAACATCGAGCACCACGCCCCCGAGCAGAAAAAGAAGCCGACCGGCGTCAACGACGACCCGGCGGACTGGAAGTCGAGCGTCCCCGGCGTCAAGCACGTCATCGCCGTCGCCTCCGGCAAGGGCGGTGTGGGCAAGAGCACCGTCTCGGCCAACCTGGCCGTGGGGCTCTCCAAGTTGGGCTACCGCGTCGGCCTGCTTGATCTGGACATCTACGGCCCGAGCATGAGCCTGATGTTCGGCACCAAGGAGCGCCCCGGCTGCAGCGACAAGGAGCAATTCCTGCCCGTGGAAGCGCACGGGATCAAGCTGCTCTCCATGGGGCTGTTGGTGGATGAAGCCGCCCCCGTGGCGGTGCGCGGTCCGCTGGCCACCCGCTATGTGCAGCAGTTCCTGCGCGATGTGGACTGGGGCGGTTTGGACTTCCTCGTGCTCGACATGCCCCCGGGCACGGGCGACATCCAGCTCACCATCGTGCAGACGGTGGATCTGGCAGGCGCCGTCATCGTCACCACGCCGCAGGAGGTCGCCCTTATCGACGCGCGCAAGGCTATCGGCCTCTTCCGCCGCGTCAACACCCCCATCCTCGGCATCATCGAGAACATGAGCTACTTTGTCTGCCCGAGCGACGGGCTCGTGTACCACATCTTCGGCGAGGGCGGCGGCGAGAAAGAAGCCGCTGCGCTCGGCGTGCCGCTGCTGGGCAAGGTGCCGCTGGATATCGGCACCCGCGAGGGCGGCGATGCCGGGCGACCCGTCGCGCTGGAGGACGAAGGACACAACCGCGTGGCGGCCGCCTTTGTCGGCATCGCGCAATGCCTCGCCGGCGTGCTGGGCGAATAAACTCACTCCCCCGCAGCCTCCGTGAGGGGCTGCACCAGCGCCATGCTTCACCTCATCCTCCACGCCTTCCTCTCCGTCATCCCGGTGTTCATCTTTTTCGGCATCGGCTTTTGGCTGCGCCGAAAAGGCTCCATCCAACCGCAGCATGATGAGGTCATCATGCAGCTGGCCATGGACGTGGGCTACCCCTGCCTTGTCTTCCACAGCATCATGAAATACATGGTGACGGAGGCTCACCCCGCCATCAGCAGCATCGGCTTCTCCCTGCAGGCCATCGGCTGCGGTTTTTTGGAGCTGCTGGCGGGGGTGGTCGTCGCGGCGCTGGTGGCTCGGGCGCTGCGTCTGCGCGTGGGGACGGGGTGGCGCACCTTCACTCTGACGGCGGGCGTGCAGAACTACGCCTTCTTTGTCATCCCCATCGTGCAGATGCTCTTCTCCGCCCCCGGCGACCCGACCATGGGCGTGCTCTTCATCCACAACATGGGCTGCGAACTCTTCGTGTGGAGCCTGGGGGTCGTCCTCATCTGCGGCGGCGCGAAAAACCTGCGGCTCGCCAGCTTGCTGCGCGGCCCGCTGCTTGCTGTCTGCGTGTCGCTGTTGCTGGCTTGGTCGGGGCTCGGGCAATATGTCGCCCAGCCCCCGCTCATGAAGGCGGCAGAGATGATTGGCGCTGTGGCCACCCCCGTCTGCCTCATCCTCTTCGGCTGCTCCATGTACGACCTCTCGCGCCGCTTCCGCTGGCAGCCGCGCATGCTCAGCGCGGGCCTCCTCGCGCGCCTCGTGCTCGCGCCCGCCCTCATCCTGCTGCTGGCCTGGGCGCTGCCGCTCGACCCCCTCGTGCGCCGCATCATGGTCATCCAAAGCGCCATCCCCAGTGCGGTCATCCCCGTCATCCTCGCCAGGCGCTTCGGCGGTCAGCCCGACGTCGGCACGCAGATTCTGCTGGCCACCACGCTCTGCTCCTTCCTCACCCTGCCGATTTGGCTGGCCATGGGTATGGCACTCATCGGCGCATAAAGCGCTTGCGCCCGCCCGCCGGGGGTGATAAAGTGGGCGGCATGATGACGCCACGCCTGCTGCCCGCCGCCGCCGCGCTGCTCCTGCTCTCCTGCGCCGGCACCAAGACCCTCACCATCAACACCGAACCCGCGGGAGCCGAAATTTCCATCAACGGCAAGCATGTGGGCACCAGCAACCTGAGCACCGAAGTCAGCCAAGAGAAAAACCTGGGCATCGTCGCCTACAAACCCGGCTACGAAGTGGGCTCCGCCACCCTCAAGACACGGACGAACTGGTGGCTCGCCCTCCTGTGGACCAAGAACGACCCCAAGGCACAGGTTATCGACGAGGACAGCGTGACCATCCCCCTCAAGCGCATCCCCGCCGCCGGCTCCTACGCCCCCGCCGCCCTGCCGCCCTACAACCCGCCCGCCAAGCGCTCCGAAGCCCCCGCCCTGCGCGAGCTGCCCTCCTTCTGAGGCGCCCCCGCGCCCGGCAGGGCAGGGTGTTGAAAGCACCCCCCCCCCCCCCCCCCCCCCCCGCCCCCCCCCCCCCCCCCCCCCCCCCCCCCGGGGCCGGGCCGGGGGGGGGGGGGGCCCCCCCCCCCCCCCCCCCAACTCCGGAACCCCTGATTCAAGCACCCCTGCGCCCGCAAGGCACAGGCGGGTCGTTGAAAGAGTCCCCCCAAACCCAAAAATCCCAAAATTAACCAAAGAAGTAAAAAATGAGCTCATTTTGCTTGCCAAGGGGGAAAAAAAGGGTATCATAGCCGCCGTTGCCGCGCCGAGGGGTGCGGCAGTGTCTGCGCTGCCAAGCGCAGCTTCGCATCCATCTACAAGCATCACACACCACCATGGCTCGTCTTTTCGGTATCGAAATCCCCAACGAGAAGCGCATCGAGGCCTCCCTGTGCTACATCTACGGCATCGGGGCGTCGACCTCGAAGAAGGTGTTGGAGCAGGCCGGTATCTCCCCGGATCTGCGCACTGGCACCCTCTCCGACGCGCAGCTGACCAAAATTGTTCAGGCTATCACGAGCAACGGCATCCTCATCGAGGGTGACCTGCGCCGCGAGAAGCAAATGGCGCTCAAGCGCCTGACCAGCATCAACTGCCTGCGCGGCATCCGCCACCGCAAGGGGCTGCCCGTGCGCGGCCAGCGTACCCGCACCAACGCCCGCACCCGCAAGGGTCGCAAGAAGACCGTCGGCGCCAAGAAGTCCTAAGTAACCCCCTAACACATACAACCGAACATGGCTGAAGAAACCATTCAGGAAGAAGTGAAAGAAACTCCGGTGGTCGAGACTCCCGAGGCTCCCGCCGTCGAGAAGAAGCCCGAGGGTCGCCGCGACATCTTTGCCGAACTGGGTCTGAGCGACGACGAGCAGGTCAAAATCCTCAAAGCCAAAGGCAGCAAGAACATCAGCACGGGCATCGTGCACATCTCCTCCACCTTCAACAACACGGTGGTGAGCGTCACCGACCTCAAGGGCAACGTCATCGGCTGGTCCTCCGCCGGCAAGCTCAACTTCAAGGGTAGCCGCAAGAGCACCGCCTACGCCGGTCAGGTCGTCTGCCAGGATGCCTGCCGCCAGGCGATGGGCCACGGCCTCAAGGAGGTCGAAGTCCGCGTGAAGGGCCCGGGTTCGGGTCGTGAGTCCGCCGTGCGTGCGGTGCAGGCCATCGGTCTGGAGATCTCCTCCATCGCCGATGTGACGCCCATCCCCCACAACGGCTGCCGTCCTCCCAAGGCTCGTCGTGCCTAATACCAACCCTCTCAGAAAGAAGTAACACTATGGCTCGTTATACAGGTCCTACCGCCAAGATCAGCCGCCGCTTCGGCGTTGAGCTCTTCGGTGCCAGCAAGGCTTTTGCCCGCCGCCCCTTCCCCCCGGGACAGCACGGCGCCCGCGCCGGACGCAAGAAGAAGTCCGACTACGGCATCATGCTTGCCGAGAAGCAGAAGCTCCGCTTCATGTACGGGGTGCTCGAAGGGCAGTTCCGCAAGTACTATGAGGAAGCTTCCCGCCGCCGCGGCGTGACGGGCGACATCCTGCTGCAACTGCTCGAGACCCGCCTTGACAACGTGATCTACCGCCTCAACTTCGCCAACACCCGCGCCGCCGCCCGCCAGATGGTGAGCCACGGCCACGTGACGGTCAACGGGCGGAAGGTCAACATCCCCTCCTACCAAGTCAAGCCCGGCGACACCGTGACCATCGCCGCCAAGGCTCGCTCGCAGGCGCTCGCCAACCGCTTTGTCGAGCTCGCCGCCAGCGCGACCACGCCCGACTGGCTGGAGCTCGATGCCGCCAAGCTGAGCGCCAAGGTGGCGCGCATCCCCTCCGTGGAGGAGATTGCCCCCATCGTCAACGTGCAGCTCATCGTGGAGCTCTACTCCCGCTAAACAGCACAACACGGCTTTTCCCCACCCCGCCGACCGAGGTCGGCGGGGTTTTTTGCTAATAGGATGCGGCTGTTTTCCGTCTATTCGCCCTCCCCCGTGTGAAAAAAGCCCTTTTGAGCTTGCACGGCCATGGGGGCTCTGCTAGAGTAGCAGGGTAGGATGCGGTTTGCCGCATCGCGTCTATTCGTTTAATCTCCTCTCACGATGAAACTGCATCTCCCGACCTCTCTTCGCGTGGCTCTGCTGGCCGCGATGGTTTCCTTTGCCGCCCCCTCGCTGTGGGCAGCACCCACCTGGGGCAGCTACCCGACGGTGTTTTACCCCATGGATCCCGATATGAGAACCTTCGATCTGTCGACGCTGCCCATACAGCTGGATTCGACGGATTGGCAGATGGATATTTCCGTGAAGGGGGCGCCGTCGTCCAAAAAGGAGAGTATTCCGCTGATTGCGTACTATGAGGGCAATGAGGCAACGGCCTGTTTTGTCGCCACCACGGCGGCGGATGGTTCGAACAAATGGGTGACCTCCAACCTGGCATCCGGTTTCGGGCTCATGCTGTATCAGGGGCAGTTGCTGGTGGGTTACAAGGGAATCATCACGAACCCGGAACCCGGGTTTGACGGTCTCACGAAGTATGGTTCCTATTCCGGCAAGTTGGGCAGCACCGGCAGTGATTTTGACGTGTCCGTCAGCTGGTTGCAAGGCACCCAGACGCTGTCCGTCACCCTCAACGGTGAGGAGGTCTTCAGCAAGGACGGCATCTCCATGACGTTGGGTGCCAAGAACACGGTCACGGTCGGTTCGGAGCCGGAGGGCTCCTCCATGGAACTGAGCGTCACCATGAAGGGTGACAACTTCGCGTGGATTGTGTCGGATGCCGAGGGGACGCTGTCGGATCTGGATCTTAGCGCTCACGACACGCAGGACTTTTATTTCGAGGGGAAGAACGGGGTGTTGAACGTGACGGAAAACGCCACGCTCAGCGGTCAAATCATGGCCGGGGCTCCCATCGGCTCCCGGGAAGAGCCGGTGGTCGGCTTCAACATCAGCTCGGGGGTGAAGCTGACATCGGGCGTCAATTCCGGGGCGGAGAAGTACAATCTTGTGGTGCAGGGCGGCGGCACTCTGGAACTGCGCGGCAGCGAGGCGATATCGATGACGAAATCGCTTTCGCTGCTGGACGGCAGTTCGCTGGTGTTCAACGGAGCCGATGGCAGTGTGGTCTTCGGGAAGGGAACTATCAGCAGCACGTCCTCGATTTCGTCCTCGAGCGGTCATTCCCTGACGGTGGGTCTCGGCGGGGTATCGACGAGCCTGGCCACATTAAGCGCCGGATCGGATTTGACGATTTCCGGCATGGGGAGTTTGAACGCCACCGCTTTGACGGCCACCGGCAAGATCGTGGTGGGTGTAAGCGGCGGTCGCCTGACCGCGCAGAGCATGGCGGCCGGCAATGTCGAACTCTACGCGGGTAGCATTGAGGTCGGCACCATCACGGGCAATGTGCTTATCAGCGGCGCGAACGAGACGAGCTGCGTGGTGAAAGCCGGCAGCATCAGCGGCAATGTCACGCTGACCGGGGGGCGGCTGGAGGCGGCTGAAACCCACCTCGGCGGCTCGGTCACGGTGGCGGGGGGCTATGCGGCCTTCGGCGACCGCACGGGCTTTGCGCTGACCCAGAGCGGCGGCACATCCGTGTTCGGTAGCCTGACGGGCAGCACGGTGACCATCTCGAACGGGGCGATGCAGACTGAGAGTGTGCAGGATCTGACGATTAAGTACACTTATCAGGATGCAAACTGGGCTTCGGTGACCGAGACGGCGTTGAGCGGTGTGACGACGACAGAGCGTTTTGTGTGGAATGGGGCTACGTTCGGCACAAGCGGCACGATGCAGGCGGATGCGGTTTATCTGATGAATGGGCTGACGCTGCAGGCGCAGGCTTTGTCGGTGGAGACTCTGGGTAATCTGCCCGGAGCGGTAGCCGGCGGTGCGATTGCTGTCGACAACCTGAGGGCAACGACGGTTAATCTGGACGGCAATGATTGGGGCGGTGGGATTCCCGACCCGCTGTGGGTGCGCGCCGGGGAGCTGTCGATTACCACGCTGACCAATCTCGGCGGCTTGTCTGGTAGTGCGGTGAAGATGACGGGCGCCGATCTCCACCTGAATCAGGGCAGCTTTGAGACCCTTGGCGATGCGGAGGCGGCGGAGCGCACAACACTGGCGGTGGCGGGCGGCTACAGCCTCAGAGGCAACACGAGCACGGCATCCATGACCAACACAGATCTCACCGTGGGTGAGGGCACAACGCTGCGCAACTTCTGCGTGTCCGGGGATAGCACCATCACCGCCACGGGGCAACAGACTCTCGAGGCCGTGACCTTCGTGCGCGGTTACGACGGGTATACGCAGGCGACCGCAACGACCTACTCCCCACGCGCGGCAACGGGTACCTCGGTCTTTGTCGTGTCCGGTGAGCATCCGGGCTTGGACAGCGTGACCGTCACGGGAACGGTGGAGGATGATGGTCTGCACATCACTCGCCTGATCATTAACGGCACGGGTTTGGAGTTCAGCGAGGTGTCCGAGAGCACCTATACCATCTTTGACAGCGGCGTGGCCACGTTCGAGAACGAGGCGCTCATCAGCCTGAGCGACCCGGACGGATACCTGCTCAACATCGCTCCCTTTGTTCAGGCCAGGCTGGAGCCTGGTAGAAATCCCGACAGCATCCTCCTGAAGGGTCAGGATCGCACGACGGAAATCGTGCAGGAACTCTCCGACGCGCCCAACCGCACGACTGTGCTCAGCAACATGCTCTCCACCTACCGCTCCGGCGGGCTGAGCGACGAAATGCTGGCGGTGTTCAACTACGCCGGCAACATCAACGACCCCTCCGTCACCATGGCGGATCGCCAGCAAGCGCTGTCGGCCGCATCCGGCGCCTCGCTGGCCTCGCTGAGCGATGCCCAGCGCCGCGGCGTGAGCGATGCACAGAAGAACATCCGCAACCGCGTGGTGCAGATGGGCGGCAGCGGCGCAGAGGGTCTGCTGCACGACGGCTGGGTGTCTGCGGGTCTGCAGGCCTGGGCGCAGGCGGACGGCGCCTACCACAGCCTGAGCCAAAAGCAGGATGTGGCCGGCTATGACTACAGCGTCTACGGCACCACCATCGGCGCCAATGTCGACCTCACGCCGCATTGGGTGGTCGGCGGTGCCTTCTCCGCCGAGTTCGGCAGCCTGGACGGCAAGGGCGGCGACCGCCTGGACGCTGACATCAACAGCTACTACCTCAACGCCTTTGCCCGCTACCAAAAGGGGCATTGGACGCACCTGGGCATCTTCACCATCGGCTTCGATGACATCGACACGAACCGCAAGGTGCTTGGCTACAGCGCCGACGGCAGCACGAACGGCAGCAGCTTCTCCGGCTACTACGAGCTCGGCTACCTCATCCCCCTCAACGAGGAGGGTACACAGCTCATTCAGCCCATCGTCAGCCTGAGCCTCACGGCCGCCTCCCTCAGCGGCTTCACCGAGAGCGGCAGCATCGGCAACGCCGGGCTTAAGTACGACAGCCAAGACCTCCTCTACGGCAACATCGGGGTCGGTGCCCGCTACCAGGCGGTCATCGGCAGCTCGGCGGACGGCCGCAACAGCGTGCTGGAACTGCGCGCCCAGATCAACGAGCACTTCGGCGACAAGACCGACGAGGCCGAGCTGAGCTTCATCGGCGGCGGGCAGAAGATGCGCGTCAAGGGTACGGACAGCGGCTCCTTCGGCGTGCAGATCGGCGCGGGGCTTTCCGTGCCCGTCGGCGTGAGCACCACGCTCTTCACCGATGCGGATGCCGAGTTCGTCAGCGACTACACCGACGTGCGCGTCAACCTCGGTCTGCGCTACGACTTCTGATGGGGGCGGATGAAGCCCTCGCAAAAGCGCTGCTCCCTGTGCGGGGGCAGCGCTTTTGGCGTGTCGGGCGCTCAGGCGGGCAGCAGGGCGCGCGCGGCGGCGACATCGGCGGCGATGGCTGCGCGCAGCTCCTCCGCCGAGCCGAAGCAGCGCTCGGGGCGCAGGAATCGGTCGAGCGCCACGCACAGCCGCTCCCCGTAGAGGTTGCCCTCGAACTCCAAGAAATGCGTCTCGAGGCGCAGCTGCTTGTGCGCCTCGCGGATGCTGGGGCGCAGCCCCAGATTGGCCACCCCGCGCAGCAGGCGAGCCCCGTAGCGGCAGCTCACGGCGTAGACCCCACGCGGCGGCGTGGCGGCGCCGTCGGGCAGGGCGATGTTGGCGGTGGGGAAGCCCCACTGCCGCGCCAGCCGCTGCCCCGGCTCCACTGTCCCGGCGATGCTGTAGGGATGCCCCAGCATGGCCGTGGCGCGCTCCAAGTCCCCCGTCGCCAGCAATTCGCGAATGCGCGAGGAGCTGATGCGCTCGCCGTCGAGCTGCGCCAGCTCACAAACGTGCACGCGGATGCCCGCCGCCGCTCCCCAGGCGCGCAGCTGCTCGGGCGTGCCCGCCCCCCCGCGCCCGAAGCGCTGGTTGCAGCCTACGGACAGCCCGCAGACGCGCCCCGTCGCCCGCAACTGTGCCCAAAAATCCTCCGCACTCGTCTCCGCCAGTGCGCGGTCAAAGGGCAGCAGCACGAGAAGCTCCACCCCCAGCGCCGCCAAGAGCTCGGCGCGCTGCCCCGGGGAAATGAGCTTGGGGCAGCGCTCGGGCGCCAGCAGCGCCAGCGGATGCTCGGCAAAGCTGAGCACTCCGCGCAGCGCGCCCGGGCTGTCGGTGCTCTCGATGACGCGGCGGTGCCCCAGATGTACGCCGTCGAAAAAGCCCAGCGCCAGATGCACGGGGCGCGGCAGCGCGCGCAGCGCCTCGATGGAGTGCAGCAGCTTCATGAAGCAGAGTCGGCAAACAGCTCATGCGGCGCGAGCAGGCGCGCCAGCAGCTCCTCACGGCTCGCCGCCTTGAGCTCCGGCACGGTGATGGCCGCCCGCACATCGAAGCGGCCGCTGCGCAGGCGGCGCAGGGCGGTCAAATGCGCCCCGCAGCCCAAGTGCTGCCCGATGTCGTGCGCGTAGGTGCGCACATAAAAACCCTTGGTGCAGTGCACGGTGAAATCGACCTCGCCGCGCGCCAAATCCAGGCGGGTGATGGCATGGTGCAGCACCGCCACGCGGCGCGGCTTGCGCGCCACCTCCTGCCCCTTGCGCGCCAGCTTGTAGCAGGGAACGCCCTTGATTTTCACCGCTGAGAACATGGGCGGCAGCTGCTCAAACTCCCCGTCAAAATGCGCAAAGGCCGCGCGCACGGACTCTTCGCTCAGGTGGTCAATGGGGTGCTGCGCCACCACCTCGCCCTCGGCATCCTGGCTGTTGGTCTCGATGCCCAGCCGCAGCGTGCCGCTGTAGAGCTTGTCCTCGCCCATGAGGCGATCCTGGAGCTTGGTCGCCCGCCCGATGACCAGCATCAGCAGCCCCGTGGCCATGGGGTCCAGCGTGCCGCAGTGACCGATTTTCTTGTAGCCGAGGATGCGGCGGCAGAGCGCCACCGCGTTGTGCGAGGTGAAGCCGGGGTCCTTGTCGATGAGCAGAACGCCGTTGGGTTCGGGAGTGGTCGTCATGGGAAGAGGTGATTACAGGTTGCGGAGGGCTTGGCGCAGGGCGTGCAGCACGCGCTCGCGGCAGTCCGCCAGCGTGCCGCGCATGCGGATGCCCGCCGCCATGGCGTGCCCGCCGCCGCCGAACTGCTGGGCGATGCTGCCCACGTTGAGCCGCGCGTCCTTAGAGCGCAGGGACATGCGCACCCGCCCCTCCTCCAGCTCCTCGAAGATGATGGCCAGCTTGCTGCCCGCCTGCACACGGATGATGTCCACCAAATCCTTGGTGTCCTCCAGGCTCAGCCCCAGCTCGCGCTTGACGGCAAGGCTCATGGAGTAGTGCACGAGCTGCCCGCCCTCCTCGCTCACCATGTGGTTGAGCACCTCGCGCTGTGTCCGCAGCTCGCCCGGGCTTTTCTCCTGGTAGAGGCAGCGGTTGAGCTCCGCCACATCCACCCCCGCCTCCAGCAGCTCAGCCGCCGTGCGCAGCACCTCGGGCGTGGTGCTGCCGTATTGGAAGGAGCCCGTGTCGGTGCTGATGGCGGTGTAGAGCGCGGCGGCGATGGCGGGCGTCATCGGCGCGCCCAGCTCGCGCAGCAGGGCATGCACCACCATGCCCGTGGCCGCGGCGGCGGGCTCGATGATGTTGAGCTGCCCGTAGCCCTCGTTGCTGCCGTGGTGGTCGATGTTGATGATGCAGGGAAAACCCGCGAGCAGCGCCGCCGCGCGGTCGCCCAGGCGCTTCCACGAGCCCGTGTCGAGGCAGATGAGCGCCTGCAGCCCCTGCGGCAGGCTCGTCGGCAGGGTCTCGATGCTCGCCGCCTCCTCCAGGAAGGCGTAGCGGGCGGGCACGCCGTCCTCATTCCACAGGCTCACGCGGTAGCCCAGCGCGCGCAGCCCCAGCCCCAGCGCCAGCAGCGAGCCGATGGCATCGCCGTCGGGGCGGGCGTGGGAGATGAGCGCCAGGTGCTTCTTGTCGGTCAGGAGGTCAGAAAAGGCTTGGTACATCAGTCGGTGGTGGGTTGGGGGGAATGGTCGCAGCGGATGAGGGGCGCCTGCGCCGGCTCGGGCGCGCGGCAGCGGTTGCCGAGGAAGGAGACCGCCTCGGTGGCGCGCAGCCCCAGCGCGCAGCCCCGCAGCAGCTCAAAATCGTTGTCTTCGATGCGGATGTTGCGGTGGACGGCTCCGGCGTGGCGCAGCACCTGCGGGTTGAAGCAGATGACGGGCTCCGCGCAGCGGATGAAGCGGTTGCCGCGAATCTCCATGTCCTGCACGGGACCGCTCTCGAACCAGTAGTTGGCATCGTTCTCGATGAGCAGGGCGGGCATGCCCGTGGAGACAAAGCAGTTGCCGATGATGCGCACGGGGCGGCGCGTGGTGACGAGGAAACCGCGCGTCGTGATGCCGCGCACCATGCAGTGCCGCACGGTGAGGGCGGGGGTGGCGCTGAGGTTCTCCAGCACATCGCGCCCGCAGCGGCAAGTCTCGGGCGCGGGCGTATCCCAGCGCAGCTCCATGCTGCGCCCGTCGGCGGATAACTCGGCGCGACGCACCGTGGTCTCCCCCAGCGGCAGCAGAGTCTCGCCGTCCGTGAACTGCACGGCATCGCCCTCGCGAAAGGCGGCAAAACCAAAGGTTTGCGGATGGCAGAAGCGCAGCGTGCCGCCGCAGCGGTCGGGGTGCAGGGCACTCAGGCGCAGGTGGGTGCCGTGTACGTTGATAGCGTCATCATTCGCCGCGCTCAGCAGGCATTCCTCCACCACAAGCTGCCCCATGCAGCCTGAGCAATGCAGAATATCGGCCCAGGCGGCGGCGGTGCGCCCCCGGCTCGGCACCACGCGCAGGCAGGAAAAGCGCAAGTCCTGCGAAAACTGGCAGACGATGCCCATGCCGTGCATGAAGTTCATCGCGACGTCCACCAAGCGGATGCGCTCCGAGCGCTCGCAAAAGACGCCGCAGCCGTCGCGCCGCTGCGAACGCTCCTGGTAGCCGCAGCCGAGCTCCAAGCCGGGGTTGCGCTCGAACTCGGCACGCAGCAGCCCGGGCTCAAGCTCGCGCAGGCGCTGCTGCCCCAGAAGCGGTGCGCCGCGCCGCGCCGTGTTCACATCGCGCACCACCTGCGCCCAACAGTCATCGGAGGGCAGCTCCCAGCCCTCGCCCACCCAGATGAGCCGCCCGCCCTCCAAGCGGTAGGCGCTGTCCGGATGCACGCGGCAAAGCGCGTGGTGCTCCCCCAGCTCCGTCACCCGGTATTCCGAGACCGTGGGGCGGGCGTAGTCAAAGGAAAAGCCGCTCAGGCAGACATCGGCCGCCTCCTCCAAATGAATCTGCACCATCTTGCCGCGGCAAAAGAAGTGCGCCTGCTTGCCCTCCACGCGCAGGTGGCGCACCCCCGCCAGCTCCATGGCGATGGCCTTGGGCTCCTCGGGGCAGTCGTTGGTGTTGGAGATGGCGAGCTTACGGCGCAGCAGCCCCGCGGGCTCCCAGTCGTAGCGCCCGGGCAGAAAGCGGATGCGGACGGGTTGCTCCGCGCTGCCGCAGGCGCGGGGCGCCAGCGTGCTGCTCAGCCGCCCGGGGTGCACCGTCACGCAGTCGCCCGCCGTGAGGGCGCGGGCATTGAGCGGTTCGAAGCTCTGCCAAGGCGCGGCGGCGCTGCCGTCGCCCGAGTCGCTGCCGCGCTGCGGGTCGACCACATAGTCCGCAGCCCCCAGCGGCAGCAGGGTCGTTGCCGCGAGCAGGAGCCCTCTCATCCACGCCTTCATCATGCGCATGCTAGCACGCTGCGCGCGCCGCTGTCAAGCCAGCAAAAAACCGTCGCGGAAAGGGTCCTCCGACTCGCGGAAGAACTCGCAGCGCGCCGTGAGGTAGGGCTTGCCCGTCACGCGGGGCGTCACGGCGGGGTAGGACCCCACGGGGGCGGCGGGGCGCAGGCAGCCGTAGAAGCGCGAGCCGAGGTAGGACTCGGAGATGTAGGGCTGCTCGTAGTCGAGCTCGCCGAGGTGGTGCATGAGCGTCATGAGCGCCGAGGTGCCGCTGCCGCAGGGGCTGCGATCCATCTGCCCGTCGAAAATGACTGTGTTGCGCACATGCAGCGGCTCGCGCCCGACGCGCTGGTAGAGCGCCGCCAGTGCGATGCGCTTGGTGGAGGGGTTCGTGGGGTGGCTCACGGCGATGGCGGCGTTGGCCGCGTTGCAGATGCGCATGCCCAAGTCGATGAAGTAGTTGCGGTCGTGCGAGGCGGCCGAGATGGGCTCATTGGCCGGATACTCCACCAGCACGAAGAAATTACCCGCAAAGACCACATGCGCGGGCAGGGTGCCGACGCCCGGCACCTCGAGCTGAATCGGCTCGGGGGTAAAGACAAAGGAGGGCACATTCTGCACCGTCACCTCGTCCACCTTGCCGTTGGGGCCGTAGTGCAGGTCGGACTCAATGCGCCCGCAGACCGCATCGAACACGATGTGCCCCGGCGTGTGCAGCGGCAGCCCGAGCTCGGCCACGGCGCGGCTGGTGCAGATGGTGCCGTGGATGCACATGTCGAGGTAGCCGTCCGAATCGGTGTAGAGAATGCCCACATCGGCATCGGGCGTGGCGGGGCGGGTGAGCACGGAGCCGAACATGGCCTTGTGCCCGCGCGGCTCCTGCATGAGGAAGGAGCGGATGGCGTCCAGATGCTCCTTCATGTAGTCCACGCGTTCGCGCATGGTGTCGCCGGGCAGGTCGTAGAGCGACTGGTAGAGCACGCGGCAGGGTTCGCCCGCGGCGTGGAGGTCGAGGGTGCGGACAGAGGTGATGTCAGCGAGATGGTGCATAACAGTCAGGATTGTTTCGGAGGAAGAAGAGATTGCGCCAGCGACGCCGCGATGACGAGCGCCACGCCGCCCCACTGCAGGGGCTGCATGC
Organism: uncultured bacterium; assembly: GCA_945831585.1. Taxonomy (GTDB): domain Bacteria; phylum Verrucomicrobiota; class Verrucomicrobiia; order Verrucomicrobiales; family Akkermansiaceae; genus Akkermansia. Next base: position 16,277 of record CAMACY010000001.1, on the reverse strand, counting down.
CCTCGTGGTAGAGCGCCCAGCCCAGCGCCACCGCCACCACAGGCTCCAGGTAGGAAACGGAGCCGTACTGCACCGTGTTGAGCCGCCGCACCGCGTAGGCGACGAGCAGCAGCACGGCGTAGCCCTGCAACACACCGATGCAGAGCACGAAGGGCCAGCCCGCCGCCAGCCCCGCAAAGGGAGCCTCCGTGCGCAGCAGCGGCAGCAGCAGCACCAGCGTGCCGGCAGCGAACTGCCAGAAGGTACGAAGCGTCAGCGGCACCCCCTCGGGAATCAGGCGGTTGAGCAGGATGTAGACCGCGTAAAACAGCCCGGAAAGCAGCCCCAACAGCAGCCCCCATGCGCTGCCGCCCGCGCCGGGCAGCCCCGCGCCGCCGCAGGACACCAGCACAATGCCCGCCGCCGCCGCCGCCAGAAGCAGTAGCTCGCGCCGCCCCGGGCAGCGCCGCGCCACGAGCGCCTCGCCCAGCGCGGCAAAGAGCGGCCCGGTGTAGAGCAGCAGCGCCGCCAGACCGATGGGAATGCGCTCCATGGCCATGAAATAGAAGAGAATGCAGAGCGCAATACCCACCCCCGACAGCGCCGACGAGGGAGAGAAGCGGAACGCCGCCGCCCGCAGCGCGCGGCAGGAAAGCCCCGCGAGCAGCAGCAGCCCGATGGCAAAGCGCGCCAGCGCGCAGCCCTCGGCCGAGCAGCCCGACTCCTTGACGAAAAGCCCCAGCGACCCCATGAGCAGCGCAGCGGCAAAGGCGGCGGCAAAAGCGAGGGCGCGGGAAGATGAGCTTGGTGCAGACATAGCGCGCGCGGGATGGTAACACCTCCCCCGCGCCCGCGCAAGCCTTTTTCGCGGCACCCGCCGCGGAGCCTCAGTCCTGGCGCTCGTGGCTCTTCTCAAAGAGCGGCTGGTAGGAAGGCGCGCGCCAGTTGAGCCAGACCGCCGTCATGCGGGTGACAAAGACCACCAGCGTGCCGATGATGAACGACAGCTCCAGCGAGCCCCCGAGGGAGAGGGGGATGAAGAAGGTGATGCAGCCCGCCGCGCTGGCCAAGGCATAAATCTCCTTGGAGCGGAACACATAGGGCACATTGCCCGTCAGCACATCGCGCAGCACGCCGCCCGCCACCCCCGTGGTGACCCCCATGCAGACGCAGACAATGGGCGGGCAACCCAGGCAGTAGCACTTGGCCGTGCCCAACAGGGAGAAAAAGGCCATGGAAAAGGCATCGGACACGCGGATGGTACCCGCCGGGAGCGCCTTCGTGTAGCGCGCCAGAATGAAGATGACCAGCGAGGTGCCCAAGGCCTCCCAAAGCAGCTCCGTGTCTGCTCCGCGCATCCAGTAGACCGTCACGGGCTGCCCCTCGGCATTGACAAAACCGCTGAGCAGGATGTCGCGCACCGTGCCGCCGCCCAGCGAGGCGATGGTGCCGCAGGCCAAAATGCCCACCACATCCATGCGCTGGCGGCTGAACGCCGTCGCCCCGGCCACGGCACCGACTACCGTGGCAAAAACCGTGCAGAGGTAACAGAGTAAACTTTGGTCGTAGGTGGTGGGTGCAGCCGCAGCGAGGGTGAACATAGCAAGTAATCAGAAGAAAGGGAACATCAGCGCAGCGCCTTGCCGAAGAGCCACACGATGAAGATGACCAGCAGCAGGGGCCAGAACACCCGCACCACGCCGGCCGCCAGCAAAATGAACACCACCGCGCCCAGCGCCAGCAGCACCAGCGGCCCCAGCAGACCGCTGCGCAACAGCAGCGACCACAACGAGGGATTGGCCGCGGCCTCCTCCTCGCGGCGCAGGTCGACCGTGCGCAGGGGACGCCAGGTGCCGTTGTCCTCGCGGCGCACCCAAGTATCATCGCTCAGGGTGCCCTCCGCGCGCAGGCGCAGCAGCTCCTCCCCGCTCACGGGGCCGATTTTTTCCGTTCCGGTGTCGTAGTAATAACGGCGTGGCATGGTCAGCAGGCGGTCAGGCGTGGATGGCGATACCGTCGGCGGCCAGAACCGCCTCGTGAATAGACTCGGCCAGCGTCGGGTGCGCGTAAATCATGGCGTGCAGGTCGGCATCCGTCAGTTCGGCGTTGAGCGCCAAGCCCGGCACAGCAATGAGCTCCGTCGCGTTGGCTCCCACCAGGTGCGCTCCCAGCAGCTCGCCGTCTTCGCTGCCGAACAGCAGCTTGACAAAGCCCTCCGTCTCGCCCGCCGCGACCGCGCGACCGCTGGCCTGCAACGGGAAACGCCCCACCTTGTACGCCACCCCCTCCGCGCGCAGCTCGCGCTCGCGCTTGCCCACGCTCGCCACCTGCGGGTGGCAGTAGGTGCAGCTCGGGATGTGCTCGGGGCGGCGCGGCGTGTAGGCGGGGTTGAACATGCCCTCCACCGCCTGCACCGCCTCGTAGCTCGCGCTGTGCGCCAGCATCACCCCGCCGATGCAGTCGCCCGCGGCATAGACACGGGGCAGGGAGGTGCGGTAGCGCTCATCGACCTTGATAAAGCCTCGCTCCGTCAGCTCCAGCCCGGGAGCCTCCGGCACCACGGGCACCACCCCCACCGCCACCAGACAGACATCCGCCTGTAGCTGCTGCTCCTGCCCTTCGGTCGTGCTCAGCGTGGCTGTCACCGCGCCGTCTGCCGCCTCCAGTGATTGCACCTTGGCGCCCGTCAGGCAGCGGATGCCCTGCGCGCGGAACGAGCGCTCCAACGCGACGGAAAGCTCCTCATCCTCCTGCGGCAGCAGGTGGGGCAGAGCCTCCACCAGCGTGACCTGCGAGCCGAAGCTGTGATAAATGTACGAAATCTCCGTGCCGATCGCCCCGCTGCCAATGACCAGCAGACGCTGGGGTAGCTCGGGCAGGTTCAGGGCATCCGTGCTGTTGATAATCGTTTTGCCGTTGAAGGGGAACGCGGGAATTTCGCGGGAGCGCGCCCCCGTAGCGATAAGAACGTGCTCGCCCTCCAAGAGCTCCGTCGTGCCATCTTCGCGCTGCAGCTCCACCTGCCCCGTAGCGGCGAGCCGCGCCTCGCCTGTCGCCAGCGTCACCTTGTGCTTGCGGAAGAGGAAGGCAATGCCGTTGGACAGACGCTCACTCACGCTGCGGGCGCGGGCAATCACCTGCTGCCAGTCGACGCTCAGCTCGCCCGTGCGAATGCCGAACTCCGCCGAGCGCATGCTCAGCGTGCGGTACAGCTCCGCATTCGTCAGCAGCGCCTTGGTCGGGATGCAGCCTCGGTTGAGGCAGGTGCCGCCCACGCGCCCACGCTCGATGCACAGCACCGACTTGCCGAGCTGCGCGGCACGAATGGCGGCCACATAACCCGCCGGACCTCCGCCGATGACAATCAGGTCGTACTTCATGCCCCCCATTCTACCCCCCGCAGCGCGCGCTGACAATGCCAAAGAACGCCCGCACACGCAAAAGACCGCGCGACACCTGTCGGCGAACGGGGCAGGGCAGGGGGCAGCCCATCAGGCAGCGTTCCCCGACAAACAACGGAGGGCGTGATCCAAAGATCACGCCCTCCTCTTAGAAATCCTCCGGCGGTTGGGATCGAACCAACGGCCTAGTGATTAACAGTCACCCGCTCTTCCGCTGAGCTACGCCGGATTTGCCATCCCCTGACGGGGTGCGGGGCGAATTTACCCTCTCTCGAACTCCATTGCAAGCTTTTTTTGTAAAAAAATGCAATTTTCTTGGCAGCGGGAGCCTCCGGGGAGTATGATAAGCGCATGAAGACCCACAGCTCCGGCTCTCGAACCCTGCACCTGAACCTGCTGGGTATCCCCGTGCACATCCATCTCATCTCCTGGGTTGTCCTCGCGATCATCGGCGGCGGGCTCGGCATCAGCGACCGCGACGGACTCGTGCAGACCCTCCTCTTCGTCGCCGCCGGCATGCTCGCCCTCATCGTGCACGAAATGGGGCACGCCCTCACGGCGCGGAGGCTCGGCGGCGGGCGCCCGAGCATCATCATCGCCGGCATCGGCGGCGTCACCTACACCCCCGTCCTGCCGCGCACACGACTCGGCTACGCCGCCATGGTCGCCGCCGGGCCCCTGGCCGGCTTCGCCCTCGGAGCCCTAAGCGGGCTCGCCCTCGGCGCCTTGCTCGGCTGCCCCGGGGCGGGACTCAAGGCTGCCTTCCTTCTGCCGCTACCCGTCAGCCTGCCCGGGGAAGAAAGCGTCCTCATCGCCCTGCGCGAGGGCATGCTCACGCACCCCCTGCCGCAGGTCATCCTCCAATTTGCACTCATACTCATGCAAATTAGCTTCTGGTGGAGCATCTTCAACCTACTGCCTATCTTCCCGCTCGACGGCGGCAAACTCCTCGCCACCCTGTTGCACAACGAACGCCTCGCCTGCATCATCGGCTTCGTCACCTCGCTGCTCCTCGTCGGTCTCAGCATCGGCACCCGCAACTGGTTCAACATCCTGCTCACCGGCTACCTGGCCTACATCAACTACCGCTGTCTGCGCGACACGGCACATTGAAACGCCTTGCCAGAAGCCGCCCCATCGTGTAGGATAGCGCCATGTCCAGCAGCTACGGTCACCTGTTCCGCATCACCACCTGGGGAGAATCACACGGCGTCGGCGTCGGCGTCGTCATCGACGGCTGCCCCTCGCGCATCCCCCTCACGCAGGAGATGATTCAGCGCGAGCTCGACCGCCGCCGCCCCGGGCAAAGCGACATCGTGACCCCGCGCAAGGAAGCCGACCGCGTTGACATCCTCTCCGGCGTGCTCGACGGGTGCACCCTCGGCACCCCCATCGCGCTCTCCGTGCGCAACGCCGACCACCGCTCCTCCGCCTACGACGAGATGCAGCACAGCTACCGCCCCTCGCACGCCGACTACTGCTACGACGCCAAATACGGCATCCGCGCTTGGGCCGGCGGCGGACGCGCCAGCGCCCGCGAAACCATCGGTCGCGTGGCCGCGGGTGCTGTGGCTCGCGCCGTGCTGAGCGTCCTCTGCCCCGACCTCGAGGTGCTGGCCTGGGTCGAGCGCGTGCACGACATCTGCTGCCCCCTCGCCCCGCAAGACGTGCGCGCCGAAGATGTGGAAGGCAACATCGTGCGCACCGCCGATGCCGCCACCGCCGAACGCATGGCCGAAGCCATCCGCCGCGCCCGCGCCGCCGGCGACTCGCTGGGCGGTGTCATCGCCTGCACCGTGCGCGGCTGCCCCGTCGGGCTGGGCGACCCCGTCTTCGATAAACTGGAAGCCACCCTCGCGCACGCCATGATGAGCATTCCCGCCACCAAAGGCTTCGAGCTCGGCAGCGGCTTCCGCGCCCCCGAATTCACCGGTACACAGCACAACGACCCCTACTACATGGACGGCGACCGCGTGCGCACCCGCAGCAACCACAGCGGCGGCATCCAAGGCGGCATCAGCAACGGCGAGGACATCAACTTCCGCATCGCCTTCAAACCCACGGCCACCGTCATGGTGCCGCAGGCCACCGTCAACGACGCGGGCGAAGAAGTCACCCTGCGCGGCAAAGGGCGCCACGACGCCTGCGTGCTCCCGCGCGCCGTCCCCATCGTCGAAGCCATGGTCTGGCTCACCCTCTGCGACCACTGCCTGCAGCAGCTCGCCGTGCGCGCCGCCGACCGCGCGGAGCGCTGAGCCCGACGCCGACGGCAGGTGCCGCCGTGGCGGGCTCACTTGGTGTACGCTGCCGTTATCTCGCAGATATAGAGGTCGTGCAGGGGATTATCCTCGCTGTACCAGCGGGGGTGCACCTCGCTCCAATCGAGGAAATCCGCCTCCTGCAAGCGCGTCTTGAACATCTTGCGACAGCTGAGCACCAGCTCGGCATCCGCATAGCTCAGCAAACCGTCGGGCAGCTGCACCGAGCGCAGCTTCGTCTCGCGCATCTTGTCCACATCGCGCCCGCTGTGGCGCCCGCAGTAGAGTACATCCTCGCGGTACGACTCGGGCATAAAACTGAGCGTCAGCTCGGGCTGCTGCGCGATGAAACTCGCCGTGTAGCGGTTGGGGCGCACGAAAACATAGGCCACCGGCTTGCCCCACAGCACCCCCAGCCCGCCCCAGCTGGCCGTCATGCAGTTGAACGACTCGGGCGTACCGGCGGTGATGAGCATCCACTGCTGCCCGATCAGGCGGATGGGCTGCACCGTCAGATCATGGGGATCGATCGCATTCATGACCCTGTTCTAGCACAGAACTCTCCGGGGCAGACAGCGGAAAATGCGTCATTCGGACTCCCGAACGATGAAAAAGATTGAAAAACCAAAAGAAAAGGCTTGCAATCCGAGGGTTTGACGCTAAAATAGTCGCCCCGCTACGCGTGTAGGGATACACGTCGAGTGGTGATTTATCGGGCTTTCAGCCATGATAAAGCTGTGGCTTCTCCAGGGAGAGGAGCTTGAGCTGCTTTATCGGTAATAGTCTGAAACTACAACAATAGCAAAAACATGCCGACCATTAATCAGCTCGTCCGCAAGGGACGTACCGTTCTGGAAGAGAAGTCGAAGTCTCGCGCTCTTCACAGCTGCCCGCAGCGTCGCGGGGTCTGCCTCCAGGTGATGACCCGCACGCCGAAGAAGCCGAACTCCGCTCTTCGTAAAGTTGCTAAAGTCCGCCTGACCAACGGCGAAGAAGTGATCGCCTACATCGGCGGTGAGGGTCACAACCTGCAGGAGCACAGCATCGTGCTGGTGCGCGGCGGTCGTGTGAAGGACCTTCCCGGTGTTCGCTACCACATCGTTCGCGGTGCCCTGGACTGCTTGGGCGTGGACAAGCGCCGCCGCGGTCGTTCGAAGTACGGCGCCAAGCGCCCCAAGGCCGGTGCCGCCGCTCCCACCGGTAAGAAGAAGTAAGTCTCAACCCTTTATTTTACAGAGTTATGTCCCGTCGTAAACGCGTCTATAAGAAGATTGAGCGCAAGGATTCCCGCTACGATTCCGTGCTCGTGGGTAAACTCATCGGCAAGGTGATGCTTGCCGGCAAGCGCTCTCTGGCCGAGCGTATCGTCTACAAGGCGATCGATCTTGCCAACGAAGGCACCGACACCGTCAGCCCGCTGGAGGTGCTGACCCGCGCCATCGAGAACGCCAAGCCCCGCGTGGAAGTGAAGAGTCGCCGCGTGGGCGGTGCTACCTACCAGGTGCCGTTGGAGGTCGCTCCCGACCGCTCCGAAGCCCTCGCTATGCGTTGGATCATCAACTTCGCCCGCAACCGCAAGGGCGTGCCCATGGCCAAGGCTCTCGCCAACGAAATCAAGGAAGCCGCCGCCAACCAGGGTGCCGCCGTGCGCAAGCGCGACGACGTGCACAAGATGGCGCAGGCCAACCGCGCGTTCGCTCACTTCCGCTGGTAACCCATCGGCGGAAGTTTTCTCGTATTCCCGAAAACAAGAACAAACCCCATACTTTTCTGATATATGGCTAGTGTCAGCAGCCCCGATCGTAAGGCTCCCCTGGAGCGTTACCGTAACTTCGGCATCGCCGCCCACATTGACGGTGGCAAAACCACCCTCTCCGAGCGCATCCTCTTCTACACCGGCATGATCCACAAGATCGGCGAGGTGCACGACGGCGCCGCCACCACCGACTGGATGGAGCAGGAGCAGGAGCGTGGTATCACCATCACCTCCGCCGCCGTGACGACGAACTGGAAGCAGCTTCCCGCCGAGGGCTGCTACAAGATTTTCGAGAACGAGAACTTCCAGCTCAACGTCATCGACACGCCCGGGCACGTCGACTTCACCGCCGAGGTGGAGCGCTCCCTGCGCGTGCTCGATGGCGCCATCGTGGTCTTCTGCGGCGTGGCCGGCGTGCAGCCCCAGACGCAGACCGTCTGGCGCCAGGCCATCAAGTACAACGTGCCCCGCATCTGCTTCGTCAACAAGATGGATCGCACGGGTGCCAACTTCGACAACGTGCTCGACGGCATCCGCAACAAGCTGCATGCCAACGCCGCCGCCATCCTCATCCCCATCGGCTCCGAGGACTCCCTCTGCGGTCAGATCGACGTGGTGAACCAGAAGGCCATCATGTACAATGACCACGACCGTCAGGGCTCCACCTACGAGATTGTCGAGCTGCCCGAGGAGCTCAAGGAGAAAGCCGCCGAAGCGCTGGAAGACCTCAAGAGCCATGTGGCCGACGTGGACGACGAGCTCGCCGAGCTCTTCCTCATGGAGGAACCCATCGACGCCCCCACCCTCAAGGCCGCCATCCGCCGCGCCTGCATCGCCAACAAGTTCGTGCCCGTTGCCGGCGGCTCCGCCTTCAAGAACAAGGGCGTGCAGGCTCTGCTCGACGCCGTGGTGGACTACCTGCCCTCCCCGCTGGAGGCCAAGGTGGCGACCGTGACCTCCACCATCCCCAACGGGCTGGACGAGAACGGCTACGAAACCTTCGAGACCAAGGAAATCATCCCCTCCGACGACGACAAGCCCGTGGCGCTGGCCTTCAAGCTCTGGGCGGACAAGTTCGTGGGCTCCCTCGTGTTCATCCGCGTGTACACGGGCGTCATCCGCAAGGGCGACACCGTCTACAACCCCCGCACCCGCAAGCGCGAGCGCGTCGGCCGACTCCTGCAGATTCAGGCCAATGTCCACACTGACGTGGACGCCGTGTACTCCGGCGATATCGCCGCCATCGTGGGTCTGAAGAACGCCACCACGGGCGACACCCTCGCCACGGACGACTTCGACTACACCCTGGAGCCCCCCACCTTCCCCGATACCGTGATTTCCATGGCGGTGGAGCCCCTCACCAAGGCGGATCAGGAGAAAATGTCCAACGCCCTCCAGCGCCTCTCCGCCGAAGATCCCACCTTCCGCGTCAAGACCGACGAGGAGACGGGTCAGACCATCATCGCCGGCATGGGCGAGCTGCACCTCGACATCATCGTGGATCGCCTGCGCCGCGAATTCAAGGTGGAGGCCAACACCGGCAAGCCGCAGATCGCCTACCGCGAGACCATCACCAAGAGCGCCGACCGCGTGCAGGGCAAGCTCGTCAAGCAGTCCGGCGGTCGCGGTCAGTACGGTGATGTGGTCATCGCCATGCGTCCCGGCGAGCGCGGCACCGGCCTCAAGATCGCCAACAAGATTGTCGGCGGCGCCATTCCCAAGGAGTACATGAACGCCGTGTACGCCGGTCTTAACGAGGCCATGAACAGCGGCTGCGTGGCCGGCTACCCCGTGGAGGATGTCGAGGTCGACGTCATCGACGGTTCCTACCACGAGGTGGACTCCAACGAAAACGCCTTCAAGATGGCGGCCATCTTCGCCATGAAGAACGCCTTTGCCAAGTGCGGCCCCGTGCTGCTGGAGCCCATCATGAGCGTGGAAGTCACCACCCCCGCCGAGAACCAGGGCGACATCATGGGCGACCTCAACCGCCGCCGCGCCCAAGTCAACAACATGGAGCACCGCGGAGCCGAGTGCGTGCTGACCGCCGCCGTGCCGCTGGCCGAGATGTTCGGTTACTCCACCGACATCCGCACCCTCTCCAAGGGCCTGGCCTCCTACTCCATGGAACCCTCTCACTTCGAGCAAGTTCCCCCGAACCTTGTCGCTCAGATCGTCAAGGCTCGCGGTGGCAACAAGTAAACCAAACCAATAATAACCTAAACAGAACCGCACGTTCATGCAAAGTCCCAAAATCCGCATCCGTCTCCGTGCATTTGACAGCCGCGCCATCGACCGCTCCGCTACGGAAATCGTCGAGACCGCGAAGCGTACAGGTGCCAAAGTCGCCGGGCCGATTCCTTTGCCGACTCGTATCGAGAAGTTCTCTGTGAACCGCTCGGTCCATGTTAATAAGAAATCTGCCGACCAGTTCGAAATCCGTACCCACAAGCGCCTGCTCGACATCGTCGAGCCGACCAGCCGCACGGTGGAAGAGCTCAAGAAGCTCAACCTGCCCGCCGGCGTGGACATCACCATCAAGATCTGATCGCGAGTCCCGGTACTCTTCACAGAACCCCTAACCAGATTTTTTACAGAACATGTCTTTAGGACTTATTGGTAAGAAAGTCGGCATGACCCGCGTCTTCAACAAGGAGACCGGCGCCATGATCCCCGTCACCGTCATCGACGTGACCGGCAACACTTACGGCCAAATCAAGACCGCCGACAAGGACGGCTACACCGCCATTCAGGTGGCGTTTGACGCCCAAAAGGAGAGCCGCCTCTCCAAGCCGGTGGCCGGCCACTTCAAGAAGCTGGGCATCGCTCCCGCTAAGCTCCTCAAGGAGTTCCGCGTGGACGCCGCCGAGCTCCCCGCCGAGGGCGCTGAGCACCCCGGTGTCAGCCTCTTCGAGGAAGGCGCCTGGGTCGACGTCATCGGCACCTCCAAGGGTAAGGGCTTCCAGGGTGTTATGCGCCGCCATAACTTCCACGGCTCCCCCGCCGCCCACGGTTCCATGATGCACCGCCGCACCGGTGGTGTGGGCGCTTGCGCCACTCCCTCCCGCGTGTGGAAGGGGCAGAAGATGCCCGGCCACATGGGCGACGAGCGCAAGACCGTGCAGAACCTGAAGGTCGTTCAGGTGCGCAAGGAGGACAACGTGATTCTTGTCTCGGGCCCCGTTCCCGGCGCCAAGGGTTCCTACGTCGTCATCCGCGCGGCCAAGAAGAAGAACGGTAAATAATCAAACGAACTAGGAAAACCTATCTATGTCCGCAACTGAATACACCATCGAAGCTGCCACCGCTGCCGGGATCGTCACGGTGGGTGCTGAGAAAGGCTCCCAGGCCGTGCACGACCTGGTGACCGCCTACCGCGCCAACCGTCGCACGGGCTCTGCCAACACCAAGACCCGCGCCGAGGTGGCCGGCAACAACAAGAAAATGTACCGCCAGAAGGGCACGGGCAACGCCCGCCACGGCGACCACCAGTCCCCCATCTTTGTGGGTGGTGGCGTGGTGTTCGGCCCCCGTCCCCGCGACTACGCCAAGAAGGTGAACAAGTCCACCCGCAAGCTGGCTCTGCGCCGCGTGCTGGGCGACATCATCTCCGGCGGCAAAGTCGTTACCGTTCCCTCCTTCTCCGTGGCCGACGGCAAGACGAAGAGCTTTGTCGCCGCCGTGGCCGATGTGGCCACCGGTAAGAAGATTCTCATCATCGCCGAGAGCTTCGACGAGCTCACCTACCGCGCCGGGCGCAACGTCGCCGGGGTGCAGCTGATGACCGCCGCCGAAGTGAACGTGGAGCAACTGCTGAACGCCGGCAAGGTCGTTCTCGTTGAATCCGCCGTCGAAACCATCGCCAACCGCACCAAGTAACCATGAACGACATCTACGACGTTATCAAGAAGCCGCGCGTTTCCGAAAAGGCCACCGTCCTGCACGAGGCCAACGGCGTGCTCACGCTCGAAGTGGCGGTGAAGGCCACCAAGACCGAAATCAAGCAGGCTGTGGAAAAAGCCTTCGGCAAGAAGGTCGCCGCTGTCCGCACGGCTAACTACGACGGCAAAGTGCGCCGCGCTCGCACCAAGGACGCCGGCTGCGCTCCCGCGTGGAAGAAGGCCTATGTCCGCCTTGCCGCCGGTGAGTCTCTGGATCTTGTCTAACCCTTAACGAAGAAAAGTATCATGTCCCTTAAGTCATTTAAGCCGACCACTCCTTCCAACCGCTACAAGATTCTTCCCTCCTTCGAGGAAATCACCAAGAGCAAGCCGGAGAAATCCCTCCTGGAGCCCATCCGCAAGAGCGGCGGTCGCAACAACAACGGTCGCATCACCACTCGTCACATCGGCGGCGGCCACAAGTACCACTACCGTCTGGTCGACTTCCGCCGCACCCGCCACGAGGAAGCCACCGTCATCGCCATCGAATACGATCCGAACCGCACCTGCCGCATCGCGCTCATCCAGTACGCGGACGGCACCAAGAGCTACATCCTGGCTCCCGTGGGTCTGACGGTCGGCGCCAAAGTCACCAGCGGCGAGAAGGTTGCCCCCAAGGTCGGCAACGCCATGCCCCTGAAGAACGTGCCCCTGGGCACCGCCATCCACAACATCGAGGTGCGCCCCGGCACCGGCGGCAAGATTGCCCGCTCGGCCGGTCAGCAGGCCATCCTCTCCAACCGCGACGGCGAGTACGCGCTGGTCAAGATGCCCTCCGGCGAGGTGCGCAAGTTCCGCGTGGAGTGCTACTGCACCATCGGCCAGGTCGGCAATACCCAGCACATGAACGAGTCCTCCGGCAAGGCCGGTCGCACCCGCTGGATGGGCATCCGCCCGACCGTGCGCGGTATGTGCATGAACCCCGTGGATCACCCCAACGGCGGTGGTGAAGGTAAGTCCAAGTCGGGCGGTGGTCGCCAGCACCTCAAGTCCCCCTGGGGGCATGTCAAGGGTCAGAAGACCCGCCGCATCCGCAAGCCCTCCGATGTCTTCATCGTGCAGCGCCGCAACGCCAAGTAAGTTCAACCACAATCCTCTTATCATACTATGGGACGTTCCCTCAAAAAAGGACCCTTCGTCAGCCAGTCTCTTCTCGACAAGGTCGATGCCGCCGTGCAGAAGAATGAGACCCACAAGCCCATCAAGACCTGGAGCCGCGCCTCCATGGTCGTGCCGGACTTCGTCGGCCTCACCTTCCTCGTGCATGCCGGCAAGAGCTTTGCCACCGTCTATGTGACGGAGAACATGGTCGGCCACAAACTCGGAGAATTTGCCCCCACGCGCATCTTCAAGGCGCACGGCGGTATCGGCAAGAAGTAAAGATGAACTAACCCCGCCATGCGTACCCGAATCGACAGCCTCGCTCTTTGCAGCCTCGCCCTCGCGGCGGTGGCGGCAGAGCCCTGCGCTGCCGCCGAAGGGACGGATGGTGTCACGGAACGCGACATCGCCCGCCTGGAACGCCGGGTGGCGACACTGCGCGAGAGCTACACCCTTGCCCGCGCCGATGCGGACGAGGCGCGCCGCCAACTGCGCGAACTCCGCACCCGGCTCGAAGCGCTGGGCGGAGTCGCCGTCGGCGACCGCGAAGAAAAGCTCATCGACACGGCCTCGCAGCTCGAAAGCACCCGCAACGAGCTGGACACCCTGCGCCAAAGCGCCCTGCGCCTCTCCTCCGCCGTTGCCGCCTACCTGCGCAACAGCATGGACGGCGACAGCGCCGAGCGCCAAGCCATCGACACCGCCATGCTGGAGCTGGAGGTAGCCCTCGGGCTGCGCCGCACCAAGCAAGACGAGTTCGGCGGCACCGTCGATGAAGCCCAAGTGCTCAGCATCGACTCCGAGTCCGGCCTGATTGTCATCAACGCCGGCTCAAGCGCCAAGGTGGAAGTGGGGCTGCCCATGGAAATCTCGCGCGGCGACCAGGCCATCGCCATGGCCATCGTCACCGATGTGCGCAAGCGAGTCGCCGGGCTGCTGGTGCAGAAACACCTCAACCCCGCGCTCTCCGTCGCCGTGGGCGACCGCGTCACCGTGAAATCCAACGACTAATCCTTCAACAAATACCATAACAATGGAAGTGAAATCAGTATACAAAAACGCTCGCATCTCTGCGAAGAAGATGCGCGATGTAGCTGCCGCCGTTCAGGGGATGTCTGTCTCGCAGGCCACCGACGTGCTCAGCTACTCCCCCAAGAAGGGAGCCTACCTCCTCAACAAGACGCTCAAGGCCGCCGTGGCCAACGCCGAGAACAACAACGGACTCGCTGCCGATGAACTCGTTCTCAAGAGCGTGATGGTGGACGAAGGTCCCACCTTCCGCCGCACCATGGCTCGCGCCCGCGGCTCGGCCAACATGATCCGCAAGCGCACCTCCCACATCACCGTCATCCTCGCCGGAAAAGAGGCATAATCCATTCAACTGACATAACACTATGGGACAGAAAGTAAATCCTATCGGCTTCCGTCTGGCCGTCACCAAAGACTGGCGCTCCAAGTGGTATGCTACGGGCAAAGACTATGCCACGAAGCTCCACGAGGATCTCAAGATTCGTAAGTTCATCAAAGACTACACCGCGAATCTCAACAAGGATCTCAAGGGCTCCAGCCCCGCCATCTCCCGCATCATCGTCGAGCGCGCCTGGAACAGCGTCCGCGTGACCATCGCCTCCGCCCGCCCCGGTCTCATCATCGGGCCCAAGGGCAAGAACATCGAGGAAATGACCGCCGCCCTCACCAAGCTCTGCGCCGGGGCTCAGGTCAAGCTCGACATCCTCGAAATCCGCCAGCCGGAGCTCGATGCCCAGCTCGTGGCCGAGAACATCGCCACCCAGCTGGAGCGCCGCGTCTCCTTCCGCCGCGCCATGAAGCGCGCCGTGCAAGTGGCCATGGACTTCGGCGCCGAGGGCATCCGCGTGCGCTGCGCCGGCCGTCTGGGCGGTGCGGACATCGCCCGCGCCGAGCACTACCGCGAGGGCAAGGTGCCGCTGCAGACCCTGCGCGCCCCCATCGACTACGGCTTTGCCGAGGCGCACACCCTCTATGGCCTCATCGGCATCAAGTGCTGGATCAACAAGCGCCCGGAAGTTGCCGGTGCCGCTGCTCCCGGCGGTCGCCAAGGCCGTCCCCAGCGTCCCCGCCGCGACCGCGGTGAATCCCGTCGCGACGCCTGAACCGAGAACCCCTAACCGAGATACAAGACTATGCCTTTAATGCCTAAACGAGTCAAGGGCAACCTCCGCAAGATGCACCGCGGCAACCGCGGCGGCAACGCCACCAGCGGGGACTATGTTGCCTTCGGAGACTTCGGTCTGCAAGTGCTCACCCGCGGCTGGGTGACCAACAACCAAATCGAGGCCTGCCGTATTGCCATCAACCGCTATCTGCGTCGTCGCGGGCGCGTGTTCATCCGCATCTTCCCGCAGAAGTCCTTTACCAAGCGTCCGCCGGACACCCGTATGGGTAAGGGCAAGGGCGCCGTGGAGGGCTGGGTGGCCGTCTGCCGCCCCGGCAACATCATGTTCGAGGTCGGCGGCGTGACCGAGTCTGCCGCGCGTGAGGCTCTGCGCCTCGCCTCCAACAAGCTGGGCATCCGCACCCGCTTCGTCTACCGCCAGGGCGTTGAACCCCAGGCCTAACCCCTGACAACAACACCTAACCTTACAGAGAATATGCCTGTCAAGAAAGCCAAAGACTTCCGCGGAATGCCCGCCAAGGAACTCGCCGCCCACATCCGCGGGCTGCGCGAGGAGTACTTCAACCTGCGTATCCAGCAGGCCACCGGACAGCTGGAGAACAACCAGCGCATCCGCATCGTCCGCAAGGAGCTCGCCTGCGCCCTGACCGTTCAGGGCGAGGGCAGCGCCGATGCCGAGTAAACCACGAACCCAAGGACTTAGAAAATGAGCGAAGAAACTACTACGACCAAGCCCCAGGGTCTTCGTAAGACCCGCGTCGGCGTTGTTGTCTCCACCAAGATGAGCAAGACCATCGTTGTGGAGTATGTGGCCCGCGTCCCCCACCCCGTGTTCAAGAAGATCGTCAAGAAGAGCAAGAAGTTCTATGCTCACGACGAGAACGAGATCGCCAAGACGGGTGACAAGGTGCGCATCCGCGAAACCCGCCCGCTCTCCGCGCTTAAGCGCTGGGAGCTTGTGGAAATCATCAAACACTAACCGGAAAGGACCTATCTACCATGCTCCAGATGGAATCCCTCGTTCAGGTGGCCGACAACACCGGCGCCCGCACCGCCAAGGTGATTGGCGTCATCGGTAAGGCCACGGATCAAGCCCACATCGGCGACATCGTCACCATCCACATCCGCGAATCCATCCCCACCGCTGCCGTCAAGAAAGGCACTGTGGTGAAAGCGGTGATCGTGCGCACGGCTGCCCCCATCCGTCGCGATGACGGCTCCGTGCTGCGCTTCGACAGCAACGCCGTTGTCTGCATCGACAAGGACAACAACCCCCGCGGCACCCGCATCTTCGGCCCCGTTGCCCGTGAGCTCCGCGAAAAGGGCTTCATGCGCATCGTCTCTCTCGCGCCCGAGGTGCTGTAAGTCCCCGCACCGCTCGCCGGGCAGGGGGGTGGGTATTTGTTGAAGCCACTCACTTCTCCCCCCCGCCCGCGAGCCCGAGTACAAAGCCCCCGCTGCTGAACGGCAGCGGGGGTTTCGGCGTTTTTTGGGGGAGGCAGGGGGGGGGTACAGGATTTCTAATGCTGTAGCTACACAAATATAACTCTGACAATGCTTTACAAATATTTACCCTTAGCCCAATCCATCGCAAAACGACAGAAAGCATTTTTCCTTAGGTGATTGCAATTGTTACTTGACTACAGCATTAGAAATGCTTATAAATTCTAATGCTTCCTGTGAAGC